>PMXR01000144.1 GCA_003171035.1 Chloroflexota bacterium
GGCATCTTGCAGCGCGAGCCGGACGGCTTCGCCTGGACCTGGACGAAGGACGAAGGCGACACATCAACGAAGGTTGCCCCGACTGACGCCCTGGTGGCCCTGCGCGCGTTGTGCGCGGAGTCCGAGGGCGGCCACACAACGGCCCACATGGTGGCGTTCAAGCTCAATGTGAGCGTGAACACGGCCAAGGCATACCTGGGTAAGTTGGAAGCGGCCGGCCAGGTGGACAGTACGTCTGAAGGCACTCAGCGAGGCCGCGTCGAGTTCTGGCCGAAAGCGGTGGAGGGATGACCTGTCAGAAGGTGTCAACGTGCTTGTTGACAGGTCGTCTGACAGGTTGTGATCGGTACCTATCAGTCAACCCTCTACCCCGTAGGGGTTGACAGGTACCTGATTGACAGGTCACGGGCTGACAGGACACCTTGGATACCGTCCAAACGGAAGGTCAGAATTGCCCCTGGTGTCGGGTGCGGTGTCGGGTTTTCAGGCCACCCGACAAAGCGGCACCATCGCGGTCGCCCACGAGGGAATTAGGGCGCGAAAGGCGGGACTCGGACTGTCCGCCCTGAGCCCGCCACCGCCGAAACCTAGCCGCCNNGAGCGTGCGAGCGTGCTTTGCTGTGCAGTCTGGTCGCTGTGCTGCTTGTGGCACAACTAGACCACACAGAACAGCACGGCAAGGCATGATTGGGGCATGAGACTTCGTGGCGACACGAATAGTTCACGTGACATGAACGGACTGTCCGCGATGCCCCTACCGCCATGGCCGACGCGAATGTGACAAATGGCCTATGTACTATGGTCTAGTTGGGCGACTTGTCGGCCGAGAAGCGCAGGTCGCGGTAGATGCGGAAGGGCGACTTCGCCGGATCGGATCGAAGCGGCAGGCCGCGTGCCTCGAAACGCTCCCCCAGCGCCAGGCAGAGCGCTTCTAGCGGCTCCTTCAGCAGACGCTCGTATTCGCCCTTGCGCGGCTGGAACCACGACCGGTCGTTGTGCTGGGCCAGGTCGACGAGAAACTGAATTGACTCGCGCGAGAACCCGGTGAACGGCGCTGCAACGACCATCGGCCTACTGGAGGCCGAGGAGCTTCCGCTTGGCGGCCGTGAACTCCTCGTCCGTCAGCCGGCCCTGCGCATGCAACTCGGACAGATCGTGGAGCTTCTCGACATCGCCGGCGGTGGAGCTGGTGGAGCCGGAAGAGCCGGCTGGGCTTGACCCGCCACGGTCGGGGGCCAGGATGGCTGCCAGCAGCCAGACGAACAGCAGACCGATCACGACCAGACCGACAAGCCAGACGAGACCGGCGCCCGATCCATCGCCCCAACCCATCATGTTGCCCCGATATGGCATCACCCGGATCGCCGGCCCGGCCGTCGAATTCGTGACGCCAACGTGGTATGCGACGACACCCACGACGACCACTGCGGCGATTGCGATCAACAGGGCGATCAGTCTCGCGAGGACGGTTCGATTCATCAGTTAAGCCTTTCTTTCTTGGCCTCTACCGTCGTCCAGGCGGCTGAACTGGGTCTGAAGCTCTCGTGATCTACCCAAATGCCCCGGGTAAGAATCCGTTGTACGAGCTTCCGGCCCGCCACATCGCTCAGCCCGCGTGCGTCCCGGGACGACTAAGATGGCACGGCCCGAGGCCGACATCGGCTAGGTCACCAGTTGTCACGGAGGAATCGCGGGTTGCCCTGGGTAAAAGATACGTCCCGCGGTCGCATGCTGAGCAGCAGAGTCGGGGCCGCTCAAGCAGCGCTCTACGAAGATGATGCTGCGGAACCGGCTGAGCCGGTCTCGCTTGTAGCTCGGTTCAAGGCCCTGATGCCCAGCATGCTGCCTCGCAGCAGCATGCTGCTGGGAACCATCTTCGTGGCCAACGCGGCCATGGGGATCCTGCGCGACAAGGCCCTCGCGCACACGTTCGGCGCGGGCCCTGAACTCGATGCCTTCACGGCGGCGCAAAGGATTCCCCAGTTCGCCCTGGAGTTCCTCGTAGTTGGCGGAATCGTTGGACCGTTCCTGCCGCTCTTCGTGAGCCTGAAGGGCGACGCCGAGGCAACCGCCCGCGAATTCGCTCGGACGATCCTGACACTGGCCATCCTCGTCACGGGCGCGGCGATGGCAGTCGTCATCGTGTTCGCCCCGCAGATAGCCTCCTTCATGGTCCCGGGGTTCGTCGGGGACCAGCGCGACATGTACGTCGGCCTTCTTCGCATCATGTGCCTTGGCCAGCTTGCCTTCGCGGCCTCCTGGGTCCTGGGCGAGATCCTGGTTGCGGAACGTAAGTTCCTTACCTACGGGCTGGGTGACTTCCTCTACAACGTGGGTATCGTCGTCGGCGCTTTCGTACTTTCCGTGCCGTTCGGCATCTACGGCGCTGCCCTCGGCGCGGTCCTCGGGGCCATCGCGCATCTGGGCATCCGCCTCGTCGGGATCTCTCAAACGACGTTCCGGCCACGTGCGTCGCTGGCCCTTAGAACCAAGGGCATCGGCGAGTTCCTCCGTCTCATGGTTCCAAAGATGTTCAGCCAGCCCGTGACGACGGTCATGTTGCTGTACTTCACGGCGCTCACGTCGACGCTGGCACCCGGCTCGACGACCGATTTCACTTTCGCCCTCAACTTCCAGAGCGTCGGCGAGAGCATGGTCGGACTTGCGTTCGCCACCGTAGCGTTCCCGGCCCTGTCGGCCGCTGTGGCGGCGGGCGACAAGCGGGCCTTCAAGAGAGTCTTTACGACGAACCTCCTGACGATCGGCCTGTTGTCGACCTGCATCGGCCTCGGCTTGCTGATCCTGGGCGGCTTCATCATCAGCTTCCTTCTGACCGACAGCTTCCTTCTGAGCGGCGGAGGGTTCGACTCTACGGACGTCTCGCAGACGACGATGATCCTGGCCATCCTGGCCATCTCCATCCCGTTCGAAAGCCTTGTGGAACTGTTCGCCCGAGGCCTGTTCGCCACTCACAACACGCTCGACGTGATGCTGGCGGCCTGGGCGGGGTTTGTCGTTGGCATCGCTACGACCTGGATTCTTTCCTCGCCCATCGGGCTGGCAGCGATCCCAGTTGGATACACCACCTGCCGTGTCGCCCAGCTGGCGGTGCTGGCGATCGCTCTTAGGCCACGCATGGCTCGCATCGGCGGCTCGTCGCGCTGGACGCGGGCCCTGGTTCGGGATCGCTGGGGTGGGTCGGATCGCCGGAAGCCCCTTCCGGCCGGGCAGCTGGCGTTCATGGCGATACTCCTGATCACGCTGACCGCCGGAACCGCATTCACCGCGGCCCAGGCGCTCAGCCACTCCAACCTGCTGGGCGAGCCACAGATCACGCCGTGGGCACGGGTCGGCGGCACGCGGGCGCCGATCATCATCTCGACCGACCCAACTCCCCAGTCGTCGGTGTCCCTGGCGCCGGGTCAGTCGGCTCCTACCGGCCCGACGGCTGCGCCGACTCCGATAGGCCAGTTCTCGATGGACCTCTATCAGAAAGGTGACTTCGTCAGCGAGTCGAAGGACACCTGGTGCGTCCCGGCGGCGATGCAGACCTCCATGAACATCATGAGCGCCACGCCGGATACGACCCGCGACACGCAGGCCAAGCTGTGGGATCTGGCAGTCTCGATGGGCGGCCAGAACTCCGGCGGAGCCGATCCGCTCGGTTGGGCCGACGGGCTTGCTTCCCTGGGCTACGGCAACTATGAGGTCGGGCAGCAGGCCAGGATGACCGACGCCATCCATATCGTGGCCAAGCAGATACGCGTGACCCAGCGGCCGGCCGGTATCTTCGTCTGGGGCGGTTGGCACTCCTGGGTCGTCTCCGGGTTCACCGCCACGGCCGATCCGGCATTGACGGACAATTTCACGGTGATCTCCATCGCATACGAGGACGTCTGGTATCCGCGTGTGTCCAAGATCAACCCGAAGTCGCGCCCACCCGACTCGACCGTTCTGGTCAGCCAGCTGCAGCCCAAATCGCCGCCGTCAAGCTATTCGAACGACTACCGGCCGTGGCGCCAAACATCCGCTCAGGCTCAAGGACGCAACGGGCTGTACGTGTACGTGATCCCGACGAACTAGGCACCCTGGATCCGGCCTGCGTCTCGGATCGGCCTGCGGTTCGGCTACCCTCCCGGCCGCTGCCCGCGCTACAGTGCTCTCACCACGAGCCCGCACACCGTCGGGAGGGCAACGATGACCGGCGAGATACTCGAGACGACCGCTGTGGAAGCGCGCGCGGTCGCCGCGGCCGAGATCGTCGTGCCTGCCGGTGAGAGCGGGCACGGGCACGGTGGAGTCGCGACACTTCTGACCGTCGCCGCCGTCGTGGCCGCCATCATCGGTTTTCGGGCGGCGATTGTCTCCAATTCCGCGTCCAACTCCTGGCAGACGGCTCTGAGGACTGAGGTCAAGCGCTCGGCGGCGGCGATGGGAGACGTGCGCTTGCTGTACGAGGCCGAGCTTCCGGTGGCGCTCCGCATCCTCGAGGCTCGAACCATCCAGGCCGAGCTACTCGCCGCGGCCCAGCAGCAGAGCGGTCCAGCTCGGGCGGCGCTGGTGATGGAAGCGAACGTCCAGAGCCAGATCATCACGGCCCTGTCACCCAGCTCCGACCTCGCCACCAACACGGACTACTCGTTGAGCTCGGGCGGTTTCGACCTGGGCAAGGCCCTTGCCGACTTGCGGTCACAGAACCCGGACCTGGTGTCGCTCAATCCCGACAAACTCGAATCGAGCGGCGACCAGCAGGCGCACAAAGCCCAGCTCCTGACTCTCACCTTGATCCCGACCAGCTTCTCGGCTCTCCTCGGAGTTCTGGCCCAACCTCTCAAGCGGCGGAGGACACTCCTTCTGCGGTTGGGAGCGGTGGCTCTGGGCATTGGCGCAATCCTGGCCCTGGCCGTGGAGGCAGCCGCGTGATCGCGCCCGATTCCGCGGCCGGCCTGCGCGCCGAGAGACGGTTCGACCTCGTGGCCGCGGTGCTCATCGGCGCCATCGCGATCCTCGCGGCGGTCCTGTCGGTCGTCCAGATGAGTTCGAGCCAGGACGCGAACCGGGCGGACCTGGAGTCGGCCCGGCTGGCAGCGGACCTGTCGGCCAGGATCGCCGTGAGCGGCGAGGCGATCGACTCGGCCGGCGGATTGCAGCAGGCCGCGTTGATGGTTGGGATGGAGGCGGTCGCACGCGAGGAAGCCGGGCTCCAATACGACGACCCGGGATCGAGCGCCATCGGCGCCGCCGAGCAGTCGGCCTACAAGAAGCTGCAGGCCGAATTGGCGGACACGAGTGCCACCACCGGAGGGGCGCCGGTCGATCCTTACACGGCCGGGCTGCTCAACGCCACCACCCAACAACTCATCGCGGAGGTCCGCGAGCAGAACCACCAGGTCGACCTGGGCAACGCCGCGAGCTTCAGCGAGCAGCTCGCTGTTCTCGGGCTGTCGTTCCTGGCTCTATCGGGCGTGTTGACCGGTCTGGCGGCGGTCCTGCGCGAGAGTCGCGGCGGCCGGATCGCGCTCTCGGCAGCGTGCCTCATGGCTGGGGCGGCGGGCCTGCTCGCGATCCTGGCGTTCCTCTAGGGCCCAGCCCCCAGGCCGCGGCCGGGGCCAGACGACGGCCGTCACCTCGGGGGCCGCGGTTCAGTGGCGGAATGAGCCGGCCAGTTCCTTGCCAACCGGCTCGGTCTGGCGTTCGAATTCGGGCAGCAGCCGTTCCAGGTCGGCCAGGAACAGCGCCGCGAGGTCGTGCGAGAAGCCGTTCCGAACCACGATCCGGAGCACCGCCAGGTCCTCGCGGTTCTTCGGGAACGTGTATGCCGGAACCTGCCAGCCCCGCTCCCGCAACCGCCGCGAGACGTCGAAGACGGTGAAGTTGTCGATCCCGGGCTTGACTCGGAAGGCGACGACGGGTAGCTCGCTGCCGTCGGTGATCAGCTCGAACGGGCCCGTTTCGGCCAGCCTGGCGGCGAGGGCGCGTGCCACGTCCCGGCATACCGAATGCACCGCCCGGAATCCCTCGCGGCCGAGGCGCAGGAACATGTAGTACTGGGCCACGATCTGGGCGCCAGGCCTCGAGAAGTTGAGCGCGAATGTGGGCATGTCGCCGCCCAGGTAGTTGACGTGGTAGATCAACTCCTCGGGCATGGCCGCCTCATCGCGCCACAGGACCCAGCCGACGCCCGGGAACACGAGGCCGTACTTGTGGCCCGAAGTATTGATGCTGGCGATGCGCGGAATCCGGAAGTCCCACGAGAGATCGGGATCGAGGAACGGGGCGATCATCCCGCCCGATGCGCCGTCGACATGGATCGGGACGTCGAGGCCGGTCCGGGCATGGAGGTCGTCCAACGCGGCGGCGATCTCGGCGACGGGTTCGTAGCTGCCGTCGAAGGTGGAGCCCAGCACCGCCACGACGCCGATCGTGTTCTCGTCGACGAGCTTCACCGCTTCTTCGCCCGTCAGGTGGAAGCGATCGCCTTCCATCGGCACGAGCCGTGGCTCGACCTCGAAGTAGTTGGCGAACTTGTCCCAGCAGATCTGGACGTTGATGCCCATGACGATGTTCGGCTTGTCGGTCGACTTGCCGGCCGCGCGGCGCTTCTGCTGCCAGCGCCGCTTCATGGCCAGGCCACCCAGCATGCAGGCTTCTGACGAACCGACGGTCGAGCAGCCCGGAGCCTTCGCTGGGTCTGGGGCATGCCACAGGTCGGCCAGCATCGAGACGCAGCGGTGCTCGATCTCGGCCGTCTGCGGGTACTCGTCCTTGTCGATCATGTTCTTGGGCAGGCACTCGCTCATGAGCTGCCCCACTTCCGGCTCCATCCAGGTCGTCACGAAAGTCGCCAGGTTCTGCCGGGCGTTGCCGTCGAGCATCAGCTCGTCGTGGATGATCTGATATGCGGCCGATGAAGACATCTCGTCGGCCGGTAGACGTTTGGACGGTATCGGCGCCAGCACCGACCCCTGGGCGAAGAGCGGGTTGATCGACAGATGCTCGGCCGAACGCCGGCGAAGATGACTCGAACCCAACATCCCACTGACCTCCCCTAGTCCCGACGAAGGATCAACGGCGACCGAAGCGAACCGTGCGCGGCCACTCTAGCGCGGGGCCACCGACCTGGCGCGCTGGACCCCGTGGCGGATCGATTCGCGGGCCTGGGCAACTCCCAGGCCCAGTGCCCTGCCGCGCAAATCACACCGCTCGAGATCCAGGGCCGGATGAATGCCACGCGGGGCGAAGCTCCCACGGGCTAGGGCGGCGCCGACGGGGCCCCGGCGTCCGGTTGTTCGCTGCCCGCGGCCCGCACGGCGGGACCATTTCGCAGCCGCGAACCAATCACGACCACTCGTACGTACACGCTATGCGCCCCACAGAGGTCTATCAGATTGCACGGCCCGGAGGCGCTCGATCCGGGAGACAGAACAAATGCGTTTCACTTCACGATTGACTACGCTGACCGGCCTCGCCATCGGTGTGGCTCTGTTCGCAGCCGCTTGCTCGTCCGCCGCCACCGCAATTCCCGCGGCATCTGCCGCCGCGGCGACGACCAGCACCGCGGCCATTGCGTCGACGCCGGCGTCACCGGCCGCGGTGGACACTTCCTCCGCAGCCGCCGGGCTCACGATCGCCTCGACCCCCGATGCGACGATGGGTGATTACCTGACCGGCCAGAACGGCATGACTCTCTACGTCCTGACCAAGGACACCGCGGACACGAGCACATGCACGGGTGCTTGTGCGACGACGTGGCCGGCGCTGACCACAACGAGCGGCGCCACGATCACCGGGCCCAGCGGCGCCAGCGGCACGTTCGCGACAATCACCCGTACCGACGGGACAATCCAGGTCACCTACGACCACATGCCCCTCTACTACTACTCGGGCGACTCGACCGCCGGTGACACCAACGGCCAGGGCACGAACAACGTCTGGTTCGTGGCTCCGGTCAGTGGAGCGGTGCCCTCCGCGGCCGGCGGCTACTAGAAGGCCGGCGGCGGGGTCCGCCACCACTCGAGTCCAGGAACCCGCCGGCACTCCGCCGGCGGGTTTCCGCATCTGGCGAGTCCCCCTCGCGATGAGGCCCCGGACCGGCGATACTGGCACCGACAATTCCCAATCCGGCCGGACGGACCCGAACGACGCCGAATATGTCGGAGGGCTGAGCGGTTCGGTCCGAGCGGAGGCGCTGGCCGGTGTTCGACACCGCTAACGGAGTCGAATCGATGGGCGACGTGACGCCCGTCGAGGCCACAGTCCCGGCCACCCACGACGCGGACGGCCGGCCGACCCGGCTGCTTTCGGGGTCGCAGCTGATCAGGATCTCCCTCTACTGGCTCGGCATCTCCGCCGTGTGGAGCGGCATCCTCGACATCGTCAACGGCAGGATCCAGTTCGCCGGCCTGGCCGCCAAGGGATCGGAGGGACTCGGCGCCCTTCAGATCGCGTTGGTGGGGACGGTCATCGCCATCGCCGTCCAGCCGACCGTCGGGTCCATCAGCGACTACACCATGACCCGCTGGGGCCGGCGCAAGCCCTACATCTTCATCGGGGCCACGCTGGATGTGGTTTTCCTGTACGGCATCGCCACGGCCAACGGCCTGTTCGCCATCGGGGCCTTCGTGACCCTGCTCCAATTCAGCTCCAACTTCGCCCAGGGGCCATTCCAGGGTTACGTGCCGGACCTCGTACCGGCTCGGCAGGTCGGAACGGCCTCGGGGCTGCTCGGGCTCTTCTCGGCACTCGGCAATCTCTGCGGGTACGGGGCCGCGGCGCTGGCGGTGCGGCAAAGCGGAAGCGACCCCAACGCGTTCTTCTACGGAACGATGGCGATCGGAGCCATCGAGTTCGTCGCGATGATGGGCGTCTTCATCGGAGTCCATGAAGGGACCCGAGTGAAGCCGCGGCACGGCCGGTCGTGGTGGTCGGTAGCCCGCGAGGCCTGGGGCACGGACATCCTGCGCGAACGCAGTTTCCTGTGGCTGGTGAGTTCGCGCCTCTTCATCCTGACCGCCGCCTCGCTCTACCCGATCCTGAGCACGTTCTACCTGGCTCAGGTCTTCGGCCTGAACGCAAAGCAGACGGGTGACACAAAGATCGTCCTGCTCGGGATCGTCGCCGTCTGCCTGACCGTGGCCGTGATTCCGGCCGCACGGCTGTCGGACCGGCTGGGGCGGAAGCGGATCATCTATTGGTCCTGTGCAATCGGCGCGACCGGACTCGCTCTGGGAGCGTTCGCGCCCGTGCTGCCGGTCGCCATGCTGGGAGCGGCTCTCTTCGCGCTCTCGGCCGGGTCTTTCCTGGCCGTGGACTGGGCACTCATGAGCGACATCGTGCCCAAGGCCTCGACCGGCCGGTACATGGGCATCTCCAACGTCGCGACGGCTTCGGCCGGGACCGTGGCGCTGGCGCTTGGCGGCGCCGCAGTCATGGACACGGTGAATCGCTGGCTCGGCTACGGCGCCGGTCCGCGGGCTGCCTTGCTGCTCGGAGTCGGCTTCTACATCATCGGCGCGCTGTTGTTGAAGCCCGTCGTGGAGCGACGCCGCGAGCCGGACGCCGCGCTCATCGGAGCGGCGTGATGGCAGCCGGTGCCGCAGTGCACCGGCATCGGCCGGCGATAGGCATCGTTTCCTAGGCCTTGGTCCGTAGCGAGATGGGTGAATCGGCGGCGTTTTCGTGGCTCCATCGGATGGCGCGGACCGCAGGTGCGTCGTCCGCCGTAGCGGGGACTGCGGACTCCGGCATCTGACCCGCTGGCTGAAGGGCAGCCGCTCAGCGTTCGATAGCCTGTACTCAACCGCAAACGCTGCAGATCATGGACTTACGGATCGCTACGCATGCCCCAACTGGGGTACCAAGCTTCGACGGATCGCCGCCAATAGACCATTTGTACGTGGCCGGAATCGGCCGCGGGTCGGCCGGCCTGTGAGTCGCGAAGCCACTCTGCCTCAACTAGGCCCCTTCGCGATGGTTCCGGCCGCGGCGATTGCCGCGGTCCGCCGTTGGCGTGACCGCCCCGGCGTCATTCTGCTTATCGGGGCCCTGGTTACCGCCGCCCTCGTCTTGCTGGACATCGCCAATCCCGAAGGCAACGGCCCCGTCTTCCGAGCCCTGTATGCGGTCACGGCCCCATCCGCGGCCAGCCTGACACTTGTCGTGCTCGCCCGCCGCTCCGGCAGATCGACCCTGCGTTACCGGCCGCTCGCCGCGGCGGTGGCGATTACGGCGCTGGCAATGGCCAGCCTCGATCTGGTCCCGCTGGTCGGACCCTCGGTGGCCGCGATCGCCGCCAGCGTGTGTTTCGTGTTCGCGGCGGCGCTGGCCCTGGCCGTGATCACTCCGGTTCTGGTCAACAAGATGGACCGCTCGACCGGAATCGCCGCCGGCCTGGACACGGGCATCATGTTCGTGGCCGGGGCGACGGTTCTCATTACGATCTGGAGCGCCGACATCGCCGCCGCCGCACCGCGCGGCCTTGTCGTGCCGCTGCTCCTCGCCGCGCTCGCCGGCAGCGCATTGATAGCCTCCGTTGCCGCGCTGGCAATGCGCGCCGTGCCGACGAACCGCGGGTTCTGGATCGTCATTCCGGGCGTCACCCTGCTCGGGTTCTGCTGGATCATCTGGGTCTACGTGCTGCTGCAGGGCGAGACCTTGCCCGGACTTGTCAGCGGCCTCTTTGCGGCGGGAATCCTCGCCGTGGCCTTCGGCTGGATGACCTGGGACCAGGAGGTCGTCCACACTCGCCCATTCGAGGCTGCGGCCAGGTGGCTGACGGACTGGGTGCCGATGGCATCGCTGATGCTGTGCGCAGCCATCGAGGCGATCCCACACGGCCGGATCGCCGGCATGGATCCGGCCCCGGTCGGTACTGCCGTCGTCGTGCTCCTGGCCATCGTCCGGCAGCGGTTGCTTGTGGTCGGTGAGAGGTTGGCCCTTCGCCGGCTCGCCGGCGAAGTCGACGAACGGGCCCAGGCGATGCTGTCGCTGGGCCGCCTCGAGAAGGCGGACACGCTGGCGCTGACCTCGCTTCGGATATGCGACGAGGCGCTTCGCCTGCCCGGCATCGACGCGGCCCGGATCTACACGACCGGCGCCGCGGGTGTGGTCCCAATGGCTCTCGAAGGTATCCAGCCCGAAGGAGAAGTCGTCGGCGAAGCCTTAGAGCCGGGGCGCGGCCGGCACATCCGCGAAGGCGCAGCGGCCGGAACCTGGGTCGACTCCACTCCGGCGACACGACGCCCCGAGCCCGGCAAGCTGCTCGGCGAAGCTTTCGCGCCGATGCGCTGGGAGGACCGGATCGTCGGCGTCGTGTCGATGGGCACGACCCAACAGCTCGAGGCCCAGCGCCTGGCCACGCGGCTACCGACGGTGTCGGAGTTCGGCGTGGTATCCGCCGCGCTGATCGGCCCGATGCTGGCAGAACAGCGCCGGCGAGACGACATCCGAGCCGAACTCAACTCGATCATCGCCGACCATGCTTTCGTGCCGGTATTCCAGGCGGTCGTCGAGCTCGGTACGCGCCGAACGGTGGGGTTCGAAGCTCTGACCCGTTTCCGCGACGGCGCCCGCCCCGATCAGCGGTTCATCGAAGCCGACTTGGCCGGCATGAGCATCAAGCTCGAGACGGCCTGCATCGCCGAGCAGATCGAGGCGGCATGCTGGCTGCCGGCCGGCACATGGGTCAGCCTGAACGTGTCGCCGGCACTGGCCGAGGCCATCATTCCTATCATCGCCGCCCTGGAGCGAGTCGACCGCGAAGTGGTTCTGGAGATAACCGAGCACGTGGAGATTGCCGACTACAAGGCGCTGGTTGAGGCGTTGGACCTGGTCCGCGGCAACGCCCGCCTCGCGGTCGACGATGCCGGCGCCGGCTATGCCGGCCTCCGCCACATCCTGGAGCTGCAGCCCCAATTCGTGAAGCTGGACCTGTCACTGGTCCGCCATATCGACACCGATCCGGCTCGCCAGGCGATGGTCGCCGGCATGGCCCACTTCGCGCGCAACTCCGGCTGCGAACTCATCGCCGAGGGCATCGAAACGGAGGCGGAGCTCGACGAGTTGATCCGTCTGGGGGTCCCTCTCGGGCAGGGCTACCTCTTCGGCAAGCCGGGCCCGGCCATGACGGTCTGAGCACGCGGCCGAGAGTTCCGGCCGGGCTCGAACCGATCGAACGCCCGCAGCCCCGCCTCGATGTAACCTTTTGGGGCGCAGGCTGGAGGAGTCTTGAGCCCGATCGATCAGCACCTGCTGGCGCTTGAGCCGCAGGCACGGGAACGCGTCTGGGGCGGTCAGCGCCTTCGACCGTCGAATCCGCCCATCGGCGAGATGTGGGTCGCGTATGGACCCAGCCGAGTAATGGGCGGCCGTTACGCCGGGCGAACGCTCGACGACCTGGCCGTCGAGTTCGGCCCGGATCTCATGGGGACGGCCATCGCCGGCCGCAACGGCGCGCGCTTCCCATTGCTGGTCAAGCTGCTCGATTGTGCCGACTGGTTGTCGGTCCAGGTCCATCCCAACGACGAGCAGGCAAGACGCATGGTCGGGCCGGACGAGCCGGGCAAGACCGAGGCCTGGTATTTCCTGGCCGCCGAGCCTGACTCACAGATCATTCTCGGAGTGAAGCCGGGCGTCGATCAGGCCCAGCTGGCGGACGCGATACGCGGCGGCCACATCAGGGATGTCGCCGCCAAAGTGGACGTCCTCGCCGGCGAGGCGGTGCTGGTTCCCGCCGGCACGCTCCACGCCCTGGGTCCCGGTCTCCTGCTCTACGAAATCCAGCAGGCCAGCGACACGACGTACAGGGTCTACGACTGGGACCGGCCGACGTCGACGGGGCGGAAGTTGCACATCGAGGAATCCGTCGAGGTCACCCGCGCGGTCGTGGCCGCGCCCGCGGTGAGGCCTGCTGTTCCTGCCGGAACGGGCACGTCCGACGCGATCGAGTGCCCCTACTTCGATGTCGAGCTGGTGCGGGTCTCGACCGACGGCGGCCCGTTGGCGACCAACACGGCCGGACGGAGATTCCACATTCTGACGGTGCTGGCGGGCGAGATCGAGCTGGCCCGTGGCGGCGAACGACTCGGGCTGGGCCGGTTCGAGACGGCGCTCGTGGCCGGTTCGGCCGGGGCGTACGAGATCTGGGCGACCGCCGGCCCGGCGACCATGCTGCGCGCGGCAGTGCCGGATTGAACCGCAAGTTGGACCAAGGGAGATCGTGATGGACGTCGGCGTGATGATCCCGCAGGGCTGGAAGTACGAGTACAACGGCTGGGATGCCGGCACCGCCTGGGCGAGGTCGATGGAGCTGGCACGCGGTGCGGAAGCCCTGGGCTTCGAGTCGGAGTGGGTCTTCGACCACTTCCACACGACCCCGGACCCGACCGACGAGATGACCTTCGAGTCGTTTACCACGCTGACGGCCGTGGCCGGGATCACGTCGCGTGTGCGTCTGGGACACATGGTCATCTGCAACGGGTTCCGCAATCCGGCCCTGGTAGCCAAACTCGCCTCGACGCTCGACGTCGCCAGCGGAGGCCGGTTCGAACTCGGCATCGGTGGCGGCTGGAAGGAAGAAGAGTGGCTGGCCTACGGCTACGGCTTCCCACCGACGGCCGACCGGCTCAAGGCCCTGCGCGACAGCCTAGAGATCATCACCCGCATGCTGGCCCCGGGGCGGGCGACCTTCGAGGGCCACTACGCCCACGTCGCGGGCGCCATCAACGTGCCCAAGGGCATCCAGAAGCCGCACCTGCCGATCATCGTTGGCGGCAACGGTCCGGAGGTCACGTGGCGGATTGCGGCCAAGTTCGCCGACGAGCTGAATCTGGTCTTCAAGTCGCCCGATGAAGTTGTCGCCGACCTGCCGACCATCCGGGCCAGATGCGAGGAGATAGGCCGCGACCCGGCCACTCTCAGGGTCTCGGTCTATGCCAGCGACGAGGAAATGAGGGCGCCTGGCGCTGCCCGCGTCGACCTGGTCGGCCGGTACGCGCAGGCCGGGATGAGCCGGCTCGTGGCCTTCCCGACGCGTTGGGACCCGACGTCCGAGGCGCAGGCTCTGTTCGCCGCCGACTGCAAAGCCGCGGGAATGAAGCTCGGCGCGTAGACTCCCCTACTTCGGGCGGACCGGCGCGGTACCGACACCCAGCCGCTCCGCCGTGGCCGCGATCTCGTCGAGATCCGCCGCCGAAAGCGCCAGCGTTCCGGCCGGCAACCAGCCGTCGACCTGCTCGGGCTTTCGCGCGCCCACGATCGCGCCGCTGACGCCCGGCCAGGCCAGCGTCCACGCCACGGCCACGGCCGAAACCGTGGTTCCGTGACGCTGGGCGATCGACTTGAGCGCGTCGCGCAAGGCTATGTTCTTCGTCAGGGCCGGGTCGAGGAAGCTGTCGGACTTGCGCCGCCAGTCCTTCTCCCCCATCGCCGCGACGCGATCCCGCGAGAAGGAGTCCGTCAGGATGCCCGAGGCCATGGGGCTGTAGACGATGACGCCGGTTCCGTGAGCCGCCGCCCAGGGAATGACATCGATGCCGGAGCCGCGATGAATCAGCGAGAACTGCGGCTGCAGCGAGTCGACGTGGCGGACACGCTCGCAGCGGTCCAGCAGGGCGACGTCGAAGTTGCTCACGCCGATAGCGCGGACCTTGCCCTCGTCGACGAGGCGTGCCATTTCGCCCCACGAATCCTCGACCGGAACTCCGGTCTCATCGGGCCAGTGGATCTGGTACAGATCGATCCGCTCCACGCCGAGGCGGCGCAGCGAGCGCTCGACCTCGAGCCGGATGAACGCCGGCGCGGCGTTGCGGACGGCCGGCTTGAACGGCTCGGCCGGATAGGCCTCGAGCGCGCACTTGGTGAAGATGAGTGGCCGGTCGGCCGCGGGGATGCCGGCCACGGCGCGGCCGACGACCTCTTCTGAGTGGCCCAGGCCGTAAATCGCTGCCGTGTCGATCCAGGTGACACCAGCCGAGACGGCGTGGCGGATTGCACTGATCGATTCGTCGTCGTCCTGCGGGCCCCAGCCGAACGCCCACTCGCCGCCGCCGACAGCCCACGAGCCGAAGCCAACAGTCGTGATCTCGAGCCCGCTGATACCGAGCGGACGCTTATGAATGGCCACTTCGTTCCTCCGTGTACCGATGTCGAGCCCATTGTGGCAGCGCCTGGGATCGACGGTCGGCGCAGCAAGCCGCAAGATCGTACCCTTTCCTCACATGCCACGAACGAGCGCCGGAATCCTCCTCTACCGCCACCGGGACGGCGTCCTCGAAGTTCTGCTCGTCCACCCGGGCGGCCCGTTCTTCGGCAACAAGGACCTCGGCAACTGGTCGATTCCTAAGGGCGAAGTCGACGCCGGCGACCCGGACTACGAACAAACCGCCCGTCGCGAATTTCTGGAGGAAGTCGGGCATCCGGTTCCGTCGAGCCGGCTCATCGACCTCGGCTGGATCCGTCAGAAGGGGGGCAAGATCGTCTACGCCTGGGCCATCGAGGGCGACATCGACACGGCAACGATGAGCAGCAACTTCATCGAGATCGACTGGCCGCCGTTCTCGGGCCGCAAGAAGCGCTTCCCCGAGGTCGACAAATGGGTCTACTTCGGGCCGGACGAAGCGCGCCTCCACATCAAACCGACGCAAGCCCCCCTGCTCGACCGGCTCGAGGCCGCCCTCGCCGCAGCGGCAGGGCCGGCATGACCGGCGGCAACGGCGAGCGCCCCGAAGTAGTCTCGATCCGCGGCGTATCGGTCATCCGGTCCGGCAATCGGCTCCTCGACGACGTCGACTGGCACGTGCTGTCCGGGGAGCGGTGGGTTCTGCTCGGCCCCAACGGCAGCGGCAAGACCACTCTCGTATCTGTCGCCGCCACTTACCTTTGGCCGTCTCGGGGGACGGTTTCAGTGCTCGGCGCCACGGTAGGGTCGGTGGACGTTCGCGAGTTGCGCCGGCGGATCGGCATCGTCAGCGCCGCGCTCGAGGTACGCATTCCGCCCCAGCTCAGCGCCATGGAGATCGTCGTCGCCGGAGCCACCGGAGCCACCGCGCCGTGGTGGGATCGGCCGTCGGCGGGAACCCGGGAGCTTGCCGCCGAGCGGTTGGAGCTGGTCGGCTGCGCCGATCTGCGCGACCGCCGCTTCGAATTGCTCTCGTCTGGTGAGCGGCAACGAGTCCAGATCGCGCGGGCGCTGATGCTCGCCCCACGCCTCCTCCTGCTCGACGAACCGGCCGCCGGCCTGGACCTCGGGGCTCGCGAGCAGCTGGCCGTTCTGCTCGCCCGGCTCAATGCCGACTCGAAGCTCGAAGCCACGGTCGTCGTGACCCACCACGTCGAGGAAATCGCGCCGGGCACCACCCACGCCATCGTCCTCCGATCCGGGCGAGTGCTCGCAGCCGGGCCCGTGGCGGAGACCGTGACCGGGCCGATTCTGACCACCGCCTTCGGCCTGCCGCTGCGCGTCGAGCGCGTCGGCGGCCGTTTCGTGGCCCAGGCCGTCGACGGCTGAGCGCCGCCGAAGAGCAGATTCCCCGAGGCGACCTACCCATTGCACATCCCAAGTGGGTAGCCGAAAATAGGATCACGACGACCGATGCCGGTCACGTGCAGGGGCTGATTCCTCAACACCCGTTTTCGGTCTCGCCGCTAAGGATCCGAGCATTGCCTCGTCACCTTCGCAACCGGCGACGCCCGGTGTCGGGCCGGGTCGTTCCCCAGGCCATGGCGGCGGCATTCTGCCTGGCCGTGCTGGCAAGCTCGGCCATCGCCGCTCCGATCGCAGCCGCGGCCGCGCCCAAGCCCCAGGCCAACTTTGGATCGTCCACCGTCACGACCGAGGAGCTGGGCGGCACCGACCCATGCTCGACGACGCTTGCCATTTCGCGCAGCCTTTCGCCCGACGGCGGCGTCCCCGTCGTCTACTTGATCTCGTCGGCCGCCGCCTCCGCCGCCATTGCGGCCGGTCCCGCCGCGGCCCGCGACGGCGGAGTCGTGGTCTGCATCAGCGGGTCTTCGCTGGCGTCGGAAGTCGCAGACGAGTTGGTAAGGCTGAACCCGGAGCGGGTCGAAGTCATCGGCGGCTCTTCGGCCGTGTCCGACACGGTCATGAGCCAGGTCGCAGACCTGCTCGGAACGTCGGCCGTGGTTGAACGTACGATCGGCAGCGACGCTTACACGACTGCTGCTGCAATCTCGGCCGAGTCGTTCAAGGCGAATACCGGAGCAACGTTCCATCCGATTACCCCGGGACGCGTTCTCGACTCGCGGATACCTCGCGGTGCGACGCGATTCCACTCCAGGGTCAAACAATCCTTTGCGGTCGGCGGGCTCTTCACGATTCCCGTGGACGCGGTGGCCGTGACGGGCAACGTCACAATCACAGGTCAGACCAATGGAGGGTTCGTCACTGTCGCGCCGACGCTGACCAGCGGCGTCACTCCGTCCACCTCCACCCTCAACTTCCCTGTCGGTGACATTCGAGGCAACAACCTCACTGTTGCCCTCGGCCCCGGAGACAAGCTCGACGCGATGTACTGGTCAAGCAACGTGTCGGCCACGGCCGACCTCGTCTTCGACGTCACCGGGTACTTTGCCAACGACTCAACTGGTGCCACCTACCACTCCATCTCTCCGGGTCGGATCCTGGACTCGCGGATCGGCCTCGGAGCCGGAGTCTTCCACTCGTTGGTCGCACAAACCGTGCACGTCACCGGACTGTTCGGCGTGCCGCCCGACGCGGTCGCCGTCACGGGCAATGTGACCGTCACGGGCCAGACGAAATCTGGTTCCGTCACGGTCGCACCGTCGCTCACATCGGGCTCTCGCCCGCCGACTTCGACAATCAACTTCCCGGTCGGGGACACACGCGGCAACGGCGTTACCGTCGCAATTGGGCCCGGAGGCGGCCTCGACATCATGTACTTAGGCCGAGGTGTCGGTGGTACGGCGCACATCGTCTTCGACGTCACGGGCTACTTCCAGGCAGGCACCGGCGGTGCGACTTTCCATCCGTTGGCCCCAACTCGCTTTCTGGACTCCCGCATCCCTCTCGGAGCGACCCTCCTCCACTCTCAGACCAAGCAATCCTTGGCGGTTGCCGGGTTCCATGGCATCCCGGCCGACGCGCTGGCGGTGACCGGCAACATCACGATCACGGGGCAGACGATGCACGGTTCGGTGACCGTCGCGCCCGAACTTGTTTCGCGGATTCTTCCCGCGACCTCAACGATCAACTTCCCTGCCGGCGACATCCGGGGCAACGGCGTGACCATGCCGCTCAGCACAGGCGGCAGCCTCGACTTGATGTACTGGGCCAACGGGGCCGCGACCACCAACATCGTGTTTGACGTCACCGGCTACATGGCGAACGACGATTCGGAAGTTGCGGACCACGCCGCGGCCACCGTCATCGTTGCCTCGGCCGGCAGCCCGTCCGATGCCGTGGTTGCAGCGTCGGCAGCGGCCAAGGCCGGCACTCCCTTCCTGCTCGTTGACTCGAGTTCGCTGCCCGCCGCCACGGCGGCCGAGATCACGCGTCTCCGCCCCGACCACGCGATCATCGTTGGCGGAACTGCTTCACTGTCGGCCGCGGTGATGTCGCAGATCTGCGCCCTGGTCCCGACGGTCGAACGCGTCTCCGGCTCGGACACGTACGGCACCGCCTCCGCCGTGGCCGCCAGGTACTTCCCCGGCGCGGCCACGATCGTCGCGATGAGCAGTACCGCTGCCGCGACCGGACCGGCAGTTGTGGCACTTTCGGTCGCGCGCACCGCCCCGATTCTGTACGCGCAGGGGACCGATCTGCTCCCCGCGACTACGAGGGACAGCATCCTGTCAACGCGGCCGACGCACATCGTTCTGGTCGGGCCGGTCTCCGTGATCAACCAGGCAGAACTGGTGGGTTTCGCCGACGGACGGCTCACCAAACCGACCGATCCAACGGCTTACCCGACCAAGGACTCCGGCTATCACGATCCGGGCGAACTCTATACGGTGATCAAGGCCGAGGAGATCGCCTATCCCAACCTGGTCCACATCTTCTCCATCGGCAAGAGCTACCAGGGCCGGGACATCTGGGCCGCCAAGGTCTCGAGTGACGTCTCCGTCGATTCGGACAAGCCGGAGATCCTGGTCGATGCGTTGCACCACGCCGATGAACATCTCGGCGTCGAGCAGGCGCTGTATCTGCTTGAGACCCTCACGTCCGGCTACGACACCGACACGTACGTCCACGATCTCGTCGACCAGCGGACAACATGGATCGTTTTCGCGCTCAACCCCGACGGCTGGGACTACGACCTCGCCGGGGGCGCGTACCACTCGTGGCGGAAGAACAGGCAGCCCGTTGCCGGCTCAACCTATATCGGCACCGACATCAATCGCAACTACGCCTACAAGTGGGGCTGTTGCGGCGGCAGCTCGTCGAACCCCGCCGCC
Source organism: Chloroflexota bacterium (assembly GCA_003171035.1). Classification (GTDB taxonomy): domain Bacteria; phylum Chloroflexota; class Limnocylindria; order Limnocylindrales; family CSP1-4; genus Fen-1039. The sequence goes on from PMXR01000144.1 coordinate 19,432, forward strand.
TGGAACTATCGCGGCCCGAGCGCTTTCTCGACGCCCGAGGCACAAGCTCTGGCCAACTTCGTGGCCGGGCGCGTCGTCGACGGCGTGCAACGGATAGTGACTCACGTGTCTCTGCATACGAACGGCGAGTTGATCCTTTATCCGTATAGCTACACCAGAACCGCCATCCCGGGCGACATGACGGCTGACGACCACGCGGTCTTCGTGGCCATGGCCCAGACGATGGCCGGCCTGGACGGCTACAAGTACGAGCAGTCGAGCAAGATGTACATCTCCGATGGCGACGAGATCGACTGGCTCTATCACACCTATCGAATCTTCTCGTTCACGATCGAGCTCTATCCGACCGACTCGACCGGGGCTGCCGCCGACACCGCTGCGCCGGACGCCGTCGCCGCACCTGCGGTCATCTACCCGCCTTACTCGATCGTGGCCCAGCAGACGGCCCGCAACCGCGGCATGCTGCTGTACGTGATCGACCAGGCGGCCTGTCCTTACGAAGCCATCGGCAAGACCGCCCAGTATTGTCCTGGTGCGGCGGCGATCATCCCGCCGGACTGACGAGGGCCTGCTTGGGCCGCAGCCACTCGATGCTGGACCAGTTCTCCGGTGCCTTCGGGGTGGCCTCGATCTTGGCCATCGCCGGCACGCTGACCCCGGGCATCGCCCGAGTTGCTCGAGCGGCGGCCGGTCGAGCCCTGATCGGCGTCGGTCGGCACGTGCTTCCGGCCGAAACGGAGCCGTGCGCCTGATATGAGCCCTCTGGCGCCCGAGACCCAGATGCGGCAACCTGGCGCCATGCCGCAACCGCCGCTCGAGCCAGCCGCTTCGGACAACCCGCACGACCCCGGGGCCGATGTCGCCGGCGAACGCGCCGCGTCGGTCGCGGGGGCGGCGCGTGAGGCGCTGACGACCGCCGGGGGTACCGCCATCCGCATCGGCACCGCGTCTTGGACGGACCCGACCATGACGGCCCCGGGCGTCTTCTACCCTCGCGGTGCCGACAGCGCCGAAGAGCGGCTGGCCTACTACGCGGCCACGTTCCCCATCGTCGAGGTCGACGCCACCTACTACGCGCTGCCATCGGCCAAGACCGCCGCCGCGTGGGTGGAGCGGACGCCGCCCGACTTCACCTTCGATACCAAGGCACACGCCCTGATGACCGGCCAGCCGACCGAGACGAAGAGGCTGCCCAAGGATCTGCGCGCCGCGCTGCCCGACGAGCTGGCCGCGAAGCCACGCCTGTACGCCCGAGATCTGCCCGGGGAGTTGCGAGATGAAGTCTGGCGACTCTATCTGGCAGGCATCGAGCCGTTGAGGGCGAGCGGCCAACTTGGCTCGGTGCTCCTGCAGTTCCCAAAGTGGTTCTTCCCGACCAGCGAGAGCCGCGATCTGATCCTGGAGGCACGCGAACGCCTGGGAGGGGTCCGATCGGCCGTCGAATTCCGCAGCGAGACGTGGTTCAACGAGAAGAACCGCGAGCGGACGCTGGGCTTCCTGGCCGACCACTCGATTCCACTGGTCCTGGTCGACGGCCCGCAGGGCCTCCGGAGCAGCGTCCCGCGTTTGGGCGCGGTGACCTCCCCGGAACTGGTGGTTGTCCGGTTCCACGGCCGCCGCGTCGAGACGTGGGAGGCGGCCGGCATTCCTGTCGTGGACCGGTTCCGCTATCTCTACAGCCGCGAGGAACTGGCGGAGTGGCTGCCGCGCATCCGTGAAGCTGCCGCGGCAACCCGCGAGATGCACGTGCTCATGAACAACTGCTACGCCAACTACGGCTCCACCAACGCCCGCGAGCTGGCGGCGATGCTCGAGACCGAGCTGGGCTCCGGCGCCGCTTGATCGGCAGCCCAGCCGGCACGCCCGACCCGGCTGATCGGCGCCCCAAGACGTGGCAAACGGCCCGGGGAGGGGGGGCCCGAGCCGTTGCCGAAGGAGCGCGCCGTCACTCGCGCCCTTGGGGATGTCGATTGAATCGTAGGCTCGAGCCGCAGATCGGTTGTCGCTGCAACAGTCCGTTCCGCCACGCGATCCGAGCCGTACGGAGTTTGCCAAACCTCGCGAGTCACTCCTCGAATCAGAAAGCCCGGCGGGGATCCGCCGGGCTTTCTGCTGTTCCACTAGGGTAGTTACTTGTCGCGCTCCGCGGCGCCTTCGAGGGCAGCCTGGGCCGCCGCGAGGCGAGCCACCGGGACCCGGAACGGCGAGCACGAAACGTAGTTCAGGCCAATCCTGTGGCAGTCGTGGATCGACTGCGGGTCGCCGCCGTGCTCGCCGCAGATGCCGACCTTGAGGTCGGGACGCGTCTTGCGACCCAACTTCACGGCCATGTCCATCTCCTGGACGATGACCGGGTCGAGCGACTGGAAGGGGTTGTATGGGAGGATCTTGTCCTCGACGTACTTGAGCAGGAACCCGCCCTCGGCGTCGTCGCGGCTGTAGCCGAACGTCAT
>PMXR01000002.1 GCA_003171035.1 Chloroflexota bacterium
TGGCTCGTGGTCGACCTCGGATCAACGCAGACGATCTGCAAGGTTGTGATCGTGTGGGAGGCTGCCTACGCGAAGTCCTTCCAGATCCAGGTCTCGACCGATAGCGCGAACTGGACGACGATCTACTCGACTACCACCGGCACCGGCGGCACTTCCACGCTGAACGTGACCGGCACCGGCCGGTACGTGCGGCTCTACTGCACCGTCCGCGCGACCGGTTACGGCGACTCGGTCTGGGAATTCCAGGTTTACACGACGGGCCCCGGCCCGACGCCGACCCCCTCGGGAACTCCGACCGCGACGCCGACGCCCACACCGACGCCCACACCGACGCCGACGCCCACGCCGACGCCGACCGGCCCGATCTGGACCCCCGTTTGGACCACAGACTTCACGGGCGCGGCAAACACCGCTCCTTCCGCGACCGACTGGGTCACGTACACGGGCACCTCGTACCCGGGCGGCGCCGCCGCCTGGGGCACCGGTGAGGTCGAGACAGACAGCGCCTCAACGGCCAACCTCTACCTCGACGGTAGCGGCCATCTTGTTATCAAGGCTATCAAGGACGGCTCTGGCAACTGGACCTCGGGCCGCATCGCCACTCAGCGGACCGACTTCGCTGCCAATCCGGGCGAGCAGGTCAAGTTCACCGCCGTGATCCAGCAGCCGAACGTGAACAGCGCAAACGGCCTGGGCTACTGGCCCGGCTTCCGCGCAACCGGCGCCGCCTACCGCGGCAACTGGAACAACTGGCCGGCCGTCGGCGAGACCGACATCATGACCGACGTCAACGGCCGCAGCCAGCTCTCGAACACCCTCCACTGCGGCACCGCGCCCGACGGCCCGTGCGCCGAGTACAACGGCCGGCAGAGTGGCTTCGCCAGCTGCGTCGGCTGCCAGACCGGCTACCACGAGTACAGCGAGATCATCGACCGCAGCAAGACCGACGAGGAAGTCCGCTTCTACCTCGACGGCCAGCAGACCTGGGTCGTGCGCGAGAGCAACGTCGGCGTCGCTGCCTGGCAGGCCGCCGTCGACCACGGCTTCTTCCTCAGTTTCAACCTCAGCATCGGCGGCTCGCTGCCCAATGCCATCGCCGGCATAACCACGCCGACGGCGGCGACGGTCTCCGGGGCGTCGCTCAACATCGACTCGGTCACGGTCTCCAAGCTGAGCGGCACAGCTCCGGCCGCGATGACTGACCCGGCCATCCCAGCCGGACCCAGCGTCGTCAAAGTGACCGGCACTCAGGGCAACTGGGCCCTCAACGTCAACGGCTCCAACTACTTCATCAAGGGCCTCACCTACGGCCCGCCCGCGGCCGCGGCCGACGGCTACATGCGCGACCTGCAGAACATGGGCGTGAACACCATCCGGACCTGGGGTGCGGACACCGCGACGACGCCGGGCCTCCTCCAGACCGCCTCACGCTTCAACATCAAGGTCGTCGTCGGGTTCTGGCTGAACCAGGGCGCCGACTACCTCAACGACGCCGCTTACAAGACGAGCACCCTCAACACCATCGTATCCACGGTCAACGCTCTCAAGGGCTATCAGGGCGTCCTGCTCTGGGACGTCGGCAATGAGGTCATCCTCACCACCCAGAACTACACGTACCCGAACGGGGCCACGATCGAACAGGAGCGCGTGGCCTACGCCCAGTACGTCAACCAGGTGGCCGTAGCCATCCACGCGGCGGATGCCAACCACCCGGTCACCTCGACCGACGCCTGGACCGGCGCCTGGCCGTACTACAAGTCCTATACCCCAGCCCTCGACCTGTACGCGGTCAACTCGTACGGCGCCGTCGGCAGCGTCAAGCAGGACTGGATCAACGGCGGCTACACCAAGCCGTACATCCTCACGGAGGGTGGACCCGCCGGTGAGTGGGAAGTCCCGAACGACGTCAACGGCGTGCCGAGCGAACCCACAGATCTGCAGAAGGCAGCCGGCTACACGGCCAGCTGGAACGCCATCCTTTCGCACCCGGGCGTAGCCCTGGGCGCCACTGAGTTCCACTACGGCACCGAAAACGACTTCGGCGGCGTATGGCTCAACACCTACACCGGCGGCTGGCGCCGGCTCGGTTACGGCGCCCTCAAGCAGGCATACACGGGGACGCCGCTCGCCAACACGGCTCCGCAGATCACGGCCATGACACTGAGCTCGCAGACAAACGTGCCGGCGGGCAGCCAGTTCACGGTCAACGTGTCGGTCACCGACCCGGACAACGACCCGATCCGCTACAACCTGATGTTCAGTGACAAGTACATCAGCACGGGCACCGGGTTCACGAACGTAACGTTCACCCAGAGCGGCACCACGTTCACCGTGACGGCGCCGCAGACCATGGGCGTCTGGAAGGTCTACGTCTACGCCTATGACGGCAAGGGCAACGTGGGCATCGAGACGAAGTCCTTCAAGGTCACGCCGCCGCCGGTCAGCGGCACCAACATCGCCATCGGCAAGCCGACCACCGCGTCGTCCGCTCAGGCGTCACCGGCAATGCCGGCGACCAACGCAACGGACGGCAACTTCGCCACTCGCTGGGCGAGTGACTGGAGCGACCCGCAGTGGATCCAGGTTGACCTGGGCTCCACCCAGACCATCACCCACATCCAGCTGGCCTGGGAAGCCGGCTACGGCAAGGCCTACACGATCCAGACGTCCAACGACAACGCTACGTGGACGACGATCTTCTCGACCACGACAGGTGACGGCGGGTTCGACGACATGAACGTCACCGGCTCCGGGAGGTATGTCCGCCTGACGGGCACGGCCCGAGGCACCGCCTGGGGCTACTCGCTCTGGGAATTCGGCATCTACCACTAGTCGGCATCAGTCGCAGGGGCTCCAGGCTCTGGAGCCCTCTGCTTGCGTCCCACCACTGGAGGTATGACATGCGCCTACCTACGACCAGATCGCCGAAGCTAGTTCGGCTGACGGGTTTCGCGGCCGCCGCCGTGCTGGCCGGCACGGCATTGCTGACCCAGTCGGCGATGGCGGCCGGCGAGACCGTCGGGGTCTGGATGACCACGCCGGATCAGACCCAGCTGCTTGCGCAGCAAGCCAACCTCACCTTCGCCCCGGACAGCGGCTCGAACCCAACGACGATCGACGTCACTCCAACAACGACCTACCAGCAGATCGATGGCTTCGGGGCATCGCTGACCGACTCATCGGCCTCGTTGATCTGCGGCAAGCTCACCGCGGCCCAGCAGACCACTCTGCTCAACAACCTGTTTAGCCCCACCACCGGTATCGGTTTGAGCTTCCTGCGCCAGCCGATGGGCGCGTCCGACTTCTCGTCGATCGGCAACTACAGCTACGACGACATGCCGGCCGGCCAGACCGACACGAGCCTGGCCCACTTCAACATCACTCACGATCTGCAGTGCATCGTTCCGCTGCTCAAGCAGATCAAGGCCATCAACCCGGCGCTCAGCATCATGGCCAACCCCTGGAGTCCGCCCGGCTGGATGAAGACCTCCGGGTCGATGATCGGCGGAAATCTCCAGAGCCAGTACTACACGCCGTGGGCCAACTACTTCGTCAAGTTCGTTCAGGCATACGCGGCCCAGGGAATCCCGATCAACTACATCTCAATGCAGAACGAGCCGCTCTACATCCCGGGCGGCTACCCGGGCATGGGCATGGCCTCGAGCGAGCAGGCGACTCTGCTCGGCAGTTATCTCGGCCCCGCGTTCGCCTCGGCCGGGGTCACCTCGAAGATCCTGGTCTGGGATCACAACTGGACCAACCAGTACCCATACGACGTGTTGGGCAACGCGACCGCCTATTCCTATGCCGCCGGCACGGCCTTCCACTGGTACGGCGGCACGGTCGATTCCCAAACTGCCCTGCATAACTCATACCCGAATAAGGGGATCTGGTTCAGTGAGGGCTCGGGTTTCAGCGGTACCAGCTTCGCCCAATCCCTGAAGGACATCGACCAACTCCTGATCATCGGCAACATGCGCAACTGGGGCAAGAGCACCGTCCGATGGAACCTGGCCCTGGATCAGAACCTTGGGCCGCAGAACGGCGGCTGCAACAACTGCACGTCGACCGTGACCATCAACAACTCCACCGGCGCCATCACCTACAACCCCGAGTACTACGCCCTGGCTCAGGGCAGCAAATTCGTTGTGCCGGGCGCCTACCGGATCGACTCCACCAATTTCACGGGCAACATCGAGAACGTCGCCTTCAAGAACCCCGACGGCTCTCTCGTGGTCATCGCCTTCAACGCCGGGACGGCAAGCACCACGTTCAAGATCCGCGTCAGCGGGCAGTCCGTGAGTGCGACGCTTCCCGCCGGAGCTGTGGCGACCTACAAGTGGGCCCCAGGCTCGCCCACCCCGACTCCGACTCCTACTC
>PMXR01000063.1 GCA_003171035.1 Chloroflexota bacterium
GGCCCCGCTCTGGCGGCCGGCAACACCGCGATCCTCAAGCCCGCCAGCTATACGCCACTTACGGCGATCCGCGTGGCCGAACTCGCCCTCGAGGCGGGCTTCCCGCCCGGTGTGCTGAACGTCGTCACCGGCCCCGGCGGCACCGCGGGCGCGGCCATCGCCGCTCACACCGGCATCGGCAAGGTTGCGTTCACCGGCGAAACCGGCACGGGGCAGGAGATCATGCGGCTGGCGGCCGGCAACGTGAAGAAGATCAGCCTCGAGCTGGGCGGGAAGAGCCCCAACATCGTCTTCGCCGACGCCGATCTGGAGCGGTTCGCCGCCGAGGGGCCGTATTCGGTCTTCGACAATTGCGGCCAGGACTGCTGCGCCCGATCCCGAATCCTGGTCGAACGCTCAGTCCACGAACGCGTCGTCGAACTCTTCGCCGCGGCAACCGCGAAGGTCAAGGTCGGCGATCCCAACGATCCCGCCACCGAAGTCGGAACGATGGTCAGCTTCCGGCAGCGCGAGACGGTGCTCGACTACATCCGGATTGGGCGGGATGAAGGCGCGCGAGTGGTGGCCGGAGGAGGAATCCCGGCCGAACCGGCGTACGCGCAGGGCGCCTACATCCAGCCGACCGTTTTCGATGGCGGCCGATCGAACATGCGGATCGCCCAGGAGGAGATCTTCGGGCCGGTCGTGGTCGTCATCCCGTTCGACACTGAAGAGGAGGCCGTCCGGCTGGCCAACGACACGCCCTACGGCCTTTCGGGCTCGGTCTGGACGCACGACATCGGCAAGGCCATTCGCGTGGCCCGGGGCATCCAGTCGGGCGTGATATCGGTGAACTGCAACTCGAGCGTCCACGCCGAGGCGCCGTTCGGCGGCTACAAGATGTCGGGCATGGGCCTCGAGAACGGCATGCACGCCTTCGAGTCGTATACGCAGATCAAGAACGTTTACGTGGACCTGAGCTAGCGGCAGGCGATCCTTCGGCCATCCGGCGGGGTCATACTGGCGGGCACCGTGGGCAAGACACGGCGCGGCGGATGAGAGGTTGAGTTGATGTTGGGGCAAGGGGCCGACAGTCAGACGTGCCAGTTCTGCGGAGCGAGGCTTGTCTTCCGGGGACAGACCAGCTGCCAGGCGTGCGGTAGGACGCTGCCGGCTGCCACGGTTGCGGCGGCGCCGGCGGCGCCCGAAGCCACGCCCGAAGCCACGCCCGAAAGCGCGTCCGCGGCCGGCGACTCCGGCTCGGCGCCGGTGGCGGTGCCCGCGGCCACGCCCGCGGCCGGCGGTTCGTTCGTGTGGCCGGCCTCGATTACGCCCGCGGCCGCGCAAGCGCCCACGCCCGCGCCTGCGCCCGCGGCTGCGCAAGCGCCTGCGCCCGCGGCTGCGCAAGCGCCTGCGCCCGAACCTGCGCCGGCAGCCACGCCCGCTACACCGTGGCGCCACTTCGAATCGTTCAGCCTGCCGTCGGCGACGGCATTGCCCGGTTCCGCGTCGCTGGCCGACGGGTCTGCTCCGGCGGCCGCGACCACTCAGGCCTGGCAGTCCTCGCCCGTCTCGAACGCCCCGACGACCGACGGCACGGCCCCGATACGCGGCAACGACCAGGCGATTCCGTCGGCGAAGTCCTGGAGCCCGGACGCCGGTGACCCGGCCGCCCCAAACGCCGCGCCGGCCCAGAACCGCCACGGGACGGGGACCCGGCGAACACCCTACCAACGCCCCGCCGCGCCGCCGCAGTACGCACCGCCGTACGCGCCGCCCTATGCCGCGCCCGGCACGACGCCGCAGCCCGGCCCCAACGCCGCGGGCTGGGGCCAGCCGGGCACAAACCCGCCGGCCTCACCACCGCCTCCATTCGGGGGCCGGACCTGGGATTCGCAGAGTGGGCGTTGGTGGCCGGCCCAGCCCCAGGGCCGACCCGCGGGCCGCAGCGGTTCGGGCATCTCCAAGAACTGGATCATCGTCGGCGTGATCGCGTTCATAGCCGTGATCTTCTTCACTTCGGCGTCGAACCAGTCGAGCAACAACGACGGCGGCTACAACCCCTTCGCGGAGGAAACGGCGCCGCCCTACGACCCCGGCGTGGTGTATGTCCCGACCGACACCCCCACGCCGACGGCGACACCCTTGGAACTCAATTCCGGCCCGACTGCGTCACTCAAGGTCGCTCGAGCCTTTCACACCGCGACATTGCTGAGGGACGGCACCGTACTCCTTGCGGGCGGGGATGACGGAACCCGACCCATTCGTTCGGCTGAGATCTACGACCCGGCGATGCACGCGTTCACATCGGCCGTGCTGATGTCCACCGCACGCGTGTACCACATTGCCGTGCTCCTGGCCGACGGCCGAGTCCTGATTGCCGGGGGCCAGAGCGACAACGGCGTGGCCCTCGCCAGCGCCGAGATCTTTGACCCGAACACGGGTCAATTCACGCTCACCGGCTCCATGTCGACGCCTCGTGTGCATGCCGCGGCGGCGGTCCTGGCAAACGGCCGCATACTCGTGGTGGGCGGCAGTAACGGCATGATCCCGCTCGCGACGGCCGAAATCTACGATCCCTCGACCGGAACTTTCAGCCCCACCGGCGCGATGTCGACGCCGCGCCAGGGTATGACCGCGACAGTGATCGGCGGTCGCCAGCCCGGTTCCGTGGTGGTGGCTGGAGGCAGCGGCTCGTCCGGCCCGCTCGACACGTCGGAAACGTACGACCCCGCGACCGGCGTTTTCGCGCCCCCGATAAGCATGGGTTCGCCACGACAGGACGCCACGGCCTGCCAGTTGGCCCACGCGGATGTGCTTCTCGTGGGCGGGCGCAGTGCGGCTCCGTCGGTCGACGGTCCCGCGCTTCGGTACGACTCAACCACCGATTCGTGGTCTGCGACTTCGGTTCTTGACGACGGCAGAACCTACGGCGGTGTCGCGCAGCTTGAAGACGGATCCGTCCTGGTCGCCGGCGGCATGGACGCGGCCGGCAACTTCAGCGCGTCGATCAAGATCTTCGACCCCAGCACTTCGAGCATCGTCGACTCCGGCACGCTGTCCACCCCGCGCGCGGGTCTGACCGCCACCGCCCTGCTCGACGGCACGGTTCTGCTGGCAGGTGGCGAGGAGGGTCCGGCCTCCGCGGTCGACACGGCCCAGATCTACTCGGCGGGTGTCGCCGGCGGGTCGGCTGCGTCGCCGACGCCGGCCCCGTCGCCGACGCCGTCCCCGTCTCCGTCGCCGGCTGCGGCCGCAAGCAGCTGAGTCAGTAGAACTCCCAGGCAGTGCGGTCGCAAGGCTCCTGTGGGCTCGACCGTAGTTGTAGGCCCGGGCCGTCTCGGGCGTTCGGTCGCCGATCATCCAAGCCGGCAAGCGCTTTCCGTCGACTCGTGGGGCAATAATTCGCTTGACGATGCCAATAATGTTTGTCATCATGTCGACTATGGATTCGCCTGTCAAGCCCTACAATCTTTACTTGGACTACCGGCTGAGTCCCGAGACCGAGGGGCAGTTGGCCGAGTGGAGTCGGGTTTTGTCCGAGGAACCGCCCCTGCCTCCGATGAGCTGGCACCTGCGGCGGGATACATATCTTCGCCACGCAGCTATCGGTGCCTCGATCCGGATCGAAGGAAACACTCTCTCCAACGATCAGACGGACGCCGTATTGCTGGGCAACGCCACCAACGTTCCTATTGCCCAAGCCCTTGAGGCGCGGAACTACGACGCGGCCCTTGGACTAGCGCACAACTTCGCGCAAGACCCGGCCTTCGAATGGTCTGAGTTGGTCCTTCGAATGATCAACGGGGCTGTGATGCGCGATCTCGACGATGACGACACGCAAGGTCGGTACCGGACCGGCTCAGTGGGCGTAGGGGCTGTCTATGAGGCACCGGACTGGCAGATAGTCCCCGGCCTGATGGCGACTCTCGTGGAATGGCTGCGAAGCTCTCGGCTACATCCACTGATCAGAACGGCCATGTTGCACTTGAATCTGGTTGCCATTCACCCGTGGTTCAATGGCAATGGCCGCTCGGCTCGGATACTCAGCCAATTGGAACTCATGCGGATAGTTCAGGCACCGGAACTGATCAGCATCGAGCCCGACCTAGAGTCACAGCAGGAAACGTACTACTCCCGAATCCGCGAGGCACTCGGGCCTCGATACTCGCCGGAGCGCCACTCTGCCACCGAGTGGGTCGCATGGTACGTCGGCCTCCATGCTGACCGGCTGTCATTTGGTCAGCGCCTGAACCATGCCACGATGCACGACATCGTCACCATTCTCGGGGCGCTTGAGCGCCGGGGGGAGCCAGTCGAGTGGGGGCCAGTGATTCATACGGCCGCAATTGGGCCGTTCACGACCCGGGAGATCCAGGATGCATGTCAGAACTGTTCGCCGTCAGCGGCCAGGGCTCTGGCGGCCAGGTTGAGCGAGGCTGGGTGGATCGAGGCGCGCGGCCGAACTAAGGGGCGGCACTATGTCGGGTCGGAGCGGGTCAGGGGACTTCAGTTGCGCGGCCCCGAACTCATTGGGCGTCCCGATGCCTTCGATCTGTAGCGCGGGCCGACGCGACCCCGCGCCATTCTTCTAGACTGCTCGCCCGGCGCTGAAATCCCTCGCGTGTTCGGACGTTATGTACATGTGTGAGTCTGCCGTGCGGCGGCGCTGCTACTCCGAACCGCTCCCGTGGCCACCGGACCCAACTAAGGGGCCGGGCCGATATGACCATCGTCCCATTGAGAAACGGCACCGCTGACCGAGACTTGGCCAGGCATCCAACAAATAGAGGTGCAGCGATATGGCGAGTGGGCAGACTCCCTCGGAGCGGTATCCCGACCGCTCGGGAGAGCCGGACACCGGGACGCCATCGGACAACCCGACGACCTCCCAAGGCAACAGCAGCGCATCCGAGACCGCGCCGGCCAGAATGAGTGCCGAGCGGAGCTCGCAGTGGACGACGCCCACTTACGCCGAATCTGAACGTGACGGCTGGCCCACCGGGCCGTCCCGAGCCCCCAATACCGACGCTGCCATAGCCGCCGCATCCGCTGCCGCCGCTGCCGCGGTCGCCGCCGTCAGCGCCGCGATCGCCGCCACCTCCGCCACAAACGCCAGGGCCTCCCACCGTCGCGCCGCCGCCAGGGCAGCTGCCGAAGCGGCCGCTGCCGAAGCGGCCGCAGCCGACGCGCCCGTGGTCGCCACGCCCGTGGTCGTCGCTCCGGTCGTAACGTCGCCGGTTGTGACGTCGCCGGTGGCACCCGCCGCTCAGGCCGGCATCGCGGCCGCGCGGGTGGTTGCGACTCCCGTCGCAGGCCATCCCACATCCAAGCTGCCGGTCCCGACCACCAGCTATTTCCGGCCCCCTCCGCCGCCGAACGTCCCCGGCATAACCCGAGCCCATCACGCCGAGGACGACGTTCCCGCGGCCGCTGCATTCACCGCGAGCAATCCGGCCGTGGCCGGTCCCGTGCCGGGTGCCCGAGCGCGCCGTGCCGTTCCGACCACCAACTACGTTCGAGCCGATCCGCCGCCGAACGTTCCGGGCATCACCCGCGCCCCGATCGTCGAAGAGCTTCCGGTCGAAGAAGATGTCCCGGTCGTGGCGCCGGTCGATGTTCCGGTCGTTGCGCCGGTCGTGGCGCCGCTCTTCTCGAACGAGGGCATCGCCCGCAAGAAGGAATCCGAGCCCGGCAGCTGGAAGGTCCGCATCGCCGCGATCGCCGCCGGCGTGTTGGCCGCGCTGCTCGCCGCCGGTTCGGCGCTCGCCGACCACGCGAAACCACTTCTGAGTTCGGCGCGAGCCGGCCTCGCAACACTGCCGGCGCGCTTCGGCGGCGCCAGGGGCACGGCCGCCGGCACCACGGCGGCTGCCGGCACCACGGCGGCCGCGCACGGCTTCAGGGCCTCCCGTCCGTTCCGGTGGACCGCAGCGACCGTGATGGGGATACGCACCGGCGTCCTGGTCGTCGGATCGGTCCTGGCAATTGTGTTCCTGCCGATCATCCTGGGCCTGGGCCGCCTCGCCAGCGTGCCGGCCAACGCCGCCAGCCGCTTGATGCAGCGCAACGACGCCGGAGTGCCCGACTTCGATGCCGACGGCAACCCGCGCCGCAAGCGCCGCGTCGCGCCATTCTGGCTCGCCTTCGGCGGCTTCTACACCGTCCTTGCCCTGATCATTGCCACGGTCTGGTTCGGCAGCGCCGCAGGTTCGTCGCCGCCCAGCGCCGGCTCGAGCGCCAGCGGACACCCGGGCTTCATCGCCGGCCTCCTCGTGTCGCCGAGCCAGAGCGCGTCGCCGAGCACCTCACCGACCGCATCGCCAACCGCGACTCCGGCGCCGACTCCGACCAAGGCCCCCACGCCGAAGCCGACCAAGAAGCCGACGCCGAAGCCGACGAAGAAGCCGACGCCGAAGCCGACGCCGGTGCCGACGCCAAAGCTGACTGCCAGTCCGGCTTCGGGCCCGGTGCATGGCACCCTCGTAACCTTCACCGTAACTTGGACGGTGGGCTCGAGCTGCAAGGTGACCAGGACCTACGTTTCTGGTCCGGCGCTGCCGCCCCCGGGCCCAACGACATACACGGTGGCTATCGGCTCAGCAGGGACCGGGACTTTCCAGACTCACGGGAACACCGCCGGCACGTACTCGTTCGTAGCTGTATGTGGCACGTCAACGTCTGCGGCATTCCCGTTCACCTGGCACGCCTGACCCTCCCCCCAGCGCCACTTCGGAGCCCCTCGTTCGCGAGGGGTTCCTCGATTCAGGGGCGGTTCAGTCCGAGCGTCCATGATCGTGATCCCCGCGGGTAGTCGGTTTCGAGCCCGAGAGTGATCTGGTTCGGCCCTTTGTTGCGTATCTACGACCAGGGGCGTCAAAGCCCGGACAAGAGGCCGAAATGGCGGCAGAACCCAAGTCCCGGATGACCGGATCGAACGAGAGGCCCCGCACGGCAAGTGCGGAGAGTCTGGGCGATCTGCTGCACGCCGGTGACTCGGCCCCGATCGCGCTCGTCGTCGACGATGAGCCGTTCGTCCGCAGGTTCGTCTCGACCGTTCTGCGGCGCCAGGGCTGGTCCGTTCGGGAGGCGCCGGACGCGACCGCGGCGCTTGCGCTGGCCAAGGCATTCCCGCCCGACCTGCTCGTGACCGACTTCGAAATGCCGCTGATCAGCGGCGTCGCCCTGGCCGAGCGGCTGCGCGAGTCGGACGAGGACCTGCCCGTCCTCCTGGTTTCGGGCTACCCGGAAGCCGCGCGCTCGATGCGGAACCTCCGCGGCAAGACGGCCTTCCGGCGCAAGCCGTTCGTGGCCGAAGATCTGGTCATGAGCATCGGCTCGATCGCGCACCGCCTGCCCCAGCAGCCTGCGGGAGCGATCCACTAGTAGCGCAGGCCATGGAGGTCACCTAGAGTGACCGCCATGCACGTTGCCGACAGCCACGATCTGATCCGCGTGCACGGCGCGCGCGTGAACAACCTCAAGGACGTCAGCGTCGTGATCCCGAAGCGCCGGCTGACGGTGTTCACCGGCGTCTCCGGATCGGGCAAGAGCTCGCTGGTGTTCGCCACGATCGCCGCGGAGTCGCAGCGGCTGATCAACGAGACCTACAGCGCCTTCGTGCAGGGCTTCATGCCGACGCTGGCTCGGCCGGAGGTCGACGTCCTCGATGGGCTGACGACGGCGATCATCGTCGACCAGGAGCGGATGGGTGCGAACGTCCGCTCGACTGTCGGCACCGCGACCGATGTGAACGCGATGTTCCGCATCCTCTTCAGCCGGCTCGGGCAGCCACACATCGGCTCGCCGCAGGCGTTCTCATTCAACGTCGCGTCGGCCAGCGGGGTCGGTCAGGTCACGGTCCAGAAGGGCAATCCGAAGGCGTTGAAGCGCTCGTTCACGATCATCGGCGGCATGTGCCCGCGCTGCGAGGGCATGGGCTCGGTGAACGACATCGACCTGTCCCAGCTGTACGACGACACGAAGTCGCTCGCCGAGGGCGCGATCACCGTCCCCGGCTACATAGCGGGCGGCTGGAACTATCGCCTCTACGCGTCCTCCGGCTTCGTCGACCCCAGCAAGCCGATCCGCGACTACACCGAGCGGGAGCGCCACGACTTCCTCTATCGCGATCCGATCAGGATGAAGATCGAGGGCATCAACATGACCTACGAGGGGTTGGTGCCGCGGATCCAGGCGTCGTACCTGTCCAAGGACGTGGAAGCGATGCAGCCGCATATCCGGGCGTTCGTGGAGCGGGCGGTAACGTTCACAACCTGTCCCGAGTGCGGCGGCACCCGGCTCAACGAGGCCGCCCGGTCCTCGAAGATCAAGGGGATCAGCATCGCCGACGCCTGCGCGATGCAGATCAGCGACCTGGCCGAGTGGGTGCGCGGCCTGGACGAGCCGTCGGTGGCGCCGCTGCTGGGCGCGCTGCGGCACTCCCTCGACTCGTTCGTCGAGATCGGGCTGGGATACCTCTCGCTCGACCGGTCGTCGGGGACGCTGTCAGGTGGCGAGGCGCAGCGCACCAAGATGATCCGTCACCTCGGGTCGTCGCTCACGGATGTGACGTACGTCTTCGACGAGCCTACGGTCGGTCTGCACCCCCACGACATCCAGCACATGAACGAGCTGCTGCTGCAGCTGCGCGACAAGGGCAACACCGTCCTCGTGGTCGAGCACAAGCCGGAGACGATCGCGATCGCCGACCACGTCGTGGACCTGGGCCCCGGCGCCGGCACGGCGGGCGGCAGCATCTGCTTCGAGGGCACCGTCGAGGGGCTGCGGGCCAGCGGCACCATCACCGGCCGCCATTTCCAGGACCGGGCCGCGCTCAAAGAGAAGGTGCGGACGCCAACCGGCAAGCTGGAGATTCGCGGCGCGACGGCCCACAACCTGCGCAACGTCGACGTCGACTTCCCGCTCGGGGTACTCGTAGTCGTCACGGGTGTCGCCGGCTCCGGCAAGAGCTCGCTCGTGCACGGGTCGATTCCTGCCGGCGCGGGTGTGGTGTCGGTCGACCAGGGCGCGATCCGCGGCTCGCGACGGAGCAACCCGGCGACGTACACCGGACTGCTCGACCCGATCCGCAACGCCTTCGCGAAGGCCAACGGCGTGAGCGCGGCGCTGTTCAGCGCCAACTCCGACGGCGCCTGCCCCAACTGCAACGGCGCCGGTGTCATCTACACCGACCTTGGGATGATGGCCGGCGTCGCCACCACCTGCGAGGTTTGCGAGGGCAAGCGATTCGAGGCATCGGTGCTGGAATACCGTTTCGGCGGCCGCGACATCAGCGAGGTGCTCGCAATGTCGGTGAACGAGGCCGAGGAGTTCTTCGGCACCGGCAAGGCGCGCACGCCGGCCGCGCACGCCATCCTCGAGCGGCTCGCCGACGTCGGGCTCGGCTACCTGAGCATCGGCCAACCGCTCACCACGCTATCCGGGGGTGAGAGGCAGCGCCTCAAGCTGGCCACCCACATGGCCGACAAAGGTGGCGTCTACGTCCTGGACGAACCGACCGCCGGCCTCCACCTCGCCGACGTCGAGCAGCTGCTCGGCCTGCTCGACAGGCTCGTCGACTCCGGCAAGTCGGTGATCGTGATCTCGCACCACCAGGCGGTGATGGCGCATGCCGACTGGATCATCGACCTCGGCCCCGGCGCCGGGCACGATGGCGGCCGGATCGTCTTCGAGGGCACGCCCGCCGACCTCGTCGCCGCTCGCTCCACCCTCACCGGCGAGCACCTCGCGGCCTACATCGGCACCTGACTGGCATCGACCGCGGCCCGAGCCTCTAGGGCCCGACGAAATAGCCCGTGATCACGACCTCGATGTTGGTGGTGTAGCCGGCCCAGGTCATGTAGACCGCACTGAGCGAGCCGGTCTGGCTCAGGGCCACGGTGAAGCCGTTGGCGCAGTAGTCGCCGGCGACGAAGTTGAGCGAGCTGGTTGTGGGCTTCACGATCGGATCGGGCCCGATGAACACGGCCGAGCCGCCGCGCTGGTCGTAGACGCTGATGACGCCGGTCACGCCGTTGGCGGTGGCGGGCACGAAGGCCTGGTTCCAGACCGGGATGGTTCGCGGCACGTTGGCCACGAACTTGCCCGATAGACCTGTGCCGGTCCGTGTGTCGAGCACTCTCGCCGGAGTCAGGGGCACGTATTGGGCACCGGTCAGGTCGGCTGTGTAATAGCCGGTCACATCGAACACCAGATCGATCGTGTTTTTGTTGTAGCCGATGAAGGTCGCCCACAGGGTTCCGGTCGAACTCAGCAACACGGTCAGGGTGTTGCCTCTGATCTGGCCGGCCACGAAGTTGATCGTGGAGCTACCCGGATGCGCGATCGCGGTCGGACCGATGTAGGCGGCCGTTGAGCCGGTGGCGTTGACGACGGTGAGATTGCCCGTCACGGCCTTGGCGCCGGTCGGTACGCCGCGGCCCACCAGTACGAACTGGCGCGGCACGCTGGCCTTGAACTTGCCGCTCACCCCGTTGCCGTAGCGGCTGTCGAGAAGCCGGGCCGGAGCCAGGGTGTGGTATGTGAGTCCAGCCGGATCGGGCATGAAGAAGCCGGTCACGTCCACCACGACATCGGTCGTGGCGCCCGCGCTTGCCATATAGGTGACGCTGATCGAGCCGGTCGGACTCAGCGCGATCGTCGCGCCGCAACCACGAACGTCGAGCTTGTTGAAGTTCATGGTGGAGTTGGGCGGATTTGCGAGAGCGACCGCGCCCAGATAGAGCGACCCGGCCACCGTTGGCTTGACGATCGTCACATCGGCCGTGATGGCGGTCGCGCCCGCGAGAACGCCGGCGTGGCCGGTGACCTGCAAGGGACGCGGCACTCCGGCCACGAGCTTGCCGGCTATGCCGTTGTTGATGCGCGTATCAACGAGGCGGGTGGGGTTGAGTGCGTGAAACGTGGCCGGGACGGCAGGGCCGATCGGCGTCACGGGGTTGGAAGCACCCGACGCGGGGCCCATCCCGACGCCGTTGGTCGCCGTCACGGTGAATGTGTACACGGTCCAGGGCGTGAGACCGGTCACGAGGCAGGACAGCGGCCCACTGGTCCAGCTGCAGGTCAGGCCGTCGGGCGAGCTGGTGGCGGTGTAGCTGCCAATCGTGGCCCCGTTGGTGGCCGCGGCAGACCAGCTGATCACGGCGGAGGTTTCGCCGGGCGCGGCGGTGACGGCGGTTGGGGCTCCGGGTAGCGTGGCCGGGGTTACCGGGGCGGATAGCAACGAGGCCGGGCCGGTTCCGTTGACGTTGGTTGCTGTCACTGAGAACTGGTACGCCGTGCCGTTGGTCAGGCCGGAGACGGTGCAGGAAAGTGCGCCGGTCGTGGTGCAAGTCCTGCCGCCCGGCGTGCTGGTCACCGAGTAGCCGGTGATCGCGCTGCCGCCCGTATTGGATGGAGCAGTCCAGTTCGCGAGCACTGAAGCGTTGCCTGATGTCCCGGTGACTGCCGTCGGGGCCCTCGGCAGGGTCGGCGCCTCGAACGCTGAGGTTCCGTTGGGAGTGCCGAGTCCAGTCGGGCCGTCATAGCCGGCCACTCCCTGGCACAGGTATGCGACGGAGCAGATGACCCCGGGGGCAACCGCGGCGTTGCCGCCGACGGCATCGTACAGGTCACCGGTGCTGGCGTAGGGGTAGCTGGCCGGATTGGTGGCGGCCACCGGCCGGCCGGCCAGGGCAAAGACCGCGGCAATGATCGGAGACGCCACGCTGGTGCCGCCGAAGACGCCCCAGGCGCCCGCCTCGTAGACCAGGACGCCGGTCGCGGGATCCGCGACGGCCGAGACGTCGGACTGGGTTCGATTGGAGCAGCTGGAGTCCAGCTGCCATGAAGGCTTGGATTCATAGATTGAACAGCCGCTGCCGGCGCCACCGTGGCTGTTCCCCCACGCCGACTCGCTCCAGCCGCGCGAACTGGAGTCGGCCACGAGGCTCGTGCCCCCAACGGCCACCACGTAGGGCGAGGCCGCCGGATACTCGACGTAAGGGGTGATGTAGCTGCTGGAGAGCTGACCCGTGCATTCGTAGCCGCAGTCACCGGTTGCAACGGTGATGGCTACGCCGGGGTGGTTGTAATAGGAGTCGAGGCCGGTTTCATAGGAACCCTCCGGTCCGCCGTAGCTGTTCGAGACAGCCACGGCACCCAGCGACACGGCCTTGTTGACCGCCGTCCCGAGGTTGTCGAAGCTGTTGTCATTGGCCTCGACCAGCAGGATCTTGCAGTTCGGGCAGATCGCCGAAACCATGTCGATGTCCAGCGCGATCTCGCCGGCCCAGCCGGCGTCATAGGCAGGGTATGAGCCCTGGATCCCGTACTGGTTGATCTTCTTGAAACACCCGTTGGCGGTGGTGCAAGCCGGCAGGTGGTAGGTAGCCCGATACATCGCCAGGTCCGCTTCGGCCGTCGGCAGGTCGAACGCGTCGACGATGGCGACCGTAAGTCCGGTTCCCTGGGTGCCCGTGGGCAGGTTGTAGGCGCTCTGGAGGTCGGCCGGGGTGTAGGAATACGAGGTGCTCGGCGTCACTCCCGATCCGGCCGCAGACGGCTTGACTCTCCCGGAGGCCGACAGGGTGACCGGCGCGGTCCATCGCAGGGACAGGCACGTGGCGTGTCCTGGCGTGGCCGGCGGGCACTCAGCCTCGATGGCGGCGGCGGCAAGGACGGGCGCAGCCGGCGCCGGCATTGCGGCAGCGGTGGCGGCAGGAGTGGCGAGAGTGGCTGCGTCCGTGGCGGCGGGAGTGGCGGCGTCCGTGGCGGCGGGAGTAGCCGCAGCCGAGGAGGTGTCGGTTGCACCGGCAGTGGCCGTGGCGGTGGGCGCGGCGGTGTCCGTGGCGGTGGGCGCGGCGGCGCTCGGATCGGGCGACGCAGCGGAGGCGGGTACAGCCCAGACGACGGCCGCTACGAGGCTGGCCACGGCAGCGGCCGCTACGAGACGGTAGTGCAATCTCGAAGTCAAAGTCGTTGGTGTGTTCATTACGTCGCTCGCCCTCAAACCAGAATCGACGTTTGGCCAATGGCAGTAGCCGCAACCATACGGCCGACCATGACCCAATCCTACATATCGGTAGTACTGACCCGCTCCCCGGCACGCCTGCGAGTCAGCCGCCGGCCACTCCCCGGCGCCACTCCCCGGCGCCACTCCCCGGGGCCACTCCGGACGTCTAGAATCGCGGCGGGACGCCTTCTGCCCAAGTGCGAGGTGCTGCGGTGGTCGATCGCGAGGAAACGGGTCCGGACGAGACCCCTGCCACAGCGCTTCCCGCCGTCCCGATGGTGCGAGCCCACCGGCCGGCGATCTCGGCTACCGCGGCGATCACCTCGACCCACATCCGGATATGGCTCGCTGTCGTCGTGGGCGCCATCGCCGTCGGGACGACGGGATACATGGTTCTGCAGCCGGGCTGGCGGCTGCTCGACGCGCTGTACATGACGGTGATCACACTGACGACCGTCGGCTTCCGAGAAGTGCAGCCCCTCGGCGACGCGGGTCGGGTCTGGACAATGATCCTGTCGCTGGCAGGCGTCGGTCTCATATTCGGTTCGGTCGGCATCGTGGCCGAGTACCTTGTCGTCGAGGCGACCAGTGGACGTCGGGAGGCGAAACGAATGGCAGACGCAGTCAACAAGCTGTCGGGGCATTACATCCTGTGCGGCTTCGGCCGCGTCGGCCAGACGGTCGCACGCGAGCTCGTGCATGCCGGCCTCAAGGTCGTCGTGATCGACGTCCTGTCCGATTCGCTGGGCCGCGCACGGCGTGAGGGTTTCCTCGAAGTCGAAGGCGACGCGACCGAGGAGGCGACTCTGCGCGCCGCCGGGATCGAGAGGGCCAAGGGCTTGATCACCACGATCGACTCGGACGCCCACAACGTCTACGTCATCCTGTCGGCCCGATCGCTCAACCCCAACCTCTTCGTCGTCGCCAGAGCCAACACGGCCGACTCCGAAGGTCGGCTGATGCAGGCCGGCGCCAGCCGCGTCGTCAGCCCATACACCATGGCCGGCCACCGACTCGCCGAGCTGGCGACTCGGCCGCGCGTGGTCGACTTCATCGATGCCGCACTCTCCCACGGCGAGCTGGCGTTCTCGATGGAGGAAGTCGAAGTCGTCGCCGGCTCCACCCTGGATGGCGCGAGCGTCGCCTCGCTGCGAGACACCGGCGTCTTCGTCCTGGCCGTTGTCACCGGCGAGAAGAGCTACGAGGCCAATCCGCCGGCCGACCGGATCCTGCGCGCCGGCGAGACCCTGGTCGTCTCGGGCAGCGTTCCGCGCCTCAAGGAGCTGCGCGGCACCGACACGCAGGTCTGACAGATGGCCGCGCCCGTGACCAGGGCCCAGTTGGTCGCCGAGACCGAGAAGGAACGCGACACGCTGCTGAACATGTTCGGGGCGATGAGCCGCGAGCAGCTGCTGTGGCCGGGCGCTTACGGCTGGTCGGCCAAGGATCAGGCCGCTCATCTGGCTGAGTGGGAGCGGCTCTTCTTCGGCTGGTACGAGGCCGGGTTGCGCGGCGAGAACCCGCCGGTACCGGCCGAGGGCTACACCTGGGCCACGGAACATGAACTCAACCAGGCCATATACGAGCGGTACCGCGACGAGCAGCTCGAACGCGTGATGGCCGACTGGCGTGAAACCTCGCGGCGGCTGCTGGCCTTGATCCAATCGCTCTCAGAGCCGGATCTGTTCGCTCCAAACCGCTACGCCTGGACCGGCCGCGGTACGCTGGCCTCGTTCGCTTTCGAGTGTGGCGCGAACCACTACCGCTGGGCCATGGTCGAGATCAAGCGAGGCCTCAAGTTCAGGCCATAATGAAAACGGTTTCATCAGCCGTTGGTCGGGTTTCGAGTCTACGGCCGCCGGCCGATCCAACTGCAGCTGTGCGCGAACTGCCAAGGAGGACAACGTGAAGATCGGGCTCGTCGGTCTGGGCCGGATGGGTGCCAACATGTCTTGCCGGCTTATCACCGCCGGCCACGAAGTGGTGGGCTACGCCCGGACCGCCGCGACGGTCGAAGGCTATGTCAAGGATGGCAGCATCTCCGCCGGGGCTTCGTCCCCGGCCGACCTGGCCGCCAAGCTCGAGAAGCCGCGCGTTCTGTGGCTGATGGTTCCCGCGGCGTCGGTCGACGCCACGCTCGAGCAGCTGCTCCCACACCTGTCGGCGGGCGACATCGTGATCGACGGCGGCAACTCGTTCTATCAGGACGACATCCGACGGTCCGAGGAGCTGGCGACGCACGGCATCAAGTACATCGACTGCGGCACCAGCGGTGGCGTCTGGGGCAAGGAACGCGGCTACTGCCTCATGATCGGCGGGCCCAAGGACGCCGTCGACTACCTCAACCCGATCTTCGTCTCGCTGGCGCCGGGGATCGAGTCCGCCGGCCGCACCCCCGGACGCGAGGGGCCGCCCACCACCGACGAGATGGGCTATCTGCATTGCGGCCCCAGCGGCGCCGGCCACTTCGTGAAGATGGTCCACAACGGCATCGAGTACGGGCTGATGGCCGCCTACGCCGAAGGCCTCAACATCCTGCGCCATGCCGGCGCCGGCCTCGCCTCGCGTGAAGTCGACGCCGAAACCTCGCCGCTTCGCGATCCCAAGATGTACCAGTACGAGCTGGATCTGCCTGCCGTCACCGAGCTGTGGCGGCGCGGCAGCGTCGTGGCCTCGTGGCTTCTCGACCTGACGGCTCAGGCGCTGGCGGGCAACCCGGACCTCTCCAACTTCGCCGGCCGCGTCTCCGATTCGGGCGAGGGCCGCTGGACGAGCATCGCCGCCATCGAGGTCAGCGCCCCGGCTCCGGTCCTGACGACCGCTCTCTACTCTCGCTTCACTTCGCGCGGTGAGTCCGACTACGCCGACAAGGTGCTTTCCGCGATGCGGTTCGGGTTCGGCGGCCACCTCGAGAAGAAGGGCTAGCGGCGGAGGAACGCGATGAACAACCTCGAAGGCAGCCGCGGGGCCGATCTCGATTTCGTGGCCTTGGGTGCGCTGGTGATCCGGCTCGACCCCGGCGTGGTGCCGTTTCGCAAGGCCTCCGAGGTATCCATCCACGTCAGCGGCGGCGAGTTCAACGTCGCCGCGAACCTGGCCGATTGTTTCGGGCTTCGGACCGGGCTGGTGTCGGCGATGGTCGACTACCCGATCGGCGCTCTCGTCTCGGAACGAGTCCGGGCCGCCGGAGTCAAGCCGTTCTACAAGCGATTCGCCCACGACGGTGTCCGGGGGCCGAACATCGCCACGGTCTTCAGCGATCGTGGCTTCGGCGTCCGCCCGCCGGCGGTGTTCTACAACCGCGCCAACGAAGCGGCGGCGATGCTCAAACCAGGCGACGTCGACTGGGACGAGGTCTTCCGCGGCGGGGTCCGGTGGTTTCATTCGGGGGGGATATTCGCGGCCCTCTCGCCCTCGACGCCGGATCTGATAATCGAGGGCATGCGAGCGGCCAAAGCCCACGGGGCCGTGGTGTCGTTCGACCTGAACTACCGCGCCAAGCTCTGGCAGGCGTCCGGCGCGGACGGCGCCGCGGTCATGCGGCGGATCGTCGAGAACGTCGACGTGCTCGTCGGCAACGAAGAGGATCTCCAGATGGGCCTCGGCCTCAAGGGACCGGACGTGGCTGGGGCCTCGACTCTGGACCCAGCGCCGTTCCTGCAGATGATCGACCGCGTCGTCTCTGACTATCCGAAGATCGGGCTCGTCGCCACGACCCTGCGCGAAGTCCACTCCGCCGGCCGGCATGAGTGGAGCGCCGTGGCCTGGAGGAGCGGCGAGGTCTCCGTGGCTCCCAAGGCGGTGCTCGACGTTCTGGATCGAGTGGGCGGCGGCGATGCGTTCGCGTCGGGTCTCATCTACGGGCTGCTCAACGGCGAGACGCTCGAACGATCGGTCCGCCTCGGCTGGGCGCACGGCGCACTTGTGACCACGTACGGCGGCGACACGAGCATGGCCACGCTGGCCGAAGTGGAACGCTTCGCCGCCGGCGGCACGGCCCGCATCCAGCGCTAGCCGCGCTGGCGTAGCTCACCTGAAGGTAGGCCCTTGACATCCCCTGCAACCAGTTTCACCCTCGCTGCCATGTCTGATGAAGAGTTCTCGCCACCGAACAGTCCAGGGGCCACACTCGGCAAGCCGGTCGGTAAACAGTCGGCCTCGTCGATCAGGAACGTCGCCATCCGCGCCAAGGTGTCCACCTCGACGGTCTCGCGCGCATTCTCCGACCCCAGCCTGCTGAGCCACGAAACCCTGGCGCGCGTTCAGGCCGTCGCCCAGGAGCTTAGCTATCGACCCAACCGCGCTGCCCAAAGTCTGACGACCGGTATGACGGGCAACATCGGCTTGGTCGTCCCCGACCTCGGCAACCCGTTCTTCCCGGCGATCCTCAAGGGCTTCCATGCCCGGGCCAGGGAAGCCGACTACTCGGTACTGCTGGTCGACTCGGACGAGAACCCGAGGCTCGAGCGCCAACTCATCCGGGCCATGATCAAGCAAGTCGACGGCATCGTGCTGTGCTCGTCCCGGCTGACCGAGCAGGAACTCCTGGAACTCCGCCGGGAGACGACGCTCGTCCTGATCAACCGCCGCATACGCGACACTTCCGCGGTCTTGCTCGACAGCGCCGATGGGATGCGCCAGGCCCTGGACCACCTGACCGCACTGGGGCACCGCAAGATCGGGTACCTGTCCGGGCCGGCGCAGTCCTGGTCGAACAGCGAGCGGCGCCGCGGGCTGCGAGAAGCATCTGCGAAGGGCAATCTCGAGACTCGCGAACTCGGCCTGTTCCAGCCTCGCTTCGAAGCCGGCCAGGCCGCGGCCGACCTGGTCGTGGCCGCCGGCCTCACCGCCGTCATCGCCTTCAACGACCTGATGGCGCTCGGCGTCTTGAGCAGGCTGGCCGGCCGAGGGATCAATGTCCCCAACGACATCAGCGTGGTCGGATTCGACGACATCCCTATGGCGACCATGGCCACGCCGCAGCTGACGACCGTTGCGGTGCCGCTGGAGCTGGCCGGGCGGGCCGCCATGGAGTTGCTGATGGAGCAGATCGTCGGATCGGATCCGGCCGGCACGCATGAGCAGATGCTGGGACTCCAGCTCATCGTGCGTGGCTCGACTGCTCCGCCCAGGGCCGGGGCGACCGTTGGGGCGCCGGAGTGAGCGGCGAGGGATCGTCGCGGCCCGCCGGAACGCAGCTCTTCGACCTGAGCGGCAAAGTCGCCGCGGTCGTCGGCGGCACCGGCGTTCTGGGCGGAGCGCTCTGCCATGCCTTCGGTTCGGCCGGCGCGAAAGTGGCCGTTCTGGGCCGCTCACGCGAGCGGGCCGACGCGCGCGTCGCGGCTCTGGCCGAGGCGGGCGTCGACGCGATCGGCATCGCCCTCGACGCAACCGATCGATCCGCGGTCGAGGCCGCTCAACGCGAAACCGTGGAGCGTCTCGGACCGGTCGACATTCTGGTCAACGCCCCCGGCATCAACAGCGCCACGCCCTTCTTCGAGATCGAGCTGGAGGAGTGGCACCGCATCCTGGACGCGAACCTCACCTCGTACTTTCTGGCCTGCCAGGTCTTCGGCCGGGCGATGGTGGATCTGGGGCGGGGCGGAACGATCATCAACATCTCATCGGCTTCCGGAGAGATCCCGCTTTCGCGCGTCTTCACCTACTCCGTCTCCAAGGCCGGTGTGAACAGCCTGACTCGCTACCTCGCCCGCGAGTTGGCCCCGCACCGGATCCGCGTCAATGCGATCGTGCCGGGCTTCTTTCCGGCCGAGCAGAA
>PMXR01000037.1 GCA_003171035.1 Chloroflexota bacterium
GCCACTTCCCGCGCCACTTCCCGGCCGCCGCGGTCGATCCTCGGCGAGTTGCTCGATCGTGACGGTCCCGAGGCGCTGGCCCTCGCCGTGTCGCGGCTCGCCGACGCGGCGGTGATCGACAGCCGCGTCCTGATGGCTCACCGATTCGGGTCGAGCGAGTCGGTCTGGCCGATGCCCGAGGATCGCTTCGCGTCGGACCTGCTGCTTGCCGGTGACGTCGCCGACCCGTGGCTGCGGGCCCTCACCGACTCGGCCGCGTCCGCCGCCTCGTCCTCGCCGGCCCCGATCGTCCTCGGCGGCCACACGCTGGTGAACGGCGGACTCCGCCTGCTCGCGGCGCGAGCCCGGCTCGCGACGAGAGCTCGTGCGGGCAGCCGATGACGCGCAAACCTCGTCCGCCGTCGACCGAGGTCCTGCCGCCGGCCGGCCATCGGGCTACGGCCGAGCCTTCCTCCGTTGGTACCCTGGCGCTGACCGCCCTCATTCGTGCGGAAATCGAGTCGAGCCCGAACCGCAGGATCAGCTTCGCGCGATATATGGAGCGCGCGCTCTACGAGCCGGGGCTCGGCTACTACCAACAGCCCGCCAACCGGCCCACCGACGCCGGCGACTTCCTGACCGCGCCCGAAACCCACGCCATCTTCGGCTGGACCATCGCCCGCCGGATCGAAGCCGCGTGGGCCGATCTCGGCCGACCGCGCCCATTCAACCTGATCGAGTACGGCGCCGGTTCGGGGACCCTGGCGCTGTCCATCCTCGAAGGCTTTCGCCGCCACGGCGCCGCCGAACTGCTCGACGTCGTGCGGTACGCCCCGATCGAGTCGAACCCGCACCGCCGGGCCGACACGGAACGACGCTTCGAAGAGGCCGGGCTTGCCCGGAGCCTGCACGTCGCCCCCGCTTCCCCTTCTGCCGGCGGGACCTCCGGAGCCGAGGCCGTGCCCGTCGCAGGCGTTCTCATTGCCAACGAGTTCCTCGACGCAATGCCGGTCCACCGAGTCGTCGGCCGCGGCGGCAGTTTGCAAGAACTCTTCGTGGCGTGGCGTGGCGGGTTGGTCGAAGTTGCGGCCGATCCGTCGACGCCGGACCTGGCCGCTCGTCTCGCCGACGACGGCGTGGAGCTGGCCGAGGGCCAGGTCGCGGAGATCTGCCTGAATCTCGAACCGTGGCTACGCGAAGTGGCCGCGCAACTCGCCGACGGCTACGCGCTGGTCATCGACTACGGCTACGACGCGGCCGATCTCTACGGCCCTCGCCACCTCGCCGGAACGCTGCTCGGCTACCGGGGCCATCGGATCGTTGAGAATCCGCTCAGCGATCCGGGTGCCATCGACCTCACGGCCCACGTCGACTTCACCGCGTTGAGCCGGCTCGCCGCCCGCCACGGCCTGGAGACCGTCTCACTGACCACGCAGTCGGAGTTCCTCGTCGCCGCCGGCCTCGAGGAAGAGTTGCGGGCGCTCCAGTCCTCCGCGGACCTGACCCTCGCCGACTACACCCGAGCCCGGTCCGGCATCGTTCGGATGCTCGACCCGCGCCGCATGGGCCGCTTCCGAGTTCTCACGCTGCGGCGATAGGCCCCTCCAGCGCCGATAGGCCACCTCCCGTATTGCCCCGGTCGGGTCGCGGCCGCCACTCTACGCATCGGAGCGGGGGGACCGCGTTCTTGGCGGCAGATGGGTCATGGCTGATCCAAGCCGGGGACGCGCCGCTCCACCTCATTTGCATTTCCGTGTGCAACCGCCAGTCGCTACCCCACTGGCGGATTAGCCGGTCAAACGCGGGCGGCCGACACCCCGAGCCGCCCGCACCGGCTTTAACGGCCCCCCACGCCGCCGCCACGCCGCCACGCCGGCGAGGGCATTCCAAACCCCTCTCGGCGACCCGTTCCGCCAGGCTCAACCGCTTCCTACCTCATCAGGGAGGGCTGTGGCACCGGATCCGTTGCCGCGGCGGCGTGCACCCCAGGTCGGGCGCCCGAGCGCGGTCCCCCTGCTAGACTCTCGATGGATCGCGAGGGACCGGGCATCGAACCCGACCCAGCGATCGCCTGAAATGCACTTCGCGCCCGGAAGCTGTCGGAGGCCCCTATCCGCAGCAAAGGGTTCGCTGGAGAACGATGACCGGCATCTGGTATGTAGTCGGATTGGCCGTCGCGGGTGTGTCGTTCGTATTCCTGACGATCGGTCTTGCGTGGCTCATCTCGCACCGCAACCGCGGTGACCGGCACAAAGGCCTGCCTTACGAGAGCGGCATCGACACCTTCGGCGACACCTGGGGTCGGGCCGCGATCTCCTTCTACGTGTACGCGCTGCTCTTTGTCGCCTTCGACGTCGAGGTCGTATTCCTGTTCCTGTGGGCGATCGTCTTCCGCGATCTGCTCATCGGCGGCCTCGTCAGCATGGGCACTTTCGTGGTCGTGCTCATGGTCGGGCTCGCCTATGCCTGGCGGAAGGGAGTCCTGACGTGGCGGTAGGCGATCGCGGGACCACCGGCCGAAAAGGACCGGCGCCCGGCTCCGGCGCAGGGCGCGACTCCGGCCCGGTCCGCGCCTCGAACTCGGCCCAGGCGGTGAACTCGGCGGTTGCCCCCAACTCGGCGCTTGCCACCAAGGCCCCCGGCACTCTCACTGCCCCGATCATCGTCCCGAACACTCTGTGGCAGGCCGACGATCCACTCGCCTACGACGGCGGCCGGGCGGCCGAGATCACGCACCTCCACGAATTCGGCCTGACGGACGCCGGCCGGAACGACGCCGCGCGTTGGGGAGCGTTGCAGGTCATCCCGGCCAACGCCGACTACATCCTCGACCTGATCCGCGCCAACAGCCTCTGGCCGTTGCTGTCGGGGCTGGCCTGTTGCGCCATCGAGATGATGTCGGCCGCGACCAGCAAGAACGACATGGACCGCTGGGGCATGTTCCCGTTCCGCGCCTCGCCCCGCCAGGCGGACGTTCTGATCGTCGCCGGGACGCTCACGACCAAGATGGCCGGGCCGCTCGTTCGTCTATGGGAGCAGATGCCCGAGCCCAAGTGGTGCGTAGCCCTGGGTGACTGCACCGTGTCGGGCGGGCGCTACAAGCGCAGCTACTCGGCGGTGCAGGGCATCGACCGCGTGATGCCGGTCGACGTCTACATCCCCGGCTGCCCTCCGCGACCCGAGGGCTTGATCTACGGCATGCTCCAGCTCGGCCAGCTCGTCAAGGACCGCCGCGGCCACTGGACTGAGCGTGAGATCGGCCCGACAGCCCCGGAAAGCATCTGACCGTGGACCGAGCCCTCAAGGCCAGGCTTGAAGCCCGTGTCGGCAGCCACCTGCGAGCCCCGATCTATCAGCGCCACGATGAGAC
This sequence comes from Chloroflexota bacterium, assembly GCA_003171035.1. Taxonomy (GTDB): domain Bacteria; phylum Chloroflexota; class Limnocylindria; order Limnocylindrales; family CSP1-4; genus Fen-1039. Next base: position 3,350 of record PMXR01000037.1, read on the forward strand.
CGAGATCCGCATCGAGCCGGGCAGCGTCCCCGAAGTGCTCCAGACGCTGCACGACGCTCTCGATCTGCGCTTCGAGATCCTGTGCGACCTCGCCGGCGTGGACACGGGCGAGGTCATGCAGGTCGTCTATCACCTCTGGAGTCCGATGACGACCGACTGGCTTCGGATCGTGGCCGACGGCATCTCACGCGAAGACCCGCGCACGCCATCGGCGACGTTCCTGTGGACCGGCGCGGAGTGGCTCGAGCGCGAGGCCTACGACATGTTCGGCATCGTCTTCGAGGGCAACCGCGATCTGCGGCGCGTCTTCATGCCACCGGACTACACGAGCTTCCCGCT
>PMXR01000107.1:0-5472 GCA_003171035.1 Chloroflexota bacterium
GCGAAAACCTGTGAAATCCGCAGGGTTCGGAAGCTCGCTCGACCGCGAGGTCAGTGCAAGTACGAGAGACCGGCATTCGGAATCAGCTACCTGAAAGTGACAAACGAGCTGGTCGAGCCGCCGAACTAGATCCCCATCGAGTCGCGTCACCTCTCCCGCGCGAAGTCTTGCCTAAGCCGCCGCGCCAAGGGATTCGACGATCCAGCTCGGCACCACAATCCGAGACTTGGGAACCGCCGGTTCAAATCCTCTCGCCCGACCATTCGGGTAGGTACGCACCTACCCACCTGCCCTTCCCGCTCGTCCACTCCAACTTTCGCCGTCACGCCTGCGGCGCACGCCGAACGCCAGCCACCCCCCCTCAGCGCTCTACTGGGAGATCTTGCGGCGGTAGATGACCATGGCGAAGATGTACGCGACGATGAGGATGCCGACACACCAGGCGAGGGCGATCCAGATGTCGGTGCCGACCGGTTGCTGTGCGAACAGGTCGCGGATCGCGTTGACGATGGACGTTACCGGCTGGTTTTCGGCGAAGACGCGCACCGGACCGGGCATGGTGGCGGTGGGCACGAATGCCGAGCTGATGAACGGCAGGAAGATGAGCGGGTAGGAGAACGCGCTCGCACCGTCCACGGACTTCGCGGTGAGGCCGGGGATCACAGCGATCCACGTCAACGCCAAGGTGAACAGGATCAGGATGCCGGCGATCTCGAGCCACGCCAGCACTCCCGCCCCCGAGCGGAAGCCCATGAGGAGGGCGACGAGCACGACAAGCACGAGCGAGGTCAGATTGGCGACCAGCGAGGTCAGCACGTGNNGTCCAGGAAGAGCCGATATGCGGTGTAGGAGATGCCCGAAGCGATCGTGATGATCAAGATGCCGGGCAGCAGGTAGTTCACATACGAATGCGACCCTGTCTGGATCGCGCCGCCGAACACGTAGACGAACAGCAGCATCATGGCGATCGGCATGATCGTGGTCGTGATGATGGTGTCCGGGCTGCGCGTGATGTGGCGCAGGGATCGTCCCAGCAGGACGGCGGTCTCGCCGAAGAAGTGCGTGGTCATCGTGGTTCCTTAGTTGCTCTTGGCGTTGTTGTCCGCGCCGTCGCTGCCGCCCTGGCCGCTGTCACCGACGATGGTGAGGAAGAGGTCCTCGAGGGTCGGCTGCTTCTCGACGTATTCGACCTTGGCAGGCGGGCTCAGCTGCTTGAGTTCGGCGAGGGTGCCGTTCACGATGATTCGACCCTCGTGGAGGATCGCGATCCGGTCGGCGAGTCGTTCGGCCTCGTCGAGATTCTGCGTCGTGAGTAGTACCGTCGTGCCGTGCTCGGCTAGTTCCTTGACGGCCTGCCATACCTCGATGCGTCCCTGGGGGTCGAGCCCGGTCGTCGGCTCGTCGAGAAAGATGACCGGCGGATTCCCGATCAGGCTCATCGCGATGTCGAGGCGGCGGCGCATGCCACCCGAATACGTCGACACCCTGCGCGCGGCCGCGTCGGTCAGCGAGAAACGATCGAGCAGGTCATCCGCGATCATGCCCGAGTCCTTGAGGTGCCGCAACCGGGCGACCAGGACGAGGTTCTCCCGCCCGCTGAGGATTTCGTCGACGGCCGCAAATTGCCCGGTGAGGCTGATGGACTCCCGCACGTCCGCAGCCTGCGTCGCGACATCGAACCCGTTGACGCTGGCAGCCCCCGCGTCGGCCTTGAGCAGCGTGGACAGGATGTTCACGACCGTGGTCTTGCCCGCCCCGTTCGAGCCGAGTAGGGCGAAAATGCTGCCCCGCGCCACGTCGAAGTCCACGCCGCGCAGCACCTCGAGCTTCTTGTACGACTTCTCCAGACCCTGCACGCTGATGACGTGCTGTGACGTCATCAGTCCGCCCTCTCTTCTCTTCCGGTGTCCTCTCCGGCGGCCCGATCGATGGCGCTGATCAGCCGATCCCGTTCCCGAGTTCTCCAGTTCCCATCCGGGTAATTCCGAACGAACGCCTCAAGGAACTCCACGGGGTCCTCCCCGACGATCTCGCGGATCGGGGTCCGGTTTGCCGCGCTCAGCTCGAACAGGTCGAGGAGGTCCTCGAACATTGAAGCCGCGCGGGCTCCGTCCCCTCCCGGCCCGGCGTACATCAGGTACCGCTCCAGAGCCTCGACCGCCGTGCGATAGCTCGCGGGAAGCTCTCGCGTGCGCGCCTTGTGCTGCCGCCATTGCCGCTTCTCGTCGATCACCTTTGAGATGAACTTGTTCATCTGCCTCCTCCACGGAGCTGATCGAGTTGTCCCGCGAGGAAGCTCCACGTCCTCCAGAACTCTTCGAGGTATTCCTGCCCCTGACCGTTGAGCGAATACACCTTGCGCGGCGGCCCCAGCTCGGACGGGATCTTCTCCACGTCGACGAAGCCGCGCTGCTCGACCCTGATCAGCAGCGCGTAGACCGTTCCCTCGGCGATGTCGGAGAAACCCAACGCCCGCAACCGTGCCGTGATCTCGTAGCCGTACGCGGCCCGACCGGCCAGGATTGCCAGGACGATGCCCTCCAGCGTCCCCTTGAGCATCTCCGTCATCTGCTTGCCCATGAACACCTCGGCTACTCAGCGTGACTGACTACTGGTACATAGTAACGCTGAATAGCGGCGGCGCAAGTGGGGTGCCTGACGGCGGCGATGCTCCGGGCATGTCCCGCCCACGCAGCCGACGACTCGTGCGTCAAGGAGCAGCGGTCCGCACGGTCGAGTCTCTCTTGGACGCGCTCAAGGGCAGGCCTGACGCGCGAGACCCGCGCACGTGCGACGGCCATTGCCGGCCGGCGCGATCCATCGTCGGCCCGTCGTCGCGATCAGCTCGCCAGCACCGACCATCGATCGCGACCGGCAAACTCGCACTCGAGTCTGAGTGGGACATTCAGGTCGCTACGGTTGGTTTGACTCCTCTCGCCCCGACCATTCAGGTAGGTTCCGCCTACCCATCGCTGATTCCACGCTCGCGCTCTCCCGTGTCGCCTGCAATCGGGGCGAGCCTCCAGCAGCTGCGGCATCAAGTTGAGCCATTGGCGAGATCGACCATCGGCAAATTCGCGTGACGCTACGAGGCCCCGGTCCCACTGGCGACCATCTCGGGCTCGTTCACCGCTGCCCACTTCGCGAAAGCCTGCCCCGCCAGGTCGCTCCCGTATGCGGAGATATGAGTATTGTCCCTTATCAGGGGGACGCCGTCCTTGAGGTAGTTGCAGTCGGTGGAACTGCAGAACACGTCGTTTGGGTCGAAGACTCGGACCGAAGGGAACTCCGAGTGGATCAAATCCACTGTGGATGCGAATTGCGAATCAAGCGTCGACCGCGCCGAGACGGGGAGCGAGCAATCCGATTGGGCAGGCAGGATCGGTCGAGCGATGCACGAATGGATGTCGAAAGTCGGCTGCAGGTGCGGGTAGAAGACGATGGGTGTGACGCCGTGTTGAAGGAGAAACGTAAGTTGGTCCCGCAGATCCTGAAGCTGTTGTGGGCTGGGATCCCCGAAAAGCCCGGAGAGGATCGCGAACCTCAGCGATGGATTGTGCGTGATCAAGCTGTGAAGAAACTCCTGCTGTTCCGTCTGCTTGCTGCCGGAGCACGGGTTAGTGGAGGGTGGCATTTCTTGGGTTTGCACGGCGCAATCCCCGATTGAAAGCACAACCTGATTGCTGAACGCTGCGTTGTTCGCGATGCCCGGGTAGTACTGGTTGGATAGGCTATTCCCCAGGAGAATCAGCGTGGGCGGCTTGTCTTGGCTGGTCACGCAGAACCACCAGCCGTAAGTCGCAACAAGCGGGTCGGGGTAGCGACGCAGGCACGTCTGGTTTTGGTAGTACGGCCACGGCAAGAACTGCGCCGCGACCGCGGGTGCCCCACCGGAGCTTGCGCTGACGCCAGGCGCCTGCGTGCCGCCATTGGTCGCCCACAACCCTGCGCCGACCAAACCAACGCATGCGGTGGCGGCCAACAGCGACACGGCCTTCCGCCCGGGCAGCCCTCCGAATCTGAATGGGCGCTCGATCAGGAAATAGGTCGCGATTGCCAGCGCGAACGTCGCCGCAAGTAGCGCGGCCTTCGCCACGTTTTCGGCGGAGTGGCCGAGAACCACTGTGTACATGGACCAGAGCGGCCAGTGCCAGAGGTACAAGGGGTAGCTGATGAGTCCGACCCAGACCAGAGGTTTGAGGCTCAATGTTCTCGAAATCAACCCTTGTTCGAGCCCACCGAAGATCAGGAGCGAAGTGGCTGCGACCGGGAGTGCTGCAGCCAAACCGGGCCAGGGTTGATCGCTGCTGAGAGTGAGAAGAGAAACTGCGAGCAAGACGGCTCCAACCCAAGAGGCGAGCTGACGGACGTGCTTCGTGTCGAGCTTCGTGCCGCGCCATGGTCCAATCGCGATCATGGCGCCCGCGGCCAACTCCCACGCGCGGGAGAGCGGTGAGTAGAAAGCTGTCGTGGGATCGATCGTACTGGCGCCAACGCTATAGGCGAAGGAGAGGAGACCGATCCCCGCGACCGCCCACACGGGGGATATGTGCCTCCGGATCACGAACCAGAGCATGAGCGGCCAGCAGAGATAGAACTGCTCTTCGATCCCGAGGCTCCAGAGGTGAAGGAGGGGCTTGGTCACCGCGGCCGCGTCGAAATAGCCGGCCTCATTCCAATAGAGCAGGTTCGCGATGAAGAAACTGCCGCCGAACGTGTGCTTCCCGAGTGCGGCTAGCTCTGACGGCAGGAGCAATAAGAGGCCGGCCACGGTCGTCGCGGCGAGAACCACAACCAGCGCCGGGAGGATTCGCCGAACCCGACGCTGGTAGAACGACACCAGGAAACGGGGCTGCGTCGTGGTCGGGAGCAGGATCTGCGTGATCAAGTACCCAGAGAGGACGAAGAATACGTCGACTCCGATGAAACCCGACCTTGACCAATGGGTCGCGATCCCGAAGTGGAACGCGATGACGGCGAGCACGGCAATCGCCCGAAGCCCATCAATGTCCGGTCTGTAGGAACTCGATCTCGCCGGACGCAGGGGATCGGCCAACCTAGCTCTCCTATTCGTGGGTCAAGGGATTGCATGCGTCGCCGCCCTAGAGGATGGAAGACGACTGAGTGCCCCGGCCAGAAGATGTCCGCGGAGCCAACACCCCGTGAGAAGGATGCCATATCTCTCGAGTCGGCAAGTGGACCTCCAGCCGTCCTGACTCGGATCGTCGACCATGCGACCTCGACCAGCAGCCCGGCCGCTGGCGCGATTTCGAATATCATTTGGAAAGCGTAGCCGCCAATCCTCTCGCCCCGACCAGTCTGCGAGACACGTTCGAGCCGGACCTTCGCGGTCCGGCTTTCTTGTTGCAGGGCGAGAAGCCCGGTCCAGCCGTCGCCGAGCCGCGACAGGCGGCAGTGGGCGCCTCAACGCCTCCTCGACCCGTGGGATCATAGATCGCGTGACTGATCCCA
>PMXR01000107.1:5581-32817 GCA_003171035.1 Chloroflexota bacterium
TACGTGGACCACAGCCCGCCGGTCGTGACGGAGGCCGGGCCGGGGATGATGCGCATCCGCGGGGAGGGCCGGCCCGGCAAGCGTCTCCGGCGCGAGCTCGAGCGCCTGCGCCGGGCTCCCGACGCCTGAGCCCGAGGTCGGGAGGGATACCCAGCACATCCGATATCTCGGACGAGAGCTAACGCGTCATGCGGAGCGCACCGAGCGCAGCGGTGGCCTGGCGCCGCCCATGGTCACGAACACACGGCCCCTGTAGAGACGTGGGATCCAGATCCCCGATGAGCGGGTTACCCGCGGCGCCACTCCTCTCGCCCCGACCATTCGAGTAGGTAGGCTTCGAGGGGGACTCTTCCACGCTTGGATTGTGTCCACTTCTGCCAGCCCCCGGCCCCCTCTTGCCCTGCCCGATTGAGGGTGATCCTGAACCGCCCGACCTGAAAGTCCCGTTTCGCATGCGTCAGCGTATCTAGACTGACACAGCCGCAGGCTCTACGGCGAGAGGAGTCATCTCGACCCTGTTCCGCTGATGACGGACGCCTCGTAGATGAGGTCGGATGAGCGGACCTGCATGGCCGTCCCATTCTGGGTTTCCTTAGGTATTAGGCTTGAACCGACGCACGGATGGAGGGTAAGCGTGGTTGGGGATTACCTCTTCAGTTGGCTCCACTTGTCCGACATTCACTTGGGCAACGGTGACGAACACTGCCTGAGCGAGCAGCGGATCATGCTTCGTTTGATGCGCGAGGACATCAGGCTAGTGCTCGGCGAGAAGTCGGCGCCAGCAAAGGTCGACGCCATCATCGTGACTGGTGACGTCGCGTACAGCGGGGCGGCGAATCGAGAGACTGAATATGGAGAGGCACGCGAGTGGCTCGTGGATGTCGCCTCGGATCTTGGCCTCCACCCGAGTTCGATCCTGACGGTTCCCGGCAACCACGACGTTCAGCGGAGTGTTGACGCCGATCGTCAGGTCAGCCGTCTGATCTCCGTGCTTCGTTCTGGGGCGGAACCCCTCGATGATGCGTTGGCCAGTGCCGACGATCTCTCGATGCTCTGTCGCAGGTTCGCCAACTATCAGAACTTCGCGGCGTCCCTGGCGAGCCCGGACTCGAGAGAAACCGACTTCGACCTTGGCTACTGGACGAAGCGGTTCGACACGCATCCCGCCCCAGTAAGGCTCATTGGCATGAATACCGCCGTCATCGCCGCCGGCGCCGACGACGAAGGGAAGCTGGCGGTCGGAGCCAAGCAGATCGAGTCCAAGCTCTTTCAAGCCGATCCTGACCGTGAAGTCGTGATCGTGATGGGTCATCATCCCTTCTCATGGCTTCGGGACGGTCGCACATTGCAGAGCCATGTGCAATCGAGAGCTCACGTCTACCTGAGCGGCCATCTTCATTGGGCGCAGTCATCCCAGCTGGTGAGCGGGAGCGGCTCGCAACTGGTCTCGGTCATGGCGGGCGCAACGTACGAGCCCGATTCCGTGACTGCGGACGCGATCGGGTACAACCTGGCCGGCCTTTACTTGGCAGACGATGGTCATGTCCACTTGAGAGTTTGGCCGCGCTACTGGACGAAGGAGGACAACTTCCGACCAAACGTCCAGATCCTCCCCAACAACAATCGCTTCCAGGACTTTGGGCTACCGTTCCGCTGCTCAGATGGAAACGGGCGATCGCCAGGTCGGTCGCGCAGGCCAAGCCCGTCGCCCCGGTCACGCACTGCCATGCGGCGAGGTGCGCGGCCCGGGCCATTCGATGACCACACGCTGTTCGGGCAGGATGGTTATCCGCTTGCCTACCGTCCCCTGCTAAACGACTGGGTCCGCGGCAAAGCAGGCCCGGTGAAGATAGGGCAGGGCAAGATCAGGGTGTCCAGGGTGGATGGCGTCTTTCCGATCCCGTCTTCATTCAGAAAGACGAAGGTCCAGGGGACCTTTCGAGACGATCCGCGATGCCGGCTCGTCAGATGCCAAAGGCTCGGCGACGGCCTCGATCTGACGCTGCAGCAGACCAGCTACGGAGACTATCTCAAGACGGGCGAGCACCTCGATGAGCCCGTCTCACCAGATTCTCCAGACACCTATCGCAAGCTATTCGCCAAAGACATCGACGCGGCCAACGATGTCATTCCCCGCCGCCTTACCAACATCTGCGGGACCGGTGTGTTCGTTATCGCAGAGGAAAACGTGCTTCTGGCCTCTTGGCATTCGGAACGCTCGACCGTGTATCCAGGGAGACTGTCTTTCGCTGCCAGCGGGCTTATGGCCTGGGGCGCCTACCCCGATCCATTCATCGAAGCGGCGCGAAAGACGCATGAGGAGATCCAACACCAGGTCAATCCGGATCGGCTCAAGCTCATCGGCTTTGGCGCCGACACGCGCAAGCTGTATTTCCAGTTCGGCTTTGTAGAGTGGACGGATGCTTCGGCGGATGAAGTGGTCAAGCGCTATCAACGGGCGCTGCGCGGGGCTAGCGGCACGGCCAAGCGCTACGTGCCACCGGGGCTGATCAAGATTCCGCTCAACCTCGACTCCATCATCGATGCCCTGTTGCCTCGGGATCCCCGCAGTCACTCAGTTTGGGAGCCCGCGGCCGAGGCTTGCCTGTTGACGTTCTGTGCCGATCACTTTGGCGTGCGTCAGACTCTCGACGCGCTCAATTCACGGCGAGGGTTGTGGTGGAAGCATGCCCTCCGGGACGAGTGGGACTTGAGAACCTCATCGCCGGGCGACATCGCCGACATGAGCGTTCGGTATCCGCGGAGCGGACTTGCAGACGCGTCGCGCGACTACATCGATGCCCTGATGGAGTTCATGGGAAGTGACATTGCCGGGAAGGATGTGCTCGAAGTCGGCTGCGGGACTGGGCGACTGACCCAGCGTCTTGTGGGGACCGTGAAGAAGTTGACGGCTCTCGACCAGTGCCCACGAATGATCGACCGAAACAAGCAACGGCTTGGAGCGGACTGCAACAAGGTCGTTCATCACCTTGGGTTCATGCAGGAGTACGAGCGACGACACCAGGTCGCGATCTGCTCACAGGTCTTGATCCACAACGTCGACGACGACGGAGACTTCAAGGACCTCATGGACAAGCTGGCTGCCTGCGCCCGGACCGTATTCGTCTTCGAAGATGTGACTGAGGGTCGTCTCACCGATGTTCGAGCGACGAAGCTGCGCTCTGAGGACGAGCTTCGCACGGCGTTCAGTCAGCGCGGCATGGAGTTGGTCCATCGGCGACCGGAGACATATTCGCTCTTCAAGGACCATATCGCCTTCATGAAGTTCGTTCGGGCCCATTAGCAACCGGCTTTCGGCATCGCCAGATGGGAGCGCGGAGGCGGCCGAGAAGCTCGTACAGACCTTTAGGCTCCTCTCGACGTTGGCCCCGGAGCTAGCCGGGTGGATCGAGGCGGGAGGCGAACGGACCTCCATAGCCACCAATACCACGGAGCTGCAGGGGTTGCTGGAGGCCCGAGCCGACAGGACTCTCGCATTCCTTACCTGGGCCATGGTTGTCTGGAACGGGCGGTCGGGTGGACGGGGAGCCCAGGTCAGCTTCTCTATCGAGGGGTCGATTCCCTACCCGGAGCACTGCGGTGAGCATAGCCGTGTGGTCATGTCGGTCGAATCCAAGCTGGCCTCGGCTCTCGGCGCACTGGCAGATGGCCTTCGAGCGATCTGGTCTCCCGACCAAGTAGAAGTCTTCAAGCGCGACTGACCGCCCAGGCGCTCGAACGATGACCGTTCTTCGCGCAATGCGCGATCACCCGGCACAAGAGTGCCACTTCTCGGCGCCAGCCAACTCGAGGCTTAGGTGGAACGGGACATTCAGGTCGCTACGGTTGGTTTGACTCCTCTCGCCCCGACCATTCAGGTAGGTTGGCACCTTCCCCTCCTGGGCTTGGCTGTCGCTTTGGCTGTGGCGCATGTCGGCGCCGCTGGGCGCTCCTCGTAGGCGTCGCCAGGGAGTGCTCGTACTCGTTGAGGATCTCGAACAGGTCTCCGCAGCCCGGGCCCTCGCATAACGGCCGGCGGTGATCTGTCGCACGACGCCGCGCCCTTCCAGGTTGTTGAGTGCGAGTCTGAAAGCCTCTGCGGACCCGCCGATCGTCGCTTGTGCTGTCGCAACGCTGACGATTGGTTGACTCGGCAGTAGCTCGATCAGCTTGGATGCAGCGGAATCCTCTCGGGGAGAGCCAGCACAACGGACACCGGCGGAACGAACTTGGGCGCAAGCTCGCGACGCCGGAGGACGACGTGGCCTGAGCGGAGCTGAACTGCATGGCGGACACTGAGAGTCAATGCCTAGAGAGGAGACCGGCTCTTTTGCTGCCGGCCCGACTTTCGGTGCGAGTTCCGGTGCCGACACGAGCGCGGCACGCAGATGGCCCTGGACGTTGTCGAGCGTTCCGACACACACTGGGCCGACCCGCTGCCGGTGGACCGCGGTACGCTGTTGGCAGAGGATGCAGCTGGAGATGGCGATGACGTTTCTGCTCGGGCTTGCGCTCGTCCTGGCGCCGCTGGCGATCGCCTATTGGCCCAGGCTCTTCGCCCTGGCGGTCGAGCACAAGGGCGGTTCGAGCAGCCTGCCAAAGGGGCTGACGCCGTTCGTGGCAGCCCTGCTCAGCGGCCTCGACGCGGTCGACATGATCGCGGCCGGCTTCATGTGGATCATCGCTCGAACCACGCAGGGACCGGCGGCGGGAAGCAAGGAACCCGCCCCTGCGGCTGCCGAGAGCTACCTTCGTGACAGCCTCTGCCCCCAGGGCGCGCTGTCCACCGACGCTCGTGAGGTGGCGCTCAGCATTATGGGCGACAACAACACCACTACCTTCGACGTTTCGACCGAGATGGCCGGCCTGCTGGGCTCCGCTCAGAACGACGCCCGAAACATCGGCCTGCTCCGGAACGGCGACCTCATCGGGAAGGTCCTCGTGGGCCTTGCCATCGTCGAGATCGCGGTGGTTAACCTTTATACCGCCCTCGATCGTGTGGACGACGACCCCCTGCTCGTGGGTGGCCTGGTCGCGCTGCTTGCGGGACTCAACGTCGATCCGCGCTCGTTCGCCGGAGCAATGCTGACTGGACGCCTGCGCCGCCTGCGTTCGGCGCTTCGAGCTGCCGCCGCGGACACGGGATCGATCGACTCGCCGGAGGTGCGCTCCCTGGTCCCCATGGCTGCGACGGCGGCCGAAACGGAGGTTTGGGCCGTTGCGGTCGGATGCCGGACGGTGGCGTCGCAGAAGACGAGCGCACGTCTCGGGTCTCTGGCGCATTCGGCCGCCGGAAGCCCCGGGCAAATCCGGTACACGGAGGCGTTCGTTTCGAGTGGCAGGCAGCTGGCCAGATTCCTGACGTCACCGTTCCGGGCTCACCGCGCCCGACGGCCTGGCCCGGACAGCGACGACGCGGTTCTCTGGTAGCCGGAGGCAACCTCCGCCTGATTGGCCTGAACCGGGTTCTTTTGGGGTCGTGGTGTTGCCGGGACAGCGAGACCGGCACAATCCCGCGTCCAGCCGAGAGGCTCGGAGGTTGTGGCCCAATGGGGTGCTCAACGATCGGGCACGTCAGGCACTCTCGAACAGCCGAAGCAGGTCCTGAACGGCAGTTCTTCGGCCTCGTCGCGTTGACATGCTTCGTAGGCTTCGACAGGCTAACTCGTCGACCGGCTGCGGGCACACGTCGTGACCATGTGTTGGCAACGGTGCCACGGCGATTATTGAACCTTCTCGGACAGGGCACAGTCTTTGTAGATCGGACAGGCGTTGGGGCAATCCGCCAAGGCTGCGCGTGGAGGACAAGCTAAGCGTGGATGAGTCCCTCGAGGCTCGCTCCAGGGATGTCTTGGCCACGCTATGCCACCGGAAGGCTCGCTCCGCCTTTGGGCTCGCAGGCTATCTGCTGGGCGACCGGGCCGAGGCAGAAGATGCCGTGCAAGACGCCGTCGAACGCGTTGTCCGCGCATGGCCTCAACTGAAGGATGAAGCCAAGTTTGACGGCTGGTTTGACAGGATTCTGGTGAACGTATGCCGCGATCGGGCCAGGCATCGACCACAAATTCGGGCCTATACAGAGGTCGATTCGCCGAGCGAGGATCCATTCCGAACAATCCTGGAACGCGACGTTCTGGGACGCGCCATCGCCAGCCTCCCGATTGACCAGCGGGTGGTCGTCGTTCTCCGGTTCTGGCGTGACATGTCCCTGGAGCAGATTGCCGATCTACTCGACTTGCCGATCGGGACCGTGAAATCGCGCCTTCACTACAGCCTGGAATCGCTTCGTGGCAAATTGACCCTGGACGACCTTCAGGAGGTTTGGTATGGGGGCTAACAATCTTGAGTCGCAGCTGCACAACTGGTTCAGGCGGCCGCTTCCGACGGAGTCGGATCGCCTTCACCGTTCCATAGATGCCCTCGTGTATCCGCAGGCCCGTGAGAGGCTCCGACAACCTGGGCTGCGACGATTAGGCGCTCCTATCGCGGCCTCGCTGACCATCTTGGTGGCTGGCATATTGGGAGCTGGCCTGCTCCTATCGACCTCGATCGGAGCGGCTCCGACGCCGTTGCAGGGTGCCTTCACCGCGACGCCAGACCTGCCAGGCGTTGGCTGGGATGAAGCGGTCACCTTGAAGAACGGGCAGGTACTCCTGACCGGTGGCCGAGATGAGAACGGGTCTGCCAGCGTCGCGGCCGTATACGATCCTGCCAGTGGGAAGTTCCACTCGACGGGATCGCTAACGCCTGGAGCGGGTCTGACGGGCGGAAGGTCCCGGCCATCACTGACGCTTCTGCCCGATGGTCGCGTCCTTGTGGCCGGGGGCAAGGATGACAGTGGACGAGCCCTCGCCACTGCAGAGATCTACGATCCTGCCACGGGGGCGTTCACGAACACCGGGGCCATGTCCGCAGGGCGTGTTGACCACACCGCGACGCTCCTACGAGACGGAACGGTGCTGCTGGTCGGTGGCAGATCGGGGCCTGACGCCGGCGGCACCGGTTCTGGTCAGCCGGACCTACTTTCCACGGCCGAGATCTACGACCCGAGCGTCGGGACGTTCACCGCAACCGGATCTCTGGCCACGGCGAGGGCCGATGCCGCAGCCACACTTCTCGACGATGGAAAGGTTTTGCTCGCTGGGGGAGTGGGCGACACTCAACTCGCGTCCGCCGAGATCTACGACCCTGGCACTCGCGGGTTTTCGACTACTGCGTCGATGTCGGTCGCACGGCAACAGCCGACAGCCACACTTCTGGCGACCGGCCGTGTGCTCTTAGACGGCGGCTGGGGCACCGAGGGTAGCCTCTCGTCGGCAGAGCTGTTCGATCCCGTCTCTGGCACCTTCAGCCTCACCGGCTCAATGGGCATAGGACGATACCGGCATGCAACTCAGCTTCTCTCGGACGGACTGGTGCTGGTAGTAGGTGGCGAGTGCAGTGGCGATCACTGCTCGGGCCAAACCGGACCACTGGCCTCGAGCGAACTCTACGATCCATCAACTGGATTGTTCACGCCGGCCGCGACTATGGGGCATGCCCGATATGGATCCGTGAGCGCCAGTCTCGGGGCTGGGTCCGTCCTAGTCGTCGGCGGCCAAGGCCCCGACGGGATTCTCAACAGTGGGGAACTCTACAGACGCTAGGTGAGTCGAGGAATAGAAAGGGCCCTTGCTTCAACTCGAACCAAGGGCCACCGCCAAGACTCGGCGAAGGCGCCGGCTCCGCACTCAGGAGCGGAGCGCGTCTAACGTTCGCTGGCAGTCGGGACCGCGCATCATGCCGCCGACATGCTGGCCTCGATCCTGGCGCTGTTGATTCGTTTCGTGAAGCCCTCTTCGACCGTAGGACCGCGCGAAGGCATCCTTGAGAAGTGGGCCCACGCCGTCCTGACCCGCCTTTCCAGTTGGACGCCCAGTCCCAGGGCCACTTCGGCCCCACCCCGGCGACTGGAACCCACCGCTACCGGCGGGAGTCTTAATTGACAGCTCGATCGTGGTTTACCTGGAGAAGTACGGCGAGCAGATCTGGGGCAAGGTGGCGGCCGACCCCGTGCTTCCCGAGCAACAACGCCGACAGATCGAGGCGCTGCGAATCCTGATGGCCTTAGCAGAGCGCGCTGGGCTCGCCTTCGCAGTATCCCGAGCGAACCATAGCGGGCCTTGGGATGGAGGCTCACACGCCGGAGACGCTCTATGAGAAACTCCGGCCCTGGCTCGCGCTGTGGCTGTAGCCCGGCGCCGACGGTCTACAGGCGGCGGCCGGTCGCGCCACCGGCGGCACGATCCGCGCATGGTGCCTGACGTCGCGCAAGCCGCCTTTCGGCCTAGCCGCCGAGAATCCCGCCCAGACCCCCACCCATGAGGCCGCCGAGCGGCGACTCCTCGCGGCCCTCTTCCTTCTCGATCTGCTCCAGGGCGACGACGATTGCCAAAGCGAGTGGCGCATCGAAGCCCGGTGAGACCTGGATGCCGTAGGCGTCGTGGAGGCTGAAGAACTGACGAGAGGCGTAGATCACGTCTGTTCCATCCTTCTGGACGTGGAACTCGCGACCCGCCCAGTTGCCGGTGACCTTCATCTGCCCGCCGTCTGNNACATCAGGGCTTTCTGGATCGTCACGACGACCTTGTCGCCCTGTTTGACCTCGAAGGTCTTGTGGACGTGCGCGAGCGACTTGTTGATCTCGTACAGCTCATGGCCCGACGTGTCCTTGAGGAGCAGCGAGCGCCGGACCGCGAGGAACTTTCCGTCCACCTCGTAGGCGTGATTCCCGTTCGAATCGTCGATCCACAGATCGCCGGTCATCGAGATCAGCTTCTGGTTGAGCACGAACGTCCCGCCGGTGGCGTTCTGCTCAGGGCCACTAGCAGCAGGTGCAGGGGTTGAGAACGGAGGCGGAGCCGAGGCGCCGGAAGTGGGAGCCGTCTGTGGTCCGACGGGGGCGCCACAACCGACGCAGAACTTGGCATCGTCAGCGAAGCTACCGCCACACTGCGTGCAGAACATCGCCACGGTCCACCTCTTGCTGACGAACTATCGAACGCCCCAACAGTATGCGCGGGCGGCGTCGATTTGCTTCCCATCCTGGCGCATGGCTGCACCGGCATGGGGCGGGATAGCACAACTACGTGGTCATCGTGTCGGTCTGGCATGGAGGTTCAGGACAACACGCCAGATCCAAAGTACGGCCCCTCCGCTAGCATGGCGGGTATGTCCTCCATAGCTCTCGTAACGGTCCTCTCGAGCTTCCTCGCGTCCGCGGTCGAATTCGTCGAGGCGGTCACGATCGTGCTTGCGGTCGGGGTGACTCGTCAGTGGCGATCGACTCTGATCGGCGTGATCGCCGCGCTCGCGGCCCTGACGCTTCTGGTGGCCATCTTCGGCACCGCGATCGTGGTGTTCGTCCCGATCGACGTGGTCCGTATCGTCGTGGGCGGGTTCCTTCTGATCTACGGCCTCGGGTGGCTCACCAAGGCCGTGCTCCGGGCGGGCGGTGCCCGGGCGAAGCACGACGAAGCGGCCATCTACGAACGCGAGATCGCGGCACTCAGAGCCGAGCCGCCGGTATCGGCGACCGGCATGGACTGGATCAGTTTCACCGTGGCCGCCAAGGGAGTGCTTTTGGAGGGACTCGAGGTGGCTTTCATCGTGATCACATTCGGAGCGTCGGCCGGCATGGTTGGGCCCGCGGCCCTCGGGGCGGCGGCGGCGGGAGCGCTCGTGCTCGGGGTCGCGGTGCTCGTCCACCGCCCGCTGGCATCGGTGCCGGAGAACGGGCTCAAGTTCGCGGTCGGCGTGATGCTGACCGGTTTCGGGACATTCTGGGCGGGCGAGGGCGTTGGGATCGACTGGCCGGCCGGCGACGCAACCATCCTGGCGTTGCTCGCGGGCTATGCCGCTCTGGCGATCGTCGGCGTCTACCTCGTCCAGGCACGCTTGACGAACCGACAGCTTCGCGCGGCGACTTCACCGGCGGAGGACTAAAGATGCGCTACCTGCGGGCCTTCTTTGGCTTCTGGTATGACTTTCTCGTTGGTGATCGCCCGGAGCTATTCGCGGGTCCGATCGCCGCCCTGATCCTGGCGTGGCTCACGGTCCGAGCCAACCTCGCCGCTCCGTTGAGTGGCGTTCTGCTGTTCGTGCTCGTTGCCACCATCGGCAGCCTCAGCATCGCGTGGGCCATTCGGGACTGAAGGGTCGAATCGCCGCGACCTGCTCATCGTGACGCTGCCGCAGGCAGCCGAATCCCTCCCGCGCCGCTTCGAATCCGGGCCAGGAAGAGAGCCGGTCAGCGTTGCGCTGAGGGCGTCGCTCGGTTCACAACGTCGTGGACATGTCCAACCTGCAGGATCAGCGGTCTCATTGCGATCCGCTGCGTCGCGCTCTCAGCTGCAGGTCCAAGTCTCGCTGCCGTTGACAGCGTTTCCGTCCGTATCCTCAAGGTTCTGGAACGTGGCGGAGCCCGAACCGTCGACCTTCACGATGACCGACATGACGCTCGCATCGACCGGGTCGTACTCGGTTCCCGAGGCCTGGTCGGTCAGTTCCACCGAGTTCTCATAGGTCGAGGCATCGGAGTAGGTTCCCGGTCCGTTGTACGGCGTGACGTTCCAGTTGAGCGTTTCGGCCGCCGAATTGGGCAGGGGAATGCTCCACGTAGCGCCCGCAAAGCCGGTCTTGGCCAGAGTCGCGCACGGCGGCAGATTCGCCAGGCCCTGCGTGAAGTTGACAGTCTTGGTCAAGGCCCCGCTAACCGTGAGAGTGGCGCTGAACTCGTGGCTACCACCGGCCACCGCAGCTATCGTCGGGTTTGCGACCTGACCGGCGGAGCTGGCCGAATTGGTGGCAGTGGCCCCGTTTGATCCATTGGTGGCCGGCGCGGAAGTCGCCGATGAGCCGCAGGCCGCGACCAGCAGCGCGGCGCCTACAAGGACCAACCCTGATCGTCGCATGCGACTCTCCCTCAGATTCGAACCTCGCCCTCCGCCGCGGATACTACAGCCACTAACGTTTCGCCGCGCAAGCGACCACTGGGTGCCAGGTCGCGCCTCTCGCGCCAGCATCGTGAAGCTCCGGGAGGACGATGCGAACATCGTGGGTGGCCACTCAACCCTTGGCGGCGGTAAGGGTCTCCAACATCGCCTCGATCCGCTCCAGGCGGACCTTGAGATCGTCGTCCTTCGTGTCGGCTGCCTCCGATTCGGCGGCGGCATGTTCGAGGGTGGCGCGGTCACGTACGGCTGACTGGTTACTGGCGAGCAGGATCAGTGGCGCGGCATAGGCCGCTTGGGTGCTGAAGGCCAGGTTAAGGAAGATGAACGGGTACGGATCAAAGTGGAAGACGAGATAGACGTTCCCGGCGACCCAGATTGCCACAACCGCGGTCTGGAGGATGATGAACTTCCAGGAGCCCATGAAGCCCGTCACCGCGTTGGCGATGCGCACTCCCAAGGGTGCGTTCGTATGGAGGGCAATATTCACCGGGTGACGCAGCCTGCTGGCCGCGGTGCGGTAGCTCATCATGGCTTCTCCTCCGCGATGGGAACATGGGCGTGCCGGGGTCTCGGTTCCTCCTCTGCGGAGTATGCCCCGACGGCAATCGCGGGAGAGTCACCACTTGGCAAGCGAGACAACACCGCCGGCCAGCGTCATCGCGCGGTGGTTCTCACGACGTGGTCATCGTGTTGGGCGGATCGGCAAGCCGCCAGGTCGACCTGATGCCATAAACGGCCGGAGATCCTGGACACCTTCAACACCAGCGCGTTGGCCTGGACTCCAAAGCTGGGGTGCGCTTCATAGACTGAGCTGACGAGGCGAGGCGGTGTCTAGCATTCAGGCGCCGGGGCGCCAGCGGGCCGCACGGCCGACTCGTCATGCAAGTAGAGACCTCCCCGGAGCCAGGACGCCCAGGCCGCAACGAGCGACATGACGGCCGCGGCGACGAACACGATCGCGAGCCCCGCCTGGAGCGGGCCTGCGATCAGCTGAGGAAAGAACTCCTTGCTGGTAAGGATCGCGGCCTGAGACGCCGGCAGTGACTGCAGGACATGCGGCGGCAGCAACGCGGCCATAGGGTTATAGCCGAGCAGAGCCGCGAACAGGCTTGCCACCGGCGGCAGGTGCGAGATCTGCGATGCGTCGGCAGCTGGGACGGCGTGGGCGGTGAGCCCGTTGTAGAGGGCGCTCGGGAGCGAGGTCGATAGGCCTGCGATCATCAGCGAGAAGAACACGCCGATCGACACCACTGTGGCCGAGTTCTGGAAAGTGGCCCGCATTCCGGCCGCAGCTCCGCGCTGGCGGGCAGGCACGCTGTTCATGATACCGGCCATGTTCGGCGAGAAGAACAGGCCGCCGCCGATGCCGCTCACCAGCAGCAGGCCGCCGAACTCCCAGTACGGGAAGTTCACCGGCAGCAGGACAAGGCCAAAGAATGAAACCGCGGCGATGAGCATGCCCCCGGTGGCAAATGGCCGGGCTCCGAACCGGTCGGATAGAAACCCCGATACCGGTCCGAACACGAGCGAGCCCAGGGTCAACGGCAGCATGTAGATGCCGGCCCACAGTGGAGTGTCGGCAAATGAGTACCCGTGCAGCGGCAACCAGACTCCCTGCAGCCAGATCACCAGCATGAACGACAGGCCACCTCGCCCGAGGGCGGACAGGAACCCGGCCAGGTTGCCTGCGGTAAAGGCGCGGATGCGGAAGAGGGCCAGATCGAAGAGTGGTTCGGCGACTCGGCGTTCCACCCACACGAACAGCCCCAGCAGAACCAGACCACCAACGATCATGGACACCACGAAGGGGTTGCTCCAGCCCATCGTCTGGCCACCGTACGGCTGGATGCCGTAGGTGATCCCAATGAGGAGCGCCGTAAGCCCGATCCCAAAGGTCAGGTTGCCGGGCCAGTCGATCTTCGAGTGCGTAACCGTGCCGAGCTCTTCGAGACGCATGTACGCCCAGATCGTGCCGAGCAGTCCAACGGGCACACTGACGAAGAAGACCAGCCGCCAGTTGATCGCGGCCAGGACGCCGCCCACCACCAGGCCCACGAACTGGCCGGCCAGAAACGAGATGCCGTTGACGCCGAAGGCCAAACCGCGCTGCTCGGGCGGAAATGCGTCAGTCAGGATTGCCTGCGAGTTCGCGAAGAGGAACGCACCGCCAATTCCTTGCACGAAGCGCATGAAGATGATCCAGATCGCCCCTGCGGGTCCCGTGAACGGTGTCAAGGCAAGGAGCAGCGATCCGACGGTGAAGATGACGAAGCCCGCGTTGTACATGCGGACGCGTCCGAACATGTCGCCCAGGCGACCGAACGCCACAACGAGAACTGCGGTCACGAGCAGGTAGCCCATCATGATCCACAGGAGATAGCTCGTGCTGCCGGGATCGAGCGGGTTCAACTTGATGCCCGTGAAGATCGCGGGAAGGGAGATGATGACGATCGAGCCGTCGATAGCCGACATCAGGACGCCGAGCGTCGTGTTCGAAAGCGCGACCCATTTGTAGTTCGGGTCGTGCTTTCGCGAGCGCCTCTGGCCGCTCGCATCCTCGGTCGCGGGGGCCCCCGCGCGCTGATTGGCGGCCGCTCGCGCTTTGTTGTCCCGGCGGGCTTGAGTCATTCAACCGTCCTTCGTAGCGGCCGTGAAGAGATCCAAAGGGTCCCCTGCATATGTCCTGTACTGGGTCCTCAGGCTTGTCTGGCGGTGTTCTCATGCGATTCCCGTACTCGTCGGGAGGAGGTCGGCGAAGTACGCACCTATCGTAGGCCGCGGCTCATTGCCGGGCGCGGCCATGGGGCACTCGCCCCTCGAACGCCAGCACGATCGAGCCATGGGGTCTATCTGAGATCACGTGGGCCAGTGCCGGAATGGCACAGACGAGCGGCGCAGGTGGCGTCATGCACCACCTTCGCGCCCTCCCTGTTCTGGTAGGCGCGGACCAAGACGCTCAGTACGCTTCCAATCCTCCGAAGCGAGAGGCGCGTCCGGTGCGGCGCGGACAATCAGCCAATCCAGCGGATCTCCGGCTCCTTCCGAGGGACGGGCGCTATCTCGGCCTTCGGATGGCCGACGATGATCGGCGCAACTGGCACCCACGTCGCAGGGAGGCCGAGCGCGTTCTTCCCCTCCGGCGTGTTCAGGAAGCCCTGCGCGAAGCCGATCCAACAGGTGCCAAGTCCGACCCCATACGCGGCGAGCATCAGGTTCTCTGCTGCCAACGCGCAGTCTGCGACGACCCACGGCCCTTGTGCGATCCCCGAGATCAGGATCAATGCCGGTGCGTGATAGAAGATCTGGAAGGTCGCATCACTGAGCTGCGTCCGGTAACGGTCGGACTGGGGTCCATCGGGCAAGGTCGCGAGCATGTGGGACTTCGCAGAAGTCGAGATCCCGTCGAGCAAGCCCTGATCGCGAACCACCGTGAACGTCCAGGGTTGCCCGTTGGACGCGTTCGGCGCATGCACGGCGGCGTCAATCAGACGCCGGACGGTCTCGTCATCCAGGGCTTGGGCCGTGTAGTCGCGCGTTGAGCGGCGGCCAGAGATCGCCTCGTTGATATCCATCGTGCCATTCCTCCAGTTAGCGAACCGCCGCATGGACACTTTGTCGGAAACCCTCGCTTTCCCGGGGGCACGTTGGCGAGGGGCGACACATAGCGCTCTGGCGGCCGGGAGCAACCTGGCGTCCGAGTCAGCGACCGAGCGGTGGCAACGCGGCCGGCGAGGATGGTACCGCCAAGGGGATTCGAACCCCTGATCTCAACCTTGAAAGGGTCGTGTCCTAGGCCTCTAGACGATGGCGGCGCGGCGCGGCGCGAACGGGAGTGTAGCAGGACAGGCGCGCAAGCCGGCGGTTTGCGGCCGCCGGGCGGGGCATGCTGTCAACGCTCGTCGCTGTCCTGAGCCGGGCGCCGGCCGGACGCCCGCCGGCACGGGCCGACTCGAATTAGCTGTTCAGCACGAGCACCAGGACCAGAACGCCGGCGAAGGCCCCGGCGCTGATCAGGGCTGCGACTCCGCCCACTGCGGACAGGAGCAGCGCTCTCCGGGTGAGTCCGTCACGGCTGGCGCTCCACGTCGACAGGGACGCCACGCCCGCGTCGATGCCGAAGACGAGGCACGTGACTACGCCCGCGCTCAGCAGCACCGATACCGGTGTCGTGTGGCTGGTCATCGCCTGGGCCAGAAAGACGAACGCCCCGACCGAAATGATGGTCAGGATTACCGGCGCCGGCTGCAATCTGCGCACGCGGTCGGCCAGCGTGAGAGGCGGCTCTTCAGTCTCGAGTTCGTCGCCGTCCAGGTCGTCTTGATCGGTGGCGGCCGGCGGAGGAGCCGCCGGCGGAGGACCGGCGGGCGGCGCGTACTGGGGACGGGTCGGAGCGACCGGCGGCGTCCAGGTTGGCGGCGTCCAGGTTGGCGGCGTCGCGGCAGGCGGCGGGGCGATCGGAGGCGTGGCGGCCGACGGAGCGGGTCCGACGGGCCGAGCCGGGGGCGACGCTGGGCGCGGCGCGGCCGGGTCGAACAGGTTCCCGGCAGAGGGAGCCCGTCGATCGGACTTGTGCTGGGACTCGCGGCCTTCGTCGGTCATTGCCAGAGGGTATCAGGCGTGGCCGAGCAGGTGGCTCCCGGACCGAGCCGCGATCCCGCGCGCGACAATCAGACCGCGCCGACGCCGGCGGCCACTCCCTCGTCCGCGTCCTCGCCGTCGACCGGCTCCGGGGCGGCGGAGCGGTGGTAGACCGCCACCTGGTATTCGAGGCGGGGCTTCTTCAGCCGATCGGCCAGCTCGACGCCGGGCTCGCCGAACCCGGCGACCAGCAGTTCTTTCGCCGACTCGAGAGATTCGAACGTCCACCAGCAATGGATCACGCGAACACGGAACCCCGCGCCCAGGAACGGGCCGCGCCGCTGGCTCCACTCGACCGCGCGATCGCGGCGGCCTGGCATGAGACTCCAGACGTCGTCGCGGCCGTAGTCGTGGACGAGCAGCAGCCTGCCGCACGGCCGGAGCAGCCGCTCCGCGTGAGCGATGAACGCCGACCCGGGCGCGGCGAGCTCGGACCAGGGGACGATGACGACGTCCGCATCGGCTGCCGGCAGCTCGGCGAGGCGATCGATTGCGGCGGGCTCGTCGCGCGCATCGAGGAACGTCACGGCAGTTACGCGCGATCCTATTTCGGCGAGCTGCCTCGCCCGGAACCCGCGGCCGGCGTCGAGCACGATCACGTCGCGGCCCGCCACCGGACCGAGATTCTCGAGCGCGGCCGTCACTTTTCCCTCGACGTCAACGACGCCGAGAAGCAAGTCCTCCAGATCCGTCGTGGGCAGGGCGGCGGAAAGGTCGGGCATGAAGCACTCCTAGAGAGCCGGACGAACTAGAGAGCCGGATGAACTCCCAGGACCACTCCCTCTCGGGCTTCTACATCGACCACGAGAGTCCCCCTCTCGAGCGGTCGCGGCGCAAATGTGGAACGCCACTCACGTCCGGTCCAGCTTACCTGTTCGACCGAACCGCCTGCCGGCCCGGGAAGCTCGAAACCGAGCCTGGCCGGGGAATCGCCGGCATTCACGACTACGACCATGGACGTATCGGCACCGAACAGGCCGTAGGCGACCGCCGAACCTTCGGCAGCCAGGACCTCGAATCGGCCGCGGCGGAGCGCCGGATGAGCGTGGCGCATGGCGGTCAAGCCGGCGACGAAGTCCCGCAGACTCCGGTCCTGCCGCGCGACGTCCCACGGGTAGGCCCGCCGGCAATCCGGATCGGCTCGGCCGTCCAGCCCGACTTCATCGCCGTAGTAGATGCACGGGGCGCCGGGGAGAGTCATCTGGATCAGCGCCGCGAGGCGCAGGGCAGTGGCATCGCCGCCCGCCAGTGAGAGGAAACGCGGCGTATCGTGGCTGTCGAGCAGGTTCAGCTGCAGCGACGTGATGTCGGGCGGATACGTGGCCATGACGTCCGCCAGCCGCCGCGCGAATTCGGGGCCGTCGTCGTCGCGAACGTGGCGCGAGAACTCGTGCGTGGTCGCGACGAGGTCGGCGTCCAGCCGGCCCGCGCCGGTGAACGACAGGATTGCCTCGGCCAACGGGTAGTTCATCAGGGCGTCGAACCGGTCGCCGGCCAGCCACTCCGGCGCCGGGTTCCAGATCTCGCCGACGATATACGCCTCGGGGTTCACGGCCAGGCAGCGGCGCCGAAACTCCTCCCAGAAGCCGGGTTCGGTGATCTCCTCGGGCACGTCCAGACGCCAGCCGTCGATGCCGAAGCGGAGCCAGCCCTCCGCGACGCGGTAGATGTACTCGCGCACTTCCGGGTTGGCGTGGTTGAGCTTGGGCAGGGCCGGCATGTCCCACCAGGCTTTGTAGCCCAGCATCCGGTGCATCGCCGTTGTCTCGATCGCCTCGTCGGCGCCGTTCGGATCGTTGTCGCTCTGGAGGCGTGCGGCCGCATCGATTTCGTGGGTGCCCGGGTAGGCGATCAGCCCGCGCCGCCCCGCCCGCACGTCCGAGTTCAGCACGAACCAGTCCCGATACGGCGACGCGGCGCCGTTCTCCAGGACGTGATGGAAGGGCCAGAAGCCGCGGCTGGCGTGGTTGAAGACGCCGTCGAGAACAACCCGCATGCCGCGGGCATGGGCGGAGTCGAGCAATTCGCGCAGCGCCGCATCGCCGCCCAGAAGCGGGTCGACAAGTTCGTAGTCGTAGGTGTGATAGCGATGATTTGAGGCCGAGGCGAAGATCGGCGTGAGGTACAGCGCCGTGATGCCAAGCTCGCGCAGCTCGTCGAGGTGCTCGGCAATGCCGAGAAGGTCGCCGCCCTTGAACCCGTGCGACGTCGGCGGGGCATCCCAGCGTTCCATCGTGCCGGGCTTGGGCACGCGGACGCTGGTCGCGAACCTGTCGGGGAATATCTGGTAGAAGACCGCGTCGCGAACCCAGTCCGGGCCGGGTCGGGCGGCGCGGTCCCGTCGGGCCTCCTCGATCAAGCTTTCGGCTCCGTGCGCGCCGTCCCGTGGCGGACGTCGCCGACCTCTCGGTGCGGCTTGGGCACTCTGGCCGTCGACCCGCGAATGATCAGGCGCGTCTCTAGGACCTTGTGTTCGGGCCTTTCGACGTCCGGGTTGGCGATCGCCCGAAGCAGCAGCCGGGCTGCCTCCTCGCCCTTCTGGCGGATCGGCTGGTGGATCGTGGTCAGCGGCGGGTTGGAGTGCGGAGCCACATCCAGGTCGTCGAAGCCGACGATGCTGAGATCCTCCGGTACGTTCACACCCACTTCGCGCGCCGCCCACATGACGCCCATTGCCATGACGTCGCTCATGGCCAGGATCGCTGTCGGCCGCAGGCCGTCCTCCCAGATCCGGCGGAACGTTGCCAGGCCGCCTTCGAAGCTGGCCGGGCCGACGACGATGCGCTCGTCGCGGAGCTTGACGCCGCCCATCTCCAGACCCTGGCGATAGCCGGTCAGCCGGCGCCACGCCACCGATTCCGTGGGCCCGGCGGAGTATTCGAACAGGCCGGGCATGTTGGGCGGCTCGATGCCGATCACGACGAAGTCGCGGTGTCCCAGTCCGAGCAGATGGCGAGCCGCCGCCCGCGCCCCGACTTCATCGTTCGATTCGACCGAGGCGTGTTCCGGCAGCGCGGCGCCGTCGACGAGGACCATCGGGAAGCCCGCGCGGCGGATCTGCTCCACCTCGGGATGGTCTTCCGAAAGACCGACCGCGACGAACCCGTCCACGGTGGCACGGCCGATGGCCCGGACCAGGGAGCCGTGGAGCGGCGANNCGGGTTGCCGAAGACGACACTCAGGACCTGGGGCGTGAGCAGACCGACGGTCATGCTGCCCTTACGGGTGAAGGCTCGTTCCGTCGACTGGTGCCGGTAGCCGATGGCGTCGGCGACCTCGCGGATGCGGGAAGCGGTCTCGGCGTTGAGACGTTCCGGGCTGTTGAACGCGAACGAAACGGCGGTCTTGGAAACCCCTGCTTCCCTGGCAACGTCGGCGATGCGGGCAGGTTTCGGGGCGGATGCGGCCTTCGGGGCGGATGCGGCGGCTGGCCGTGGCGGCATCGCGGGCGAGCGCCGAGGCGCGGGCTTGCGCGAGGTCGAGGGCGGGCCCTCAGGCGCGGGCGAGCGCGAGGGCATGGGCGAGCGCGAGGGCATGGGGACAAACCCCCCTGGCCCTTCGGCGCCGCTGTCGCCTCTGGTCCTGTCCAACGCCAGCCCTCCACGGCTCCTCGGCCCGAGGCCCGACGGCCTGGCTGATGATTCCTCCGGCGCCCACGCTATCCACGTACCCTATGGCTGTCAATTGCCCAGCCGACAGTGGGGCACTGGAGTAGTCGGAGGCTCGTCGATGCGACTGGCGACTGTTCGATCGAGCGGCAACAGCGATCCGGGTGGCGGGCAGGTTGCCGTGGTCCTGGACGGCGGGCGCATCGTGACGCTCGAGGCACTGGCGCGGCTTGCCCCGTCCGATCTGCCGCCCGAGATCGCCGCGATGGATCTGGCCGCGATCCTCGGCATCGATCCCGACCTGCAGCGGGTCCGCCGGGCGCTGGCGGCCGCCGGGCCTGGAGCACTGGCCGAGGCGGCGCGAGATCCCGGCACGGTCAGGCTGGCGGCGCCGCTGCCGCGGCCGGCGAAGGCGATCGGCGTGGGCTACAACTACCTCGACCATATCCGCGAGCAGGGGCTGGAGCGCCCGGCCCGGCCGGTGCTC
Source organism: Chloroflexota bacterium (assembly GCA_003171035.1). GTDB lineage: Bacteria > Chloroflexota > Limnocylindria > Limnocylindrales > CSP1-4 > Fen-1039. The sequence goes on from PMXR01000107.1 coordinate 25,309, forward strand.
TTCTCGATGTTCGCCAACGCCGTGGTCGCCGACGGCGACCCGATCCGCCGGCCGGCGGGTACGCACGCACTCGATCTCGAGGCCGAACTGGCGGTCGTGATCGGGCGGCGGGCAAGGCGGGTGGCGGTGGCCGATGCGCTCCAATACGTGGCCGGGTACATGGCCGCGAATGACGTCACGGCCCGCGACTGGCAGGGTCAGGCCCGGGCGCTGCGGCCCGGCGAGAAGGGCGACGGCCAGTGGCTGCGAGCCAAGGGCTCGGATACGTTCCTGCCGCTCGGCCCCGTGATGGTCACGGCCGACGAACTCGGCGACGGGCGCGGACTCGCCGTCCGCTCATGGGTAACGGCCGCTTCGGGGCCGCGTGCCGGCGCGCCGTTCCAGATGCAGGACGGCAACACTTCGGACCTGCTCTTCGGCGCCGCCGAGTTGATCGCCACGATCAGCGGCGAGGTGACCCTCGAGCCGGGCGACGTCGTCGTTACCGGTACCCCGAGTGGCGTGGGCGTCTTCCGCGAGCCGCCGGTATTCCTGGAACCCGGCGACCTGGTCAGGGTTGAAGTTGAACGGATCGGCAGCCTGACCAACCCGGTCGTCGACGAGGAGGGTCGTGTGCCGGAAGGGTCTCCGGCGCATCGGTTCATGAGCGGCGGCAACCCTCCGACCCGGTAAGTGGCAGAATCATCGCGTGGTCAGCGATCGCACCGCTGCAAGTACGATCGGCTCGCCGGGCGGCGAGCCCGGCTTCGGCGCCGCCATGCTGGCCGCCGCGACGTCCATCGACCTGCGCATCCCCAAGACCATGCGGGCCCTCGTCAAAGTCCGCCCCGAAGCCGGCGCGGAGTTGCTCGAAGTCCCCGTCCCTCGCCCCGGACCGGGCGAAATCCTCATCCGGCTCGAGGCCGTGAGCCTCTGCGGCACGGACCTCCACATATACCGCTGGGATCCATGGGCGCAGAGCCGGCTGGGGAACTACTTACCGCGTATCTTCGGCCACGAGATGGCGGGTCGAGTAGTGGCGCACGGACCCGGCACCGGTGCCGTGCCGCTGGGAACCCGCGTCGCGGCCGAGACCCATCTCGTCGACTGGACCTGCTACCAGTGCCGGACCGGCCGCGAGCACGTCTGCGCCAACCTGCGCATCCTGGGCGTGGACGCCGACGGCGCCTTCGCCGAATACATGGTTCTGCCCGAACGCAACGCCTGGCCCTCCGAGGGCCTCTCGCCCGAGCTGGCCGCGATCCAGGAGCCGATGGGCAACGCCGTCTTCGCCACGTTCGTGGAGGAGATCACCACGGCATCGGTCGCGGTGCTGGGCTGCGGTCCGATCGGTTTGATGGCCGTCGCCATCTGTCGCTTCGCCGGGGCGTCGCGGGTCTTCGCCACGGACGTGATGCCCCACCGCCGCGAGATGGCCGCCCGCATGGGGGCCGACTGCGTGCTCGACGCCGCCGGCGATGTGGTCGAGGAGATCCGGCGCGAGACCGGCGGCGTCGGGGTGGACGTGGTCCTGGAGATGAGCGGCGCCGAATCGGCGATCCACCAGGCCTTCGAGATGACGACCAACGGCGGCCGCGTGTCGCTGCTCGGATTGCCGTCGCGCCCGGTCACACTCGACCTCAACAGCGCGATCATCTTCCGCGGCGTTCGCGTCTACGGCATCACCGGCCGCGAGCTGTGGCGGACCTGGTACAAGACGGCGGCGTTGCTGCGCGAGGGCCTCGACGTCAGCCCGATCATCACCCACCGGCTGCCGCTGAGCCGCTACGAGCAGGCGTTCGACCTGCTCGCCCAGGGGATCGCCGGCAAGGTCGTGCTGCTGCCGCAGGAGGGCGGCGCCCGCGAGGCCCCACCGACTTCCGGCAGCGCGTCCTCTTCCGAGTCGATGGCCAACGAAGGAGGCGCGACATGACCGCTGCCGGTGTGGTGAAACGCGAACGTGTGCGCGCCGGTTCCGGATGGATTGGTTCTTCCAAACCAGTGACACCGAGGGTGAACTGTGACTAACGACACCCGCCCGGACCCGCTCGGGTTCCTGGCCGACGAACTCGCGGAACTCAAGAAGCAGAACCTGTACCGGCCGATGCGTGTCCTCAGTTCGCCGCAGGCGGCCGAAGTCGTGGTCGACGGCAAGCAGCTGATCAGCCTCTCCTCAAACAACTACCTCGGCCTGGCCACGCATCCACGGCTCGTTGAAGCGGCCCTCAACGCGACACGTGAGTTCGGCGCCGGGTCGGGCGCGGTCCGGACGATCGCCGGCAACATGTCTATCCACGAGCAGCTTGAGACCGAGCTGGCAGCGTTCAAACACACCGAAGCCGTCCTGACGTTCCAGTCGGGTTTCACCGCCAACACGGGCGTAATCCCGGTCGTGACCGGCGAGGCCGACCTCATCGTCAGCGACTCACTCAACCACGCCTCGATCATCGACGGCATGCGGCTGAGCAAGGCGCCGCGCGTCGTCTACCCGCACAAGGACACGGCCGCTCTGCGCGAACTGCTGCGCGAGGCGCGGGCAAAGGGCCGGACCGACGCGGCCGGCGCCGCCACCGGCGAGCCGCACCGTCTGATCCTGGTCGTGACCGACGGCGTCTTCAGCATGGACGGCGACATCGCGCCGTTGCCGGAGATCGTCGCCGCGGCCGAGGAGTTCGGCGCCGCGGTGATGGTCGACGACGCCCACGCGTCGGGCGTGCTGGGGGACAACGGCCGCGGCACGGTGGACCACTTCCACCTCCACGGCCGGGTCGCCATCCAGGTCGGGACGATGTCCAAGGCGATGGGCGTGCTGGGCGGCTACGTGGCCGGAAGCCGGGCCCTCCGCGACATGCTGATCCAGCGGGCTCGACCGTTCCTCTTCTCCACGTCCCACCCGCCGGCCGTGGCAGCCGCATGCCTGGAGGCCATCCACGTCCTGCTCGACGAGCCCGAACTGATCGACCGCCTCTGGTCCAACACGCTCTACTTCAAGGGCGAACTGCGGCGATTGGGCTTCGACACCGGCGTTTCGGAGACCCCGATCACGCCGGTCATGATGGGCGACTCGGCCCGAGCCCAGACGTTCAGCCGCCGCCTCTTCGAGGAGGGCGTCTTCGCCCAGCCGGTCGTCTTCCCGACGGTCGCGCTCGACAAGGCTCGAATTCGAACTATCGTCACGGCCGAACACTCGACCGCCCAGCTCGACCGCTGCCTCGCGGCGTTCGCGAAGGTGGGCAAGGAGCTGGGGCTGATCGCCGGCTAGGCTGAGCCGCCGTCGGACGGGTCGAGGCCGACGCCGCCCGAGACGGCCAGTCCGGGAATCTCCGTTTCCGGCGGCAAGTTGCGGACCTGCTCCTGTATCTGGCCGCAGAAAGATACCCAGACGGCGAGATCCATCAACTCCACGCTCTCAGGGTCGACCTTGCCGCCCAGGATCGGAGGCACGCTGAAGGCGTAGCACTGGCCGGCGTCGGGGACGATGCCCCGCTCGTGAAGGACCGCGATAAGGTCGGAGCGAAGCCACTCCTCTTGCTTCTCGCGAATGCGGATGAGTTGATAGAACTCGTCGCGCGAGCCGGCAACCTGGCGGAGCTGTCCGCGCTGCATGTCCAGCATCTCGACTGCCCCGCCCAGGCGCTCAACGAACCAATCGCCGAACTTGCTCCCTACCACCACTCGAAACGAACCGACCAGGAGCCATCGCCAGTCCTGGAGGAGCCGACTGAAGTCAAGGCTGGGGTCGTCGATCAGCAGGTCAATCCAGGCCGGCTTGAGAGAGCGGCCTCCGCTGATCTCAGTCATGGCCGAAAACCCCGACTGCCTGGAACTGGCGAGAGATCATCCGAACCAGCCTCCCCTTGCTGCCTCAGCAGTTCAAGCAAGGATATCGTCGGCGGCGGGCACATTACCGACCGATTCGGCAGCTCCGGCTCGATGAGGCCGCTTTCGTCCACCGGGCCCGCCGACGCAGCCGCGCAAAGTCCGGCAAGATGGGCGAGTGACAGACACGAACGAATCGCGCGAGGGGCGCCCCGTCGCCCAGGCTCGCGACTTCCCGATCGACACGCATATGCACACGGCGTTCTCGCACGACTCGAACGTGCTGCTGGAGCTGTACGCGGCGCAGGCCGCCGAGCTCGGGATCCGCGAGATCGCGATAACCGACCACGTCGATTTCATGCCCGGCTCAGGGGGCTACCGCTACTTCGACTTCAACGTCCGGCGCAAGGTCATCGGCGACGCCGCGGAACGTTGGGCGGGCAAGGTCGCCATCCGCCACGGCGTGGAGATCACCTACGAGAGCCGCTACGAAGAGGAGATCGGCGAGTACCTGCGCACGCATCCGTTCGACTACTCGATCGGTTCGGTGCATGCCGTCTCGGACTCGCCCTATGCCCGCGCCAGGATCGAAACGTTCGTGGCGGGCAAGACCGTGGCCGAGGCCGTGGCGCCGTACTTCGCCGAGGTCGAGGCCGCGATCCGGAGCGGCATGTTCGACACGGTCGGCCACCTCGACCAGTGCAAACGCTGGCTTCGGCCGTGGTTTCCGCCGGCCGTGTTCGCGACGATTCCTGCTTCGTACGAGCCGCTGCTGGCGGCGTTGGTTGATGGCGGCACGGCGCTGGAGGTCAACTCATCGGGGCTGCGCCACCCGGAGCACGAGACGTATCCGGCGGCGTGGGTCGTGGCCAGGTTCCACGAATTGGGTGGCCGGCGGGTCACGGTGGGGTCGGATGCGCACCTGCCGCAGTCGTTCGCATTCGGGCTGGAGGAAGCGGCCGAGATCGTGGCGGCGGCGGGCTTCGACCGATTGTCGCTGGAACGGGCGCTGGACCGCGGCGATCTATTGCTGCCGGAACGGTTTCGCCGGTAGCCGGCGACGGTCGCGTAGCCGACAGCGCCGTGGCCCGCCGGGCGCGTAACCTACGGCCATGGAATTGACCGTCATCGGTGCCGGCCCGGCCTACACCGACCGCCGCGGCGCCGCCTCGTCCTCATATCTGGTTCGGTCCGGCGACGCCGCCCTCCTGCTGGACCTGGGCCAGGGCGCCTTCGCGAACCTGGCAGCGACCCTGGAGCCGAGCGGGCTTACCGCGGTCATCGTCAGCCATCTGCATCCGGATCATTTCGTCGATCTGGTGCCGCTGCGCCACTACCTGACATGGGAGTTCAAGCCGGCGCGTCGTGTCCGGGTCGTGGGACCTCGCTGCCTGGGCGACCGGCTCGATGCCCTGAACGGTCAGCCGAACTTCGCCGCCGTCGCGCTGGATGTCGAGGCGCTGGTCGAGGGCAGGCAACGCGTCGGGCCTTTTGAGGTGGAGGCCCGCCTCGTAGCCCACACCAGCGAGAGTTACGCGTTTCGGGTCACTGGTTCGCCCGAGTTGACCAGGTCCCGCGCCACGAGCAACGGCCCGATGCCGGGTCTCGTCTACTCCGGCGACTGCGGCAAGGCCGAGGATCTCCTGCCGTTGATCCACCCCGGCGACACTCTGCTCTCCGAAGCGTCCTTTGGCGCCGGCCCCGTCGCGCCCGGCGCCCAGCACATAACCTCCGGCGAGGCTGCCAGGATCGCGACCACGGGCCACGCCGCGCGGCTCCTTCTCACCCACGTGCTGTCGGGCTACTCGCGCGATGCCGCTCTTGCCTCGGCGAGGGCCGGCTTCTCGGGTCCGGTTCAGCTGGTCACCGAGGGCGATCGCTTCGAGATCTGACGAGACCGAATCGCAGCGCCCGGCGCTTTGCGACGGCGCCTCGACCGGCGACGCCGCGAGTTGGAACTTTGCCATCTGCAAACCCGGGTAGCACGAGGTTACCTCGCGGACGGCTCAAGAGCCCACGCCGCACCGTCGGCACCCTATACGCCGACGTTCCACGCTTGAGCGACCGCCACAACGGTCGCGAATGAGGCTTGCTCTGCCAGGAGAAGGGCCGCAGAGCCAGCGGACATCGCCCCGTGCTACCCCGATTTGCAGATGGCCGGAATGCCGGCCAGGACCCCGGCCAGAGCGGCGGCCGGCCCCGCGCCGTCTCGACGTCGCACGCACGATCACCAGTCGCGTCGGCTCCAACCGGCCTCCGAGCAAAGGCACCTGACACGGGAGCCCGACTCGTTCAAGATTGACGACTGCGCACGAAGAACCGCTGGGATGACCACAGTCGACCTCTCGCCCGACCCAAGGAGAAATGCCATGGCTGACAGCGCGGTCAAGGGACCGCTCAGCGCCGAAGAGCTTCGCCTGATCGATGCCTACTGGCGCGCGGCGAACTACCTGAGCGTCGGGCAGATCTACCTGCTGGACAACCCGTTGCTCCGCCGGCCGCTCGAGGCGGGCGACGTCAAGCCGCGGCTGCTGGGCCACTGGGGAACCACTCCGGGCCTCAACCTGATCTACGCCCACATGAACCGCGAGATCAAGGCCCGCGACCTCAACACGATCTACATAATCGGGCCCGGACACGGCGGCCCCGGTCTGGTGGCCAACACGTATCTCGAGGGCAGCTACACCCAGTTCTACCCGAGCATCACCCAGGACGAGGACGGCATCCGCAAGCTGTTCCGCCAGTTCTCGTTCCCGGGCGGCATCCCCAGCCACGTCGCGCCCGAAACGCCCGGCTCCATCCACGAGGGCGGCGAACTCGGCTACTCGCTGTCGCACGCCTACGGCGCGGCCTTCGACAACCCCGACCTGCTGGTCTGCTGCATCGTCGGCGACGGCGAAGCCGAGACCGGNNCTCAACGGCTACAAGATCGCCAACCCCACGGTCCTGGCTCGCATCCCCGAAAACGAGCTGCGCGACCTGATGATCGGCTACGGCTACAAGCCGTACTTCGTCACCGGCGACGAGCCGGCCAAGGTTCACCAGGAACTCGCCGCGACCCTGGACACGGTTCTCGACGAGATCCGCGACATCCAGCTGAACGCCAGGTCGGGCAAGGCGAAGGCCCGCCCCGACGGCGGCGGCTTGCGCCCGGCCTGGCCNNCCCAAGGGCTGGACCGGGCCCAAGATCGTCGACGGCAAGCAGGTCGAGGGCACCTGGCGTTCGCATCAGGTTCCGCTCGCGGACACCCGGACCAACCAGACCCACCGCGACCAGCTCGAAGTCTGGATGCGCAGCTACAAGCCCGAGGAACTCTTCGACGGGAGCGGCGCCTTCCGACCCGAGCTCGCCGAGCTGGCGCCAAAGGGCGATCGGCGAATGGGCGCCAACCCTCACGCGAACGGAGGCCGCCTGCTGCGTGAGCTGATCATGCCGGACTTCCGCGAGTACGCCGTCGACGTCCCCAAGCCGGGCGGCTCGATGAGCGAGGCCACCTTCGTGGCCGGCACGTTCGTACGCGACATCATGGCCAAGAACGTCGACAACTTCCGGATGTTCGGGCCCGACGAGACGGCCTCGAACCGCTTCCAGGCGATCTTCGAAGTGACGGGTAAGGCCTGGGACGCCGAGGTGATCCCGCGGGACGCCGAAGATAACGTTCTCTCGGTCGATGGCCGCGTCATGGAAGTCCTCTCCGAGCACCAGTGCGA
>PMXR01000124.1 GCA_003171035.1 Chloroflexota bacterium
GGGCGGCCCACCAACTTGGAACCGTCCACTCCAAGGACGCGCCCGACTGCCGGGGTGGCGTCGGTCACGACGCCGTCACGATCTACGAGCACGATGGCGTCGGAGCTGTTCGCGGCCAGCGTCCTGAACCTGTCCTCCGACTCCCGCCGGGCCTGGTCCGTCAGCAGACGGCCGTTCTCGCGCAGCACGAGCTCCTGGCGGATCAGAACGATCGCGGTCAAGGCGACAGCTCCGTACAGCACCTCGAGGACCTCGCCCGTGACCGCACCCTGGGCGAGCACGATGAGGACCGAGTAGCCGGCCGCGAGCGCGACATATGGCACGGTGAGGAGCAAGCGGCTCAGCGCCCTGTCACGGCCCACCGCCGCCGCGCCGGGGTGCGCCTGGAAGTAGCCCGCGAGAGCGATGAGGAGCGTCGAGCTGAGATAGACGACGTCGGGCCAGCGCTCGAGGCCGAATGTACCCGTGAGGTTCAGCTGCCCGTAGCCGACATCGGCCACGAACATGAGCCCCAGACCGCCGACGAGGGCCGTCAGGGCCCTGGCATCGATCTCCGGCGGATGGCGCAGCGATGTCGCGGCGACGCCGAACAGGAGCACGAGGTCGCCGATCGGGTATCCAAGTGCGAGCGCGGCGGTCAGGGGGTCCGGGTTCAAGGACGCGAGAACGGGTCGAAACAGCGTGTGCCAGACGACGATGCCGCCGCCGATGACCACGATCAGCGAGTCGATCGTGAGCCGGACAGTGTCGCGCCGGGCGGACGATGCGCGCTGGAACATTAGGAGGGCGACGACGACGATCGGGTAGTAGTTGACATAGGCAAGGTCGGCCAACGATGGGGAGGTCGTGCCGCCGCTAAGGTCCAACCAGGCAAATGCCCCGTCGCCCATGGCATAGACGAGCGTTGCGAGGGCCAGCACCGCCCACCCAAGGCGAATCCGATGGACGTCGATATGAAGCGCCGCCCGAAGGACGATCACTACTGCCAGCAGGTCCAGGGCAGTCTCGCCGATATCGGCAACGGCACGCTGTGTGCCCGGTCCACCGAGGCCGGAGGTAAGCCAGGCGACGGCGATGCCCCAGCCACCGACAGCGAGAGCCAGAAGGATCCGATCGAGCGCGATCCCGCGGTCAGATCGCACGTCCGGATGGGATGGGACAGCGTCCGGCGCCCTTGACTGTCCTGCCGGACCGACGAGCCGGCGAGTGTGGACGTTGAGAGCGCGGAGCATGCGAGTACCGGAGTCTCGAGGAGTGGTCTTGGACGTAGATCCGTGAGACCTTTCTACGGTGCGCCGCCCTCGGAAACCCCAACAGCCTCCAAAGGTCCCCCCTGCGCGCGGCGCTGCGCCTCGTGGCGTGGCCGGCCGACACCTAGTCTGCCGGGGTCGTGCCACCACGAAACATGACCATGGGCGCAAACGCAACTCGGACCAAGACTCGGACTAAGATGGAGCGACCGCTGGGGCAGCTTGCGCGTTAAGACCGAGCCACCGGAGGATGTGAGCGTGCAACCACGGGAGGCCGCCGGAGGGCAGCCCGACGACGCGGCCATTGACGCGGCCACTGACGCGGCGGTAGGTGCTGCCATGGGCGCTGCCGCGCTGCAGACCGCCGGAATCATGATGGCGATCTCGCGGGCGCGTGACGGCGTGATCCTGGAGGTCAACGACGCATATTGCGCGATCGTCGGCCTCGACAGATCGGCACTCGTCGGTAAGCAGTCGACGAAGCTGGACCTCTATGTGGACATGACCGACCGGGATCGCATCGCCGACGAGGTGATGGCCAACGGCTCGGTATGCAACAAGGTCGTCCGCGTGCGGTTGCCAAACGGCGAGATCGGCCATCTGGCTTTCACCATCTCCCGGATCGACCTGTCCGGCGAACCGTGCCTGATGGTCGCCGCGGTGGATGTCGGCAGTCAGATCGCCGCGGAAGAAGCGCTGCGCGCCAGCGANNGGATTCATTGACGCCAACGACGCATTCCTGCGCGACATGGGTTTCACCCGCGAGGAGGTGATCGGCAGGACCGCCGTCGACCTGGCCATCTTCGCCAACCCGGAAGACCGGAGCGAGCTGGTCCGGCGTCTCCGGCGCGACGGCTACGTTCGAGACTTCGAAGTCCCGCTCCGGAACAAAGCGGGCGACATCGACTACGGCCTCATCTCCGCGACCATGACCGAAGTAAACGGCGAGCCGCAGGTCATTCTGGCTATCGTGAATACGACTCAGCGGCGGCAGGCCGACGAGGCGCTCCGGACCAGCGAGCAGCGCTATCGCAACCTTATCGAGCAGACCGCCGACGGAGTTCTCCTCCTCGACGACGCCGGCTGCGTCGTCGACATCAACCCGGCGCTGGCGGCATTGATTGGGCGTCCGATAGCTGAATTGCGCGGAAGCCACTGGACGGACTATTGGGACCCCGAGGAGCTGGCGAACCATCCGTTCGTCCGGCCGGCGGCCAATGCCACGGAACCAATCGTCTTCGAGCGGCGCCTGCGACGACCCGACGGCACGATGGTCGAGCTGGAGGTCCACGCCCGCAACACGTCCGCAGGCCTGTTCATGGGCACCGCTCGTGACGTAGGCGCACGCAAGGCCGCCGAGAGGGAGCGAGCCAGGCTCTTCCAGGCGATCGAGCAGACGGGCGAGTCGGTGATCATCACCGAGCCGGATGGCACGATCGTGTACGTCAACAGCGCCTTCGAGACGGAGATGGGCTACACACGCGACGAGCTGATAGGCCAGAGCCTTCAGGTGCTTCGCAGCGAGGGCCGAGAGCCCGACCTGTATGCGTGGATCCGGAGCGAGATTGAGAAGGACGGGATCTGGTCGGACGAGGTCACCAGCTACGCCAAGGACGGCTCGGTCCGGCGTGACCTGATGTCGGTCTCCCCGGTGCGGGATCAGTCGGGCGCCCTCGTGAACTTCGTCGCGGTTCGGCACAACATCACCCGCGAGCGCGAGCTGGAGGATCAACTCAGGCAGGCCCAGAAGATGGAGGCCGTTGGCCGGCTCGCCGGCGGCGTCGCCCACGACTTCAACAACTTGCTGACGGCAATATCCGGATTCGCCGAGCTGGCAAACAGCGAGGCCGAACCGGAGAGCGAGATGGCCGGGTACCTGGCTGAAATACGAGCGTCCGCGGAACGGGCGACCGTTTTGACGCGCCAGTTGCTGGCATTCGGCCGTCGGGCGGTCCTGCAGCAGAAGGTTCTCGACCTCAATCAGGTCGTGGCCGATCTGGCTCCGATGCTGCAACGGATCATCGGCGAGGACATACGCCTCGAGGTTCACAAAAACCCCAACCTGAGGCGGACCCTTGCGGATCGAGGCCAGCTGGAGCAGGTCATCGTCAACCTCGCCGCCAACGCGCGAGACGCCATGCCGGGCGGCGGGACCGTATTGATCGAGACGGACAACGTCACGCTCGACGACTCCGCTGTTGCCGGCCACCCGGAAGTGCGACCGGGCGATTTCGTGAGGATGTCCATCACGGACACCGGCATGGGCATGGATTCCGGCGTCACCGACCACATCTTCGAGCCCTTCTTCACGACCAAGAGCCCCGGCAACGGGACGGGTCTGGGGTTGGCTACCGTCTTTGGCATCGTCCGCCAGTCGGGCGGGCGCGTCGGCGTTGTGTCGGAGCCGGGGAACGGTTCGGTCTTCCAGATCGATCTGCCGGCCGTCGAGTCGGAGCCGGACGAGGCCTTCGAGCCGGTCCTGACCAGCGCCGCGGTCGCCGGCCGCGAGACCGTGCTGATAGTCGAGGACGAACCCGCTGTACTGGGCTTCGCGGCCCAGCTGCTGGAGCGAAACGGATACACGGTATTGAGGGCATCGGCCGGTGACGAGGCCGTGGAGATTGCCCGGATGTATCCGGGCCGGATCGATCTCCTCTTCTCCGACATCGTGATGCCGGGCCTCACCGGCCAGGAGACCGCGGCCGCTGTCGGGGTGATGCGGCCGGAGATCCGCCATCTCCTCGCCTCCGGATACAGCGAGGAGATGAACGCTCAGCGCGGGGCGGCACCGCTGGAGATGCCGTTCATCGAGAAGCCCTACAGTGCCGGGACGCTGCTCCAGGCCGTTCGCCAGGCGCTCGACGCCGAGTAGCAGCGGGCGCGATCGGGGCTAGCGGGCCTGCCCGCCCGCAGCTTCGCCGCGGCGCCAGGCGATGGGTATGGCCGTCGCGTCCGTCTCGGTGCTGAGCGCGGTCAGGGCCTCGGCCACGCGAGCCTCGTCGGCCACGGTCAGGTCCATGAAGCGGAGCGCCGCGACCAGCCGGAGATGCAACGGGTCGTCGGTATCTTCACTCAGCCGGACGACCTGGGCCCGGCACTCGAATGGGTCCGTGGGGGTGAACATGAGCGAGACCGCCATCTGGTCGCCCACGGAAACCGGCAGGTCGGTGATGCAATGGAATCCGCCCACACTGATGTTCGTGGTTCGTGCCGAAGCCACGGTTCCGTCCGTGTCGGGGCGGAGGTACGCGGGGATCGCCAGCCGTATGCGGCCGTTGGACCGACGCGAGTTCGACGTCCAGGTTTCGGGCCGGTCCAGCGCAATCATTCGGCCCGACCTGCCAACGAGACGCGTGACAGACGTGCCCGCCGAGAGACTTCGACTGTGCGAGGTCACGACGACCATCCGAACGGCGGATCCGGCTCCGAAGTGGCCCGCGGCCGACGCGCCGACGACTACCCAGACTTCATCGGTGGTGAGGTTGGCGATCGTGCCCTCGTCGACGACCTTGTGCGGCCCGAGCTGAGTCTCGAGCGTGGCCCGATCCTTGATCGCCGGCTCGTTCGAGAAGTCGTCCACCTGGCTCGTCCCCTGCATGAAGGCGTCAATTGGTGAGCATAGCGGGCACCGGCATTTCCACGTGCCGCACCGCAGTCGATTCCACTGCGTAAACAGCGGGCGGACGTGCGGCGGCTCGTGTACCTTCGCGCCATGCCCCTCGACGTCATCGAACTCAGCGACACGGGCTGGCGCCGCCACGACTTCTACATGCGCCTGGCGCTGGTGGTCGAATCGGGCGCGAAGTGCCTGGGTTCGCACGTCGGCGCGGTGATCGTCCGCGATGACCGCGTGTTGGGCAGCGGCTACAACGGCACTCCCGCCGGATACCCCAACTGCACGGAGACCGAGCGCGGCTGCCGCCGCTGCGCACTGCGGGCGGAGCGGCCCGACGCCGGCCTCGCCGGCAAGCTCTACGACATCTGCCTGTGCGTCCACGCCGAGCAGAACGCCATGGCCACGGCGGCACGGTTCGGAACCGCCATCGACGGCGGAATTCTCTACACCACGCTCCAGCCGTGTTTCAACTGCCTCAAGGAACTGATGCAGGTCAGGTTGAGTGGCGTGATCTTCAGCCGCGAATGGCAGGCCGGCCACCCCGACTACGCCTGGGTCGCCGAGGAGTACGGCCGGCTGGTGGACCACTACCGCTCCACCGGCAACGTCTTCGCCCGCGTTGCCCAGGTCGACCAACTGCCCGCCGTCCAGGTCGAGATCGGCCATCCCCTGCCGGGCCGCTAGGCGATCGCGATCATCCGTTCCAGCGCGCGGCGGGCTCGCGCGGCGATGTCGGCCGGGACGTCGATCTCGAACTGGCCGAGGCGCAGCGAGTCGCGCAGCTTCTCGAGCGTGGTCAGCTTCATGTACTGGCAGACGGCCTCGCGGTTGACCGGCACGAAACGCTTGCCCGGCGCCTTTAACTCGAGCCGGTGCAGGATGCCGGTTTCGGTCGCGATCAGGAACGTCTCGGCGGTCGACTTCTGGGCGTACGTCACCATGCCCTCGGTCGAAAGGATGTGGGCGTCGACGCCGGCCATCTCCATGACCTGGCTCGTACAGCCGCATTCGGGGTGGACCAGCAGCTCGGCGCCCGGCTCCTCGCGGCGCAACTCCTCGATGTCGGACGGACGAATGCCGGCATGGACGTGGCACTCCCCCAGCCAGATGTGGAGCTTGCGGCCGGTCACGCGCTGCAGCCACAGGCCCAGGAACATGTCCGGCAGGAAGAGGATCTGGCGGTCGGGCGGGATCGAATCGATGACGGCCCGGGCGTTGCTCGACGTGCAGCAGTAGTCGCTCTCCGCCTTGACTGCCGCGGTGGTGTTCACATAAGAGACGACGACGGCGCCGCGATGCTCGGCCTTCCAGTTGCGCAGTTGATCGACGGTTATGGAATCGGCGAGAGAGCAACCGGCGGCGAGATCCGGCAGCAGGACCCGCTTTCCCGGCGAGAGAATCTTGGCCGTCTCCGCCATGAACGAGACGCCGCAGAAGACGATCGTCGATTGGGGCGCGGTGGCGGCGACGCGCGAGAGGCGTAGCGAGTCGCCGACGTGATCGGCCACGTCCTGAATCTCGGCTCGCTCGTAGCTGTGGGCCAGGATCACTGCATCGTGCTGGCGGGCGAGTTCGCGGATCTCGGCCTGGAGGTCGACGAACGTCGCAGGATCTCCCGGCGGCGGCACCGTGACGGAGCCCGGGCCGAAAGTGGGGGTCGGGGCGGCGGCCGGGAGCTTCTCCGTGGGGCTCACCCGACGACCTCCATCGAGACGTCCAGCGTCTTGGCCGAATGCGTCAGGGCGCCCAGCGAGACAAAGTCGACGCCCGTCTCCCCCACCGCTCGCAGGTTGTCGGGCGTGATACCGCCCGAAGCTTCGACCTCGACGCGACCGGCAACGATCGCGACCGCTGCACGCATTTCGTCGAGACTCATGTTGTCCAGCATGATCCTGGTCACTCCAGCGTCGAGTGCCGTCCGGACGTCGTCCAGTGTTTCGGCCTCGATCTCGAGACGGAGCTGCGGCGCCGCGGCGTGGAGCGCCGCCACTGCCGGCCCGATCCCGCCGGCGAGGCGCAGGTGGTTGTCCTTGACGAGCAGCGCCTCGCCCAGGTTCATGCGGTGGTTGGTTCCGCCGCCGCACCGCACCGCGTACTTCTCCAGCTCGCGCAAGCCGGGCGTGGTCTTGCGAGTGTCGAGCAGCGTGGCGTGGGTCCCGGCCAACTCGGCCACGCAACGTGCCGTCAGCGTGGCGATCCCCGACAGCCTGCCGAGCAGGTTGAGCGCGGTCCGTTCGCCACGCAGGATGGCCCGGGCCGGGCCGGTGATGCGGGCGATCTCCGTGGGGACGTTGTCGATGCGATCGCCGTCGGCGGCCGACGGCTCGACGTCCACCGCCGGATCGAGCGCGGCGAACACGGCCCTGACGACGGGCAGACCGCAGATCACGCCCGGTGCCTTGACGAGAAGCGCAAGCGTGGCCGTGTCTCCGGGCCCGAACAGGCCGTCGGTGGTGGGATCGCCCAGGACGAGGTCTTCGGCGAGGCCGGCGGCCACGACCCGTGCCACTGCCTCCGGATCGGGCGGGCGGATCTCTCGGCGCGCGGCGTCTCGGTCCGTAACGGTCAAGTCCACTGCTCCAGGATCAGGCCCTGCCCCGGCCGCAGGACGAAATGCCCTTCGAAGACCGGATTGGCGATGGGCGCATCGGTACGGTAATGGACGCCGCGACTCTCGGCTCGGGCGATGGCGAAGCGCGCAACCATCGCGGCCACCGGATCGTGGCTGGTGGCCAGCACGGCCAGGTCCCCGGGATCGCGAATGACTCCGGCCTGCAGCCACACCTGCTCGCGGAGTTCTTGCGACGCCACTCGTTCCGGCGGCGTCGGCGGCACGTCCCCGATCTGGGCCGGCAGCGGCGGCTCGCCGAGTGCGGCCAGGGCGGCGCGGCGGCCGAACACCAGGCACTCGAGGAGCGAGTTGGACGCGAGGCGGTTGGCGCCGTGGACGCCCGTGGCGGCGCACTCCCCCGCCGCATACAGGCCGGGGACATCGGTCAGCGCGTCCAGGTCGGTGACGATTCCGCCGATCGTGTAGTGCGCCGCCGGAGAAACCGGGATCGGCACCAGCGCCGGGTCGTAGCCCGACTTCTCGATCTCGATCATCAGCCCCGGGAAGCGATCACGATCGATCGATCGCAGGTCCAGGAAGCATCGGCCGTGCCGGACGATCGCCCGCGAGACTTCGTCGCGCGGGGCCAATTCGTCGACGAAGCGCTCGCCCTTCTCGTCGATGAGCTTTGCGCCGTCGCCGCGCAGTGCTTCGGTCAGCAGCAGCCGCGATCCTTCAAGGACGGTCGGGTGGAACTGCATGAACTCCATGTCGGCGATCGCCGCGCCGGCCACCGCGCCGATCGCCACCGCGTCGCCGATCTGCCCCTCCGGGTTGGTCGACCGCGACCACAACGCCGCGGCGCCGCCCATCGCCAGGATGGTCGCGCGCGCGAAGATCGGCCCATCGGGCGTTAGCGCACCCAGGCAGCGTCCGCCGACGATCAGCAGTCCCCGGACCGCGGTGGCCTCGCGAACGGCGATCCCATCGGTCGCGGCCGCCCGCCGGCCAAGCAAGCTCGTGATGGCCCAGCCGGTATGTGCGCCGTCCACGCTCGAAACGCGGCGGCGCGAGTGGCCGCCCTCCAAGTTGAGCTCGGGATCGAACGGCACGCCGAAGGCCATCAGCTCGCGGACACGCTCCGGCCCCTCTTCGACCAGCACGCGCACCGCACTCTGACGGCATAGCTCGCGTCCGGCGCGTTCCGTGTCGATGGCGTGGAGTTCGGCCGTGTCGTCGTCGCCGATGGCGCCGGCGATCCCACCCTGCGCATGCCAGCTGCTCGAGTCGGGGGCGTGGCCCTTGGTCAGCATCAGCACGCTGGCCCCGTGCTCGGCCGCGGTCAGCGCCGCAGTTAGCCCGGCCGCGCCGCTCCCCACGACGAGAACGTCGTATGGCGTACTGGACATCGGGGTGGTGACGATCCTCTGGCGAATTGACAGGCGGTTGGCCTTCCACCTTACGCCAGATCGACTTCAAGTGGTCGGCGACCATGCCGCGATCAGCCCGAGCATTCGAAACACTGCCCGTGTTGGGCCATCACCTTGCAGAACCTAATGGGTGGCTGGTATCGGCCTAATGGGTGGCTAATATCAGGGCGTGACTGGTTCCCTCGGATTCCGACCCGGATCGGGGCCCTGGCGGTGAAGCCGCGCAGGACTCGCTCCGTGGGCATCCTCGCCGCCGCCGTCGCGGTGGCGGCGACGTTGGCCTGCGGCGGCGTTCTTGTGAGCGTGAACCTCGCCTCGACTCTACCCACGATGAGCACGCCCGCAAGGCTTGGCGTCGAGGCGACGGCCGGCCCAACTCCGTCGCCGTCTCCGTACCCGTACCTCAGTCCCTCGCCGATCCCGACCCAGTCTGGAACTGGAGCCGCGTCCGCGACCCCTAGCTCCAGCAGAACCTCAGCTCCGACCAAGGCGCCGACCAAGGCGCCGACCAAGGCGCCGACCAAGGCGCCGACCAAAGCTCCGACCCCGCGACCCGGCACTCCAAAGCCGACCAGCGCGAAGTGCATTCCGACCGGCGCCGCCGTCCCGGCGGATACGGCCATAGTCGAGCCCCAGGTCGCGGCCAGCTTCGGCGTATGCGTGCCCATTCTCGAGTACCACCGGATCGCGCCCGCATCAGAGATCGGTACGTCCCTGCCCGCCCTCGTGGTCTCGCCGGCCGCCTTCGCCGCGCAAATGGACGCGCTCGAGGCAGCCGGCTGGCACACCATCACTCTCGGCAAGTTGGGAGACGACCTGCTCGCAGGACGCACGCCGCCGGCCAGGAGCTTCGTGGTGACCATCGACGACGGCTGGTACGACGGCTACGACGACGCGTTCCCGATTCTCGAGGCACACGGCTTCGTAGCCACCTTCTTCGTCATTTCCGGCCGCATCGACCACCCCTCATTTCTGTCGTCGCTAAACCTCACGGCGTTGACCGCCGCCGGCGACGAAATCGGGAACCATACCGTCAACCACGTCCAGCTGGGGTCATTGACCGGGGCCAGCTTGAGCGCCCAGATCGACAACGCATCCGATCGGATCGCGCAGGTCACCGGTGTCCGCCCGAAGTCGTTCGCCTATCCGATGGGCGTCTACAACTCCACGGTGGTCGCCGCTGCGGTCGCCTGTCCGGGGATGGAGATCGCGGTCACGGAGCACAAAGGGATCAAAGAGACAACCGGCGGCCGATTCACCGCGCCGCGGCTGAAGATAACTCCGGGGGTCAGCCCAGCCCAGCTGGTCGCGATGATGGCCGGATAGGCGAGCGGGCCCCTATGGCTGCCCGCGGTGCTCCCGCCGCAGTGAGATTGCCCGCCGGTACGAGGCCGCATACTGCTCCGCCGGGCCGGCTTCCCACGACCAGTCGATGGCCATGCCTCGATCCTGGAGTGCGGCCCATTCCTTGCCGGCTGCGCGGAAATGGGTCATGGCGCGCCGGCAGGCGTCGAGCAGAGCCTTAGTTGTTGCGGCGTCGTGGACGAAGCCCGTGCCGTCGAGCGGGCGCTCATCCACATCGACGACCGTATCGGCCAGCCCGCCGGTCCGGTGCACGATCGGCGGCGTGCCGTATCGCATCGCGATCATCTGCCCCTGCCCGCACGGCTCGAAGCGGGACGGCATCGCGTACAAGTCCGCCCCAGCATAGATGCGCCGCGCCAGACCGCGATCGAAGGCCTCGACGACCGCCACGCACCTGGGGTGTTTGGCCGCCAGATCGCGAAGGCCTCCGACGAGCTTGGGGTCGCCCGTGCCCAGCACCACGAGCCGCAAGCCCTCGGCGACCAGCGCCGGAGCGGCACCGGCCAGCAGGTCGAAGCCCTTCTGAGGATCCAGCCGGCCGATCATCCCCATCACGGGAGCGGCATCGTCGGGATCGAAGTCCAGCTCGGCCAGCAGCGCCCGGCGGCAGGCGGCCTTGCCGGCGAGGTCGGCGCGCGAATAGTTCTCCGGCAACGCCGCGTCGGTCGCGGGGTTCCAGACCGTCATGTCCAGCCCATTGAGGATGCCGCCGAATCGATGGCCCAGGGCCGCCAGCGGTTTGTCGAGGCCCATGCCCGCAGCGCGGGTCAGGATCTCCTGCGCGTATCCGGGACTGACGGTATTGACCAGCTCAGCGCGCGCGATCCCCTCTCCGAGCAGCAACATCCCGTCGGCGTGCGATGGCAGGGCCTGAGTCAACTCATCGGGGAAGAGCATGCCGTGGACCTGCTTGCGGGTAAGCCAGCCCTGGTACGCGAGGTTGTGAATCGTGGCCATGACCGCGGCCCGGGAGATCAGCGGGTAAGCCTGGTAGGCGCAGTCGCGCAGCACCACTGCCGGCATCGCCTGCCAGTCGTGGAGGTGGAGCACGTCGACCGGGCGTTCGTCGGTCAGCAGCGCTTCGATGGCGGCGCGGCAGAGCAGCCCGAACCGCCAGCCGTTGTCGGGATAGTCACCATCGGCGTCGCCGTAGTAGCCGGCACGATCGAAGGCCGGCGGGTGGTCGACGAGTCGGATCCGGTAGCCACGGTCCTCGAACTCGATCAGCGTCACGTCCGTCGTCCCGCTCTCGGCCAGCGGATCCGGCACGGCCAGCGGCCGCGACGTGGCACCGGCCGGCACGAGCATGCCGCGGTACCTGGGCAGGAAGACATCGACGGGCGGCTCGACGTGCCCCGGCAGATCGGCGGCGCCCCTGCCGACGGCCATGACGCCGCCCGTGCCCATCCATACCTGAGACTGCGGCACGCGTGGCTTCTTGGACGGCGTCGGGGCGGACGCGCCACCCTCGGCTCCTGCCGCGGGTTCGACGCCGGCCTTGCCGGTCGCGCCAACTGCTCTGGCCAGGGCATCCACCACGTCCCCTAGACCGCCGGTCTTCGCCCATGGCTCGCATTCGGCGGAGATGCAGACGACCCGCATGGGTTCGCTCCTGTGGCGTTGAGGGGCACTCGAGGAAGTGGCGTCAATGGTAGTCGCCGGACGGCGCAGACGGGAACCGCTGCAAGACCGTTTAGTGGAATACGACGCGCCAGAGACGAAGATACGAACAACGTCGGATATCATGCTCGGCTGATGGAGCTAACAGTCCAGGTTCCCACGCTTCCCGGCGCATCCTTCAGGCTGCCACCGCAGCTCGAGGGCATGAGGCGCCTCTCATACAACATGTGGTGGAGCTGGAACCCGCGCGCCCGGGCGCTGTTCAGCCGGATCGACGGCCTGTCGTGGTCCCGCTACCGCAACCCAGTCGAGGTCCTGAGCCAGCCGATCGCCTGGTCGGAGCTGCTCGACGACCCGGCTTTCAAGGCCGAGTACACGCAAGTCCTGGCCGAATTCGACCGCTACATGTCCGGCGGCGGCGAGCACTGGTACAACCGCGAGTACAGCTCAGCGGTCAAGGGACCCATCGCCTACTTCTGCGCCGAATACGGCTTCCACGAGAGCCTCGGCATCTACTCGGGCGGCCTGGGCGTTCTCGCCGGCGACCACATCAAGTCCGCCAGCGACATGGCGATGCCGTTCATCGGCGTCGGGCTCCTCTACAAACACGGCTACTTCCGCCAGACGATCGACGCCGACGGCCACCAGGAGCACGCCTACCCCGACTACGACCTGGCCAAGCTGCCGATCCTGCGGGTTCTGGGCCAGGACGGCGAGCCGCTCACGATCTCGGTGGAGCTGCCCGGCCGCGACTTGTACGCCGCCGTCTGGCGAGTCCAGGTTGGGCGCGTGCCGGTCCTCTTGCTGGACACGGACATCCCCGACAACGCCGAATCGGACCGGCCGGTGACCCACATCCTGTACGTCCGCGGCCGCGAGATGCGCCTCCACCAGGAGCTCGTCCTCGGCGCGGGCGGCGTACGGGCGCTCAAGGCCCTGGGCATCACGCCGGCGGTATGGCACCTCAACGAAGGGCACTCCGCCTTCCAGCTGATCGAGCGTACTCGGGCGCTGGTGGCGCAGGGAGTGACTCTGGACGACGCTCTGACGCGCGTCCGCTCCAACAGCGTCTTCACCATCCACACACCGGTTTCCGCCGGCAACGAACGGTTCGACTCGGAGATGGTCAGGCGCGTGGCCGGGCCGCTCTTCGAAGGCGACGGGCGCAAGGGCACCGGCGGCGTGCCGATGGACAGGGTCCTGGAACTGGCCCGCGGCATCGAAGGCGACAATCGCCAGTTCGACATGACGGCCCTCTCGCTGAGGCTCTCCAACGGGGCCAACGCCGTTAGCAAGCTGCACAGCGTCACCGCCAACGCCACCTGGCAGGGTCTGGGCGACAAGCAGATCCAGGCCGTGACCAACGGCGTGCACATGCCGACCTGGGTAGGGCAGCCGATGCGCTACCTGTACGAACGCCACCTTGGGGCACAGCTGGACAACGTCGACGCCCGCAACGCTTCGGACCAGTTCTGGGAGCGGACCGACCAGATCCCGGACGTGGACCTCTGGGAAGCCCATCAGCGGCAGAAGCTCGAGCTGATGATCTTCGCCCGCAACCGGCTGCGCCACCAGTTCGCCCGCCACGGTGAGTCGCCTACCACTCTCGAGGAGCTCGAGGACAACCTCGACGTGGGCACTCTGACGATCGGATTCGCCCGCCGCTTCGCCACGTACAAGCGAGCCAGCCTGCTGTTCACGGACATGGACCGCATCTCGCGGTTGCTGTGGGACAAGGACCGGCCCGTCCAGATCATCTTCGCGGGCAAGGCCCATCCGGCCGACCGGCCGGGGCAGGGCGTCATCCAGGAGATCTTCGCGCGGTCGCGTTCGCCCCAGCTGCGCGGCCGGGTCTTCATCCTCGAGGACTACGACATGCGGGTCGCCCGCTTCATGGTCCAGGGCGTGGACGTGTGGCTCAACAACCCGCGCCGCCCGCTCGAAGCGTCGGGTACCAGCGGCATGAAGGCCTCCGCCAACGGCGTCGTCAACCTGTCGGTGCTCGACGGCTGGTGGGACGAAGGCTGGGTCGGCGACAACGGCTGGGCCATCGGCGGCCGCGAAACCAACCCCGACGACGGCGCTCAGGACTATGCCGACTCGCAGGACCTCTACCGGCTGCTCGAGGAAGAGGTTGTGCCGCTCTACTACGGCCGGAACGAGGACGACGTCCCGGAGAACTGGACGGCCGAGATGCGGCGTTCAATCGCCAGCACGATCTGGCGGTTCTCGACGATCCGAATGCTGCACGAGTACGTCGAGAAGATGTACCTGCCGGCGGCGGGTGTCGAGGTCAAGAAGCAAGCCGCCCGCCGGGCCGCCCACGAAGCCGGCTGACCTGGCCCTGTGGACGCGCCGGTTTCCCTATCTCTCGTAATCCATAACCATCAGCCGGTCGGCAACTTCGGCTGGGTCATCGAAGACGTCTACGAGCACGCCTACTCCCCCATGCTCGACGCCCTCGAACGCCACCCCGGCATCCACCTCGGGCTGCACTACACCGGCCCGCTGCTGCAGTGGATGGCGGCCAACCGGCCATCGGCCATCGACCAGATCAAGCGGCTGATCGACCGTGGCCAGGTTGAGATCGTCGGTGGCGGCTTCTACGAGCCGATCCTGATCACACTCCCCGACCGCGATCGCCACGGCCAGCTCGTCCGCATGGCCGACGAACTCGAAGCCACGTTCGGGCACCGACCGACAGGCGCCTGGCTCGCCGAGCGCGTCTGGGAGCCGTCACTCGCCTACGACCTCGCCGCCGCAGGATACGGCTGGACGGTTCTGGACGACACTCACCTGCGTGCGGCGTCGATCAAAGAAGACCAGATGTGGACCGCCTTCACGACCGATGATCGCGGCAAGCGGCTGACGGTCTTCGGCACCGAGCAGGGACTGCGCTATCGCATCCCGTTCAAGCCGGTCGATGATGTGATCTCGTATCTCCGCGATCGCGTCTCGGTCGACGGCCGCTTCGTGGGCATGATGGGCGACGACGGCGAGAAGTTCGGCGCGTGGCCCGGCACATACGAGTACTGCTGGAGCAACGAGCACTGGGTAGACCGCTGCTTCGAAGCTCTCGCGGCCAACGCCGACTGGCTGGCCACGGTCACCCCGACCGAGTGGCTGACCTCGCAGCCGCCCTCGAAGCGGATCTACTTCCCCACCGCCTCATACGTCGAGATGACGCAATGGGCGCTGCCGGCCGACGAGTCCCGCTTATTCGCGAAGCTGCTCGCGGAGGCCCGCGAGAAGGACCTGCCGACGGCCCGGTTCCTCCGGGGTGGCTTTTGGCGCAACTTCCTGGCCCGCTACCACGAAATCAACGAGATGCACAAGCAGATGCTGCGGGCCTCCGACAAGGTCGCCGCGATGGCCCCGGGTCGCGCCGCCGAGGTCGCCACCGACCACCTCTATCAGGGCCAGTCGAACGACTGCTACTGGCACGGCATGTTCGGCGGCATCTACATCGTTCATATGCGGCTGGCCACCCTGGCTCATCTGATCGCAGCCGAAGACATAGCCGACGCGGCGGCGGCCGAAGCCGGGACCACGACATTCGGCGCACGCATGGCCGACACAGACCTCGACGCCATAGACGAGGTCCTGGTCACCAGCCCGGGCCAGACCGTCGTGATCGACATCGCCGAGGGCGCCAACGTGTCGTCGTGGGACCTGCGGGCAAGCAGGCTCGCCACGGCATCGGTCTTGCGCCGGCGGCCCGAGGTGTACCACCAGCTCCTGTCCAACGAAGCGACCGCCGCGGTGAACGCGGCCGAAGGCACCGAGGCCGACGCCGCACCCAGGACGATCCACGACATCGTCGCTTCCAAGGAAGCCGGACTGGCCGCGTTCCTACACTACGACCGCTGCGACCGCCGCAGCGGCCTCGTCCACCTGCTCCCGGCCAATCTCGCGACCGAGACCGCGGCCTTCGTCAGGTCCGACTACCAGGAGCTCGGCGACTTCGCCGAGGCCGTATTCGAGACGGTCGCCCTGGACGACCACCGCTTCGTGGCGCGCCGTGCGGGCTTGCTCCGCGCCGGAGACGCCGGCCGGCAGCTCGTAGTCGAAAAGACCTACAGGTTCGGCGGCGATCGCATAAACCCCACGCTCATACTCGACACGGCCGTCGAGAACGCGTGCGACTCACCGCTCGCCTTCGAGCTGGCGGTGGAGTGGAACGCCAACATG
This sequence comes from Chloroflexota bacterium, assembly GCA_003171035.1. GTDB lineage: Bacteria > Chloroflexota > Limnocylindria > Limnocylindrales > CSP1-4 > Fen-1039. The sequence goes on from PMXR01000124.1 coordinate 16,024, forward strand.
CTCGGCGGGGGGCACAACCCCGACGCCTACTACGAAACCGCCGAGACCGCCCAGACCCAGGAAGGCCCGGGCGGCCGCATCCAGCGCATGCCCCACGACACTCCGGGCGAGCTGCCGCTGGCGTCGGTCATCGTCTTCGGCAACGACTATGAGGGTGTCCGCGTCGAGGCTCACGCGGAGCCGGCCGCGCGTCTGGCCTGGTATCCCGTGGAGACGGTCTCTAACTCGGAAGCCGGCTTCGAGCGCGTGTATCAGGGCAGCTCGCTGCTCTTCCGCTGGCCCGTGGCGCTGGCAGCGGGAGAGCGCCGCACGTTCACGGTCCGGTTCGACGTCGCACAGACGATCGACCGCGCCGCTGCCGAACTGAAGTTGCCCGGCTCGCCCACCGCTCTCGACCCGGCGTCGCCGCGATCGCATTGAGGGTCATGGGCCAACTCGGTCACTCGGGAGGGGTGTATTTGGATTCGGGCGGCGTCGGCTAACATCGGCCAGGTGAGTCGACCTCGACTGGCCGTGCACGGCCATTTCTACCAGCCCGAACGCCGCAACCCGTTCAGCGGCGAGATAGCGCCGCAGCCTGCCGCCGCACCTTACCGCGACTGGAATGCGCGGATCGATGCCGAGTGCTACAAGCCCAACGCCGAGCGCGGCAATCTCCGCCACGTTTCCTACGACCTCGGGCCCACGCTCGCCGGCTGGCTCGCCGATCACGACCCCGCCACGCATCAGGGCTTCGTGGACTCGGACCCGTCGCCCGAGGCCGACGGCGCCGACGGCGGCAACGCCATGGCCCAGGCATACAACCACGCCATCCTGCCGCTCGCGTCCATGGCCGACCGCACGACGGAGATCCGCTGGGGCCTGCGCGACTTCGAGCTCCGTTTCGACCGCCGGCCTACCGGCATCTGGCTGCCCGAGACCGCCGTCGACATGCCGACGCTGCGCATCCTGGCCGACGAAGGCATCCACTACACGATCCTGGCTCCGTGGCAGGCTGCCGACTCGCGCCTGGACACGCGCCGTCCATACCGGGTGGAGCTCAGCGGCGGCAAGTCGATCGTCGTTGTGTTCTACGACGCCGCCCTCTCGGCCTCTGCCTCGTTCGAGTCGGACGCCACGATGGACGCGGATTCCTTCGCTGTGAACCGCGTCCTGCCGCGCATCGCCGGCCCCGGCTTCCCCGACGGCAGCCCGCGGACGGCCGTGATCGCCACCGACGGCGAGCTGTACGGCCACCACCAGAAGTTCCGTGACCTCTTCCTGGCCCGCCTGGTCAATCCCGGGCCGGAAGTGCCGGACCGCGGCTTCGACGTGACCACCGTCGGACGCCTGGTCGGCGAAGTCCCCGCCAGCGTCTTCCCCGCAACACAGATCGCGGAACGGACCTCCTGGAGCTGCCACCACGGCGTGCTGCGCTGGTACGCAGAATGCCCCGACGCCTCGGACGGCCGCTGGAAGGGACCGTTGCGCGTGGCCCTGGAACGTCTCGCCTCCGCGATCGATACAGTCGCGGGCGGTTTGGCTGCCGAGGTCATGGAGCCGGCGGCCCTGTGGCAGGCCCGCAACGCCTACGTAGACGTCATGTTCGGCGCAGTGGGCGCGGTCGACTTCGCGCGCGGCCGCCTGCCTCTGGCGACGGACGAGCAGCGCAGGCGCTTCCTGACTCTCATGGAGGCGGAACGCTGGCGGCTGGCCATGTTCGCCAGCGACGGCTGGTTCTGGGGTGACCCGATCCGTCTAGAGACCAAGCACGTGCTGTTGTGTGCGGCGAAGGCCGTCAGGCTGATCGACGGAGCGGCCGGCACGAACCTCGAGGGCCGACTGCTCGACGACCTCTCGACGTTCACTTCGCCATCGCGCCGGATCGACGGAGCGGGCATCTACAACGAGGCTCTCGTCGAGGCCAGTCAGCCCGCGGCCGGGGCGGCGGTCCTCGCGGACACCGTCGTTCGGTAGGCCCGCGCCCGGCGACGGGAGTGGCATTGCCCGATGGGCGTCGATTTCGGCCGCGGCCCTGATAGACTCGCCGTACCGGCCAACGCCCATAGTCCTGGGCCGCCGATTCTGACGACAGGTTCGGAGCGTCTCGTGGCATTCGAGTTCCACATCTCGAAGGCGGCTCGCGTCCGCTACGAGTTCGACAGGGCTCTGTTTCAGACGAGCGGCAACGTCATCATCCCGGACTTCCCCGCCGCGCGCGTCTTCGCCAAGCGTATGAACGACCGGGTCGACGCGGAGCGCTACCCCGACCGCGTCGTCCACGCCGCCGAGCTCAACGCCATGGGGCTGATCGACGAGATCCTCCACCACGCCGTCGAGATCTACCGCCGGACTGTCAACCCGGCGGTCATGAGCGACGCCGTAGCGGCCCTGACCGCGCAGCTGGAACCCGACCTCTTCGACCACGCGCTGAGTCAGTTCGTCGAGCAGTTCCCGCCGCAGGCGGTCTTCCGCGACGGCAAGCGGCCGGACGTGTACCTGGCCGGCGAAACCGAGGGCCATCCCAACCGCGAGCTGGCGCTCGAAGAGTTGCTGATGCTGTGGCTGGCAAACGTCAACCCCGCGTTCGAAACCTTCGACGAGTTATTCGACGACTCCGACCTGACCGAGCGGACCGCCTACGGCGAGGTCATCTCCGGCCTGCGCGAGTTCTTCGACGGCCAGCCTGGGTTCGGCCCCGAAGGTCTGTCGCTGATCGCCTTCCTGCGCGCGCCGGCCATCGCTTCGCCCGATTCGCTGGCGGGACAGCTGAGGTACATGAGGTCGCGCTGGGGGCTCGTCCTGACCACTTTCCTAGATCGGCTGATCGTCAGCCTCGACGTCCTCCACGAGGAAGAGGTGGCGCTGTGGATGCGGATGCATCCGTCGCCGACCCCCGCTGCCGCGACTCAGGGCCCGGGCCTGGGCGGCCTCGAGAACGAGTACGAGCGCTTCAGCGCGGATCGCGAGTGGATGCCGCGAGTCGTGCTCATGGCCAAGACCACATACGTCTGGCTGGATCAGCTGTCGAAGCGATACGGGCGCCGGATCAGCCGCCTCGACGAGATCCCCGACGAGGAGCTCGAAGCTCTGGCGCGACGTGGCTTCACGGGCCTGTGGCTGATCGGGCTGTGGGAACGCAGCCGGGCCAGCCAGAAGATCAAGCAGTGGCGCGGCAATCCGGATGCGGCCGCTTCCGCATACTCGCTGATGGACTACAACATCGCGGCGGACCTGGGCGGCGACGATGCCTTCCAGCAACTGCGCAGGCGCTGCGCCGGGCGTGGCATCCGGCTCTCGTCGGACATGGTGCCCAACCACATGGGCATCGATTCGCGCTGGGTCATCGAGCACCCCGACTGGTTCCTGGGGCTGCCGGACTCGCCGTATCCCTCGTACTCGTTCGGCGGCGGAAACCTGTCGGACGACGAGCGGGTGACGATCCAGATCGAGGACCACTACTGGAATTCGACAGATGCAGCCGTTGTATTCAAGCGCACCGATAACTGGACAGGCGACTCGCGCTACATCTATCACGGCAACGACGGCACCAGCATGCCCTGGAACGACACGGCCCAGCTGGACTACCTCAACCCGGAGGTCCGCGAGGCCGTCATCCAGACCATCCTCCACGTCGCTCGCCAGTTCCCGATCATCCGGTTCGACGCCGCCATGACCCTGGCCCGCCGCCACATCCAGCGGCTCTGGTTCCCGGAGCCCGGACAGGCCGGAGCAATCCCGTCGCGGGCCGAACACGCCACGACCCGGGCCGTCTTCGACGAGAAGATGCCGAGCGAGTTCTGGCGGGAAGTCGTCGACCGCGTCGCGGCTGAAGTGCCCGACACGCTGCTCCTGGCCGAGGCGTTCTGGCTGCTCGAGGGCTACTTCGTCAGGACACTGGGCATGCATCGCGTCTACAACAGCGCCTTCATGAACATGCTCCGCGACGAGGAGAACTCGGGCTACCGGACCGTGATCAAGGACACCCTCGAGTTCGACCCCGAGGTGCTCAAGCGTTACGTCAACTTCATGAGCAACCCCGACGAGCGCACGGCGGTCGACCAGTTCGGCAAGGGCGACAAGTACTTCGGCGTCGC
>PMXR01000009.1 GCA_003171035.1 Chloroflexota bacterium
TGCGACTGCATGCCGGCCACGTATGCGGCGCCGAGCTTCGCGGCGAGCACCGGGTCCTCCGAGTAGGACTCGAAGACGCGGCCGCCGAGGGGAGATCTGACGAGGTTGGTCACCGGACCGAGCATGTAGTCCACCCCGGCACGCTTGGCCTCGGAACCGATCCGCGCGGCGACCTGGGCGACGAGGGCCACGTCCCACGTCGCGCCAAGGCCCGTGCCGCAAGGAGTGCAGGTTGCGCTCGAACCCTCCGGGAAGGTGGCGCGGCGCACGCCGTTGGGGCCGTCCAGCGTCAGCATCGGCTCCAGGCCGATGGAAGCGGCGCCGGCCGGGTGCCAGGCGTCGATTCCGCCCGTCAGCGCCGCCCGCTCCTCGATGCTGAGCGAGTGGACCAGCTCGTCGATGCGCTCGCGGGTAATGGGTTTCCGGGGCGCGGTCTCGTTCGACTCGGTCATCGGGTCCTTCCGGGGGTCCTGGGCGGCTTGGCCGAATCGTACTGCCGAAATCGAAGGCCGGGGTCGCGTCCTGGGGGATCACACGCGGGCGCGAGTGGCCTAACCTGTGGCCGTGCACCAAGTCCGCCGGCCGGTCGGTGGAGCGGGGAGGTCAAGGGGGCAGCGATGGTCGTCGCGAACGAGACATCAAGGGCCGGGGCGGGGTCACTGGCGTCCGCCCGCGGCAGCAACGGCCACGAGGCATGACGGACGGGGCGACAGGGGCGTCGCCGGAAGTGGTCGCCGAAAAGGGCGCGCTCGCAGCCGGCCGCCGCGTCGCCGCGGTCTTGCTGCGGGTTCTGCGCATTGGCCAGGCGGCACTGCAGCGGCTCTTCGACCAGCGCGATGCCTGGAATCGGCGCCTCGTGGTGGCTCTCGGGCTCGTCGCCGGGGTCGCGTGCCTGATCGGCGTGCCGGAGTTGATAGGCGTGTTCCCCGCCGGGATCGACTTCGAGATCCCGATGCGGGCCGCGGCCCACTGGTCGTCGGGAGCGCCGGTGTACCCGCCCTCCGCGATGTTCGTCCAGAGCGGACCCGATCTGCCCTACTTGTACCCGCCCTTCCTGCTGCCGCTGCTGGCGCCCATCGCGGCCATGCCCCGGCCGACGGTGACCGGCCTGTGGCTCATCTTCTGCATTCTCTGTGCGATCTGGACGTGCCGCCGGCTGGCGATCCCGTGGCTCGCCGTGCCTTTCGTCCTGGCCTGGCCGCCGTTCGCTGAGGGCTTGATCACCGGCAACAGCCAGATCCTCGCCTTCGCGGCCTTCGTCGCGTTCCTCTACGAGCCCATCGGCGGGGAACTGCGGCCGAAGGAGTTGCGTCCGGCGCGCGACGCCCTCAACGGCGTCCTTGCCGCGGCCGTCGGCGCACTCAAGGCAACGCAGTTACTGCCGGTTCTGTACCTTGCGCGGCGCCGTTTCAGGGCCGCCGTCATCGGAGTCGTGGCGCTCGGCGCCGTCGCAGCCGTGATGCTTCCTTGGACCGGTATCTCGATCTACGGCGACTGGCTGGCCCAGATGGAACGGGCTGCGGACCCCAGCTGGACAATTGGGGGAGTGGCGGTCGGGCGTCTCCTGCACATACCCGACCTTGCCCTAGCCGCCGCGGGGATCGCCATAGCCCTGGCCGCACGCGGCCGGGACGCGGGCGCGTGGCTCGGGATCGCGCTGCTCATCGCCACGCCGAGCGTGCACGGCTACACGTTCCTGTTCCTCCTGCCGGGGCTGCTCACGATCCGCCGCGACTACGCGATCCTGCTGTCCACGCTGTTCCTGGGCGTATACCACGGGATCGCCTGGTGGATCGCCTTCGTGATGGTCGTCTACCTGCTCCTGGCCTCGACTCGCTGGACGTGGCTCCGGCGCCCGGATGACGGCGTCCGGAACGTGGCGGCCGCAGACCCGGAGCCCACGGCGCTCGAAGTGGCGCCGGCATGAGCCTGCTCGATCGCGTCGTTCCCGCGCGGCGCGAGCTGGCCGCGCGCATCCTCCTCGACGTCGGACTCGTCGCCGGCGGGGCACTCGCGCTCGCGGCTGTGGCCTTACTCACGGCTCCAGACGGCGGTCTGGCCTACGACACCCGCGCCTACTGGCTGGCCGCCCGCCACCTCCTCGACGGGACCGCGCTCTACTCGCAGGCCACCGTGTCGGACCTGGGCGCATACAAGTACCCGCCCATCTTCGCCCAGGTGTTCATACCTGCCGCGTGGCTGCCCGAGTTGCTCGTGGCCTGGCTGTGGCGGATCTCGGGGATCCTGTGCCTGCGATACATCGTCGGGTCGTGGAAAGCGGCGGTGGTCGCGTGTGCCTTCGTGCCGGTCCTCATCGAACTGAGCCTCGGCAACGTCACGCTGCAGATCGCCGCCGTGCTGTTCTTCGCCCTGCGCGATCGGCGGGGTGCGTACCTGCTGCCGTGGGTCGCGGCCCTCAAGTTCGGGCCGGTGTTGCTCGTGCCGTACCTGTGGTTCAGGATGCCGGAGTCGCGCCGGCCGTTGCTGATCGGCACGGCCGTCTTCGCCGCCGCGTGCCTGGCCTCGTACGTGACGACGCCGGACCAGTGGTCGGGCTACGCCGCTACGTTCGGCTGGGAGAACGGTTCGGTCATGAGCGGCGCCGGGGTCATCGCCATCGTCCCGTCGTGGGGCGGGCTGGACTTCGTCCTCCGCTTCGCCATCGCCGGCGCCGCCGCGCTCTACGCCACGCTGACCCGCAGGGCCTGGCTGGCCTCTGCCGCCGCCG
>PMXR01000111.1:0-4789 GCA_003171035.1 Chloroflexota bacterium
CATCACCACGATCACCGAGTAACGAATGGCAAAAGTCGACGCACGCCCGATCATTCAGCTCGCCTGCACCGAGTGCAAGATGCGGACGTACACCACTCGCAAGAACAAGAAGAACGACCCCGGCCGACTCGAGCTTCGCAAGTACTGCCCTCGAGAACGCCGGCACACTCTCCATCGCGAAGCAAAGTAATCAATCGCCGAGCCTCCCCGGAGGCCAGGCAGACTTCGCAGGCGCCTAGCTCAATTTGGCAGAGCACTGGTCTCCAAAACCAGGGGTTGTGGGTTCGAGTCCCGCGGCGCCTGCCAGCTAAGTCAAGCAAGAAGATAGAGAGCAGCCGTGTCGCGCATTCAGCGCTTCGTTCAAGACTCGTGGCAGGAACTTCAGAAGGTCAACTGGCCCACCCCGCAGCAGGCCCGGAATCTCACGATCCTGGTCCTGGCCGTGAGCGGCGCAGTCGCCCTCTACATTGCCTTCTTCGACACCATCTTCGCTTACCTGTCCACAAGAATTACCGGCGGGTGACGGTCAGCATGAAGACTGAGCAGGCCGGCGAGCTCGTCCGACCGCCCGAGAAACGTTGGTACGTCATCCACACGTACTCGGGCTACGAGAACAAGGTCAAGGCGAACCTCGAGCACCGCATCGAATCGATGGGCATGGACGACAAGATCTTCCAGGTCCTCGTGCCGATGGAAGACGAGATCGAGATCCGCCAGGGCCAGCGCCACACCGTCCAGAAGAAGGTCTACCCCGGCTACGTGCTGGTGGAGATGATCCTGGATCCGGACTCGTGGTACGTCGTCCGTAACACCCCCGGTGTGACCAGCTTCGTAGGCGGCGGGAACATCCCCGGCGTCCGCAGCGAGCCGATCCCGCTCGACGAGGCGGAGGTCAAGCAGATCCTCCGGCAGATGGGCGTGGAGACTCCCCGCTACCGCGTCGCATTCACCAAGGGACAGAACGTTCGGGTCACAGACGGTCCATTCGCCGAGTTCATCGGCACCGTGGACGAGGTCAACCCAGAGCGCAACAAAGTCAAGGTGCTGGTCAGCATCTTCGGCCGCGAAACCCCGGTCGAGCTGGACTTCCTGCAAGTCGAGAAGCTGTGAGCACCTCCGGCGCTCATCGTTCCAGCAACTAGAAAGGTAGCCCGACCCCCGTGGCCAAGAAGATCCGCATCGTACTCACCCTCCAGCTCAACGCTGGCAAGGCCACGCCCGCGCCGCCCGTCGGCACGGCTCTCGGCCCCCACGGCATCAACATCGTCGAGTTCACCAAGTCGTACAACGAGAAGACGGCCGACAAGGTCGGTCAGGTGATCCCGGCCCAGATCACGATCTTCGAGGATCGCTCCTTCACGTTCGTCCTCAAGACCCCGCCGGCCCCGGATCTCCTCCGCAAGGCGGCTGGGATCACCAAGGGCACCGCGACCGCCGGTCGCGAGAACGTCGGTAAGGTCACCAAGGACCAGATCCGCGAGATCGCCATGACCAAGATGCCCGACCTCAACGCCACCTCGATCGAAGGCGCAATGGCCCAGATCGAAGGCACGGCCAGGAGCATGGGCATCGAAGTAGTAGGTTAGTTCGGCCGGCAGGCCGTAGAGTAAGCCGCTCAAGGTCAATCGGTGGCAGCCGAATTGACCCGTTGACCCCACGAAACGGGGGAGGCTGAACCGGGAGACCGGAGGCCGCCAGAAGGAGATCGAGATGCCGGATCACGGCAAGAAGTATCAGGAAGCCGCCAAGCTCGTCGACCATTCGAAGCTCTACTCGCCCGAGGAGGGCGCGGAGCTCGTTCGAAAGACCAGCTACGTCGGCTTCGACGCCAGCGTTGAGGCGCACCTCCGCTTGGGCGTCGACCCCCGCCATGCCGATCAGATGGTCCGCGGCACTGTCGTGCTGCCCCACGGCACCGGCAAGGTCGTGCGGGTCGTCGTCTTCGCCCAGGGCGAGAAGGGCCTGGAGGCACTTCGCGCCGGGGCCGATGAAGTGGGCGCCGAGGATCTCGTCAAGAAGATCGAGGCGGGCTGGACCGACTTCGACGTCGCTCTGGCCGCCCCCGACGTGATGGGCATGGTCGGCCGATTGGGCCGCATCCTCGGTCGCAAGGGCCTGATGCCGAACCCCAAGTCGGGCACTATCACCTTCGACCTCGAGCGGGCCATCAAGGAAGTCAAGGCCGGCCGCGTCGAGTTCAAGGTCGACAAGGGCGGCATCATTCACGTCCCGTTCGGCAAGGCCAGCTTCGAGGCGCAGCAGCTCGTCGACAACATGGTGACGCTCCTCGACGCGATCAACCGCGCCCGCCCGACCGGCGCCAAGGGACAGTACCTGCGGACCCTGACGATCACCCCCACGATGGGGCCCGGCATCCGCATCGACATCCCGGCCGTCCTGGCCATCGCCGCGGCGTCATAGCGCGGCACACTACATACGGTTCGGCTGCGGCAACGCACCCGAACCAGTGACGCCGCCGTCACGGGACGGAGTGGCGCCTCAAAACTGAATACGACGGACCGCCGCAGACAGCGTGGGCCTTCGGGCTCAATCGCGAGCGTCATGGGTCAAAGCCACCGGAGAATGCGCAGCATTCTCTTAAGGCGACGACCGCAGGGCGTCGCCCCACGCCGAGGCAGGGACCAAGCCTCCATCCGCGTGGGTGGGCGCGCCCCTGTAGGCGATGAGCCGTCAGGGGCGTCGTGTTTCGTGGGTTGATCCACGGGGCACAGGCGGCACGCCGCAGAGGCACGACGAGAAACCGGAGGTTTCTCGCAAGGCGAATGCGGCCGCAGCCGCATTCGCCCACCGTCGTACGCCGGCTGCGTGCAGCAACCCAAGGAGGTCAAACATGCCTACCGAGGCCAAGCGCGAGACCATCGCAGAGTTGACCGAGGAAGCTCGGTCCAGCTCGGCGATGATCGTCTCCGAATACCGCGGCCTCAAGGTCTCCGAGTTCGGCGAGATCCGTCGTAACCTGCGCAAGCAGAACGTCTCGTACCGTGTCGTCAAGAACCGGCTGATGAAGATCGCCGCGCAGAACGCCGGGGCCGATGCCCTGGCCATCCTGCTCGAAGGTCCCACCGCTGTCGCGTTCGTCAAGGGCGACGAGGGGGCGGCTGCAAAGGCAGTCCTGGAAGCGTTCCGAACGCACCGCATGATCAAGGTCACCGGCGCGATCATCGGGACTCAGGTAGTGAACGCCGAAGGCGTCACCCGCCTGGCCCAGCTTCCCGGTCGCGACGTTCTCCTGGCCCAGGTCGCCGGCGCGATTGCCGCGCCGATGGCCAATGTCGCCGGTCTGTTCGATGCCCCGCTGCGGGACATCGCCGGCCTGGTGCAGGCCCTCGCTGATAAGGGGTCAGCGGCCTAGCGGCCGCTGACCTTGACGGTCGCCGCTTCGCGACGACTGCTCGGGTCAGCCGCTAAGTCGCCCGCCGACCAGTAGACACATCACTCGGGCTCTAGAGTCCGAACGCCAAAGGAGCAATCGATCAAATGGCAAAGCTGACTCAGGATCAAATCCTCGAGGCCTTCGCATCCATGACCGTCCTCGAGCTCTCCGACTTCAAGAAGGCCTTCGAGGACAAGTTCGGCGTCACCGCCGCTGCCCCGGTCGCCTTCGCCGGCGCTGCCGCTGCCGCGCCCGTGGCCGCTGCCGCCGCCGAGGTCGAGGAGCAGACCGAGTTCACTGCGACCTTGACCGAGATCGGGCCCAACAAGATCCCGGTCATCAAGGTTGTGCGCGAGCTGACCGGCCTGGGCCTCAAGGAGGCCAAGGACCTGGTCGACGGCTTCCCGAAGCCCGTCAAGGAAGGCGTCAACAAGGACGAGGCTGCGAAGATCAAGGCCGCCCTCGAAGAAGTGGGCGCAAAGGTCGAGATCAAGTAGCCCCATCTGGTAGAGTAGGGCGGCGCAAGCCGCCCTACTCGCTGTTCGCGGATTCGGGCTTGCGTCGGGGTTTGCCTCGGCGCGCCAATTTGACATCTGCGTAAAGCGCGGTATCCTACTCCTTCTGTGAGCGCGGCCCTTCCCTTTCTCCTCCGTCAAGGAGCGGTTCATGCTGTCTGTCGCTGAGTCCCCTCGCCCTACCGCGAGTATGCTTCGCCGCCGTTATGCGCGGATCCCCGAAGTCCTCGAAATACCGAACCTGATCGAACTCCAGCTGAAGTCATTCGATTGGTTCGTCGGCAACGGGCTGCGGGAGCTTTTCGACGAAATCAGTCCGATCAAGGACTTCACCGGCAAGGTGATGGAACTCCATTTCCTTGACTACGAGTTCGGTGCGCCCAAGTACAACGAACTCGAGTGCCGGACGAAGGACCTCACCTTCAGCCGCCCGCTGTACGTCAACGTCGAGCTCCTGATCAAGGAGACCGGCGAGATCCAGCGCCAGCGCGTCTACATGGGCGATTTCCCGTTCATGACGGAGCAGGGCACCTTCATCATCAACGGTGCCGAGCGGGTCGTGGTCTCACAGCTCGTCCGCTCACCCGGCGTCTACTACAGCGCAGTCGAGGATCCGACCAGCGGCCGGACGCTCTATTCCGCCAAGGTCATCCCGAACCGCGGCGCCTGGCTCGAGTTCGAGACCAGCAACAAAGACCTGCTCTCGGTCAAGGTCGACCGCAAGCGCAAGATCGCCGCGACGACCCTGCTGCGCGCCGTCGGCTACGAGCAGAACGACCAGATCAGCGCCCTGTTCGCCACCGTGGACAGCGACCCCGAGCATCAGTACATCGCCTCGACGCTCGAGAAGGACCTGGCCAAGACCCAGCAGGACGCCCTG
>PMXR01000111.1:4833-5802 GCA_003171035.1 Chloroflexota bacterium
GTCGGCCGCTACAAGTTCAACAAGAAGCTCGGACCGGTCGTCGAGCGGATGGGCATCGAGCTCGACCGCGAGCAGCGGATCATCACTCGTGAGGACATCGCCGCCATCGTCGGTCACCTCATCGAACTGAACCGTGGCCTCGGCATCGCCGACGACATCGACCACCTCGGCAACCGCCGCATCCGCGCCAACGGCGAGCTGATCCAGAACGCCTTCCGCGTCGGNNGCCCTCATCAACATCCGCCCGGTCGTGGCGGCGATGAAGGAGTTCTTCGGCGGCAGCCAGCTCAGCCAGTTCATGGACCAGACCAACCCTCTGGCCGAGCTGACCAGCAAGCGGCGCCTCTCGGCCCTGGGCCCCGGCGGCCTGTCGCGCGAGCGCGCCGGGTTCGACGTCCGCGACGTCCACCACAGCCACTACGGCCGTATCTGCCCGATCGAAACGCCTGAAGGCCCGAACATCGGCCTCATCGGCTCGCTGGCCACCTACGGCCGGATCAACCCCTACGGCTTCATCGAGACGCCATACCGCAAGGTCAAGCGCACGATCGCCTGGGACGACCCGGATATCGCCAAGCACGAAACCGGTGTCGACCTGATCGGCAAGGACGGCAAGGTCATCCTCAAGGCCGGCGACAAGTTCAACGATGAAGGCATCGCGGAGCTCAAGCGCCAGAAGGCCCAGGCCTTCCAGATCCGCCCGGTCGTCACCGCCGAGATCGAATACCTCGCGGCCGACGAAGAGGAAGAGCACCACGTCGCGCAGGCCAACGCCCAGCTCGACGCCCAGGGCCACTTCGTCAAGGACCGCATTCCTTGCCGCTACCGCGACCAGTTCCCGGAAGCTCGGCCGAACGCCATCGAATACATGGACGTCTCGCCCAAGCAGGTCGTCTCGGTGGCCACGGCGCTGATCCCGTTCCTCGAGCACGACGACGCCAACCGAGCCCTCATGGGCTCGAACATGCA
>PMXR01000018.1:0-27624 GCA_003171035.1 Chloroflexota bacterium
CTGGCCCTGGCGATCTCGACCGCGACCGGCAACCGCGGCGCCGCGATAGGCGTCGCCGTCGGCTTGCTCGTGGTCACCTATCTGATCGACGGCCTGGCCAACATCGTCGATGGTCTCAACTCGATCCGCTGGATCTCGCCTTTCAAGTACTACATGGGCAACGATCCGCTTCGGAACGGGATCGACCTGGGAGACGCCGCCGTGTTGATCGGCGCCACGGTCCTCTTCCTGATCGTGTCGTTGATCGCCTTCGACAGACGCGACCTGGCGGCGTAAGACACCGGCACCTACCCGAAGTGATATAGAGTAGTCGCTCACTCAACTATTCCGTCCCGACCCCGAACCGGGGCGACGGAGCGGCCGCAACCAGGAGCGGATAGCTCGACATGCTCGGCCAGCGGGTCCAGACCGGCGTCGGCGCGGCTGTATCGCCTGCGGACTCCGGCGACTTCCACGACTTCCTGAGCCGCAACCTGTCGCGCGCCTACAGGCTCGCGGCCATGACCCTCGACGACCCGATCGGGGCAGCGGAGGTTGTCCACGACTCGACCATTGCGGCGTGGACGGCCGGCGCTCCAACGGCGGCCGCACTGGACGACCTCTTCCGCCGGCGGCTGGACGCCGCCCTCGATCAGGCGATCGGCTCGGCCGGCGGCGGCCCACCACGGTCTTCGCCGCTCGAGTCCGCGCTCGCCGAATTGGATGCCGCCCGCCAGGTTGACCTTGCCCGCACCTTCGGTTTGCCGGCAACGGCCGAGGCCGATGCGGCGGTCGCGGCCCCCGCGGCGGTGGAGGAGCTCATCACCCGGCTAGGCGCCGCCGGCTCGGCGGCCGAGCCACTGGCCGTGGCCGACATGTTGCGGGCACTGTATTCAGGGCGCGACCCCGGCGACCCGGCGCCCCTTCCGCTCAGGTTGCGGCTGGCGCAGGGAGGGCGCGACGCGGAGGCTCGCGCCGCCGTCGCCGCCCGACCGGCCGGGGCAAACGGCTGGGGCTTCGCGTTCAACACGTTCATGGCAATGCTGGTGCTGACGCTGGTAGTGGCTCTGGCCAGCGTGGTCAACGTCAGATCAAGTTCGGTCGCCGGCGCGGATCCCACGAGCGACCCCTCATCGCCACTGACGATCACCGGCGTCTCGATCCTGCAGGCAGGGATCGCCGGCGAGGGGGTCCACGCTGGATCGACCCAGCGGACCCTGATCGTTTCTTTTGCGCCGGCCGCCATCTGGCACGCCTCGTCCAGAGACTGCCTGCCGGACGTCGTCGGCGTCGTGGACTGGCAAGGCCAGACGTCCTGGGTCGGGGCGCGCGCCGGGCATGTCGAGTCGATCGCCGGCGATCCGTCGTCGCCGAATGCCTACGTTGCCGGCCTCGGCGACTACTGCGATCTGGGGCGCTTCAGCAGCAACGACGGTGGCAGCACGTGGTCGCAGGGGACTCTGCCGGGAGACGGCTCCTCACCACCGGCATGGCAGGCCTTTGATCCGGCGCATCCAGGCGCGCTGCTCGCATATGGTTCCGCGACTCTCTACTCGAGCACGAATTCGGGAGCCACCTGGGGCGCCCGAGCTTCGGCCGTCACGCCGCTGGCGTTCGATTCGACGGGCCGTCTCCTCGGCTGGACGCCGGGCAAGCTGTTCGAGTCGTCTGACGAGGGGGCATCGTGGCGGCAAACCGGCGTCGGCCCGACCGATCGGCCCAGCGCCGCGGGCGCGACCTCGCAAGGCGCCCTGGTTGGGACGGGCTCGGGGCTGTGGTGGTACCCGCTCGACTCGGCGCCGAACCTCATCAAGGCCGGCAACGTGTACTCGATCGCCACCCTGACGGACGATGCGGTGGTTCTTGGCTCCGACCCGGCCGGCCAGCCGTGGCTCGGAACGGTGAGCAGCACGGTACCTGGGATCTCAACTGCGCCGCTACCGCCGGAAGTGGCGTCACTCCGGATCACGGGCGGCGAGGTGGCCGTCAATGACAGCGGGGCAGTGATCTGCTTCTCCGGCCCGACTTCCGCCATCGCCCTGGCAACCTTCGCGCATTAGCCGGCAATAGGTCCCACCTGACGCGTCGCAACCTCGGGGCAACTCTAAAGCAGCCCCGCCGCAACTGCCGGGCGGCGACGCGCAACCGCACCGATTCCAATCTGATACGGCCGCGCTGCTGTATTGCGCCGGCGAATCGCAGATTCTCCAATCACGCACACAAGACCTCCGGCCGAATGCCGGGCATAGGCGTACCAGCTGTGCGCGAACAGGAGGACCGCAATGGCCGCCGCGCCAGGGACCGAAATGAAGCGAACCCTGACGATGACCGGGCTGACAATTAACGCTATGGCGCTCATCGCGCCGGGTGCGTTTCTGTGGACGACGTTTCAGGCACAGGTCGTCCAACAGAATGGCGGAGCGACCACCGCTTTCGACATGGTCCCCGGTTTGTTGTTCGTTCTCGTGCTCGCTTTCTTGACTGCGCTGTCGTATTCAGAACTGGCCAACCTATATCCCGAGGCGGGAGCCGGTTCTTCCTACTACTTTGCCGAAGCCGCGTTCTTGGGGCGAGAAGAACAAATCCACTACAAGTTCGCTCGGCTTGCGAAGTTTGTCGTTGGATGGATTTCGCATCTCTACTACTGGATCTACCCGGGCATTATGGTCGCATTCACAGCGACTCTGCTCGTCTTCATTCTTGGGCAGTTTGGCGTGGTCCTCAACCAGCCGCTTGAAATTGCCGCTGCCTTCATCTTCTCGGCAGTGGTTGGTTTGATCGCCTACCGCGGCATTTCCGGATCGACGATGACGGCCGTCGTCATCAACGCCATCCAGTTGACCGCGCTGGTCGCTTTCGGAATTCTCGCTATCCTCTTCCGCCTTACGCATCCCGACCTCGCCTACGCCCACTCGGGACTCGCATCGGTGGTCCTGCCTCACAACTTCACCAACGTCATCTTCCAGGGCACGATCGCAATCCTGCTCCTGGTCGGTTTCGAGTCGGTGACCGCGCTCGGCGGTGAGGCGATCAATCCCAAGCGCGACGTGCGCCGCGCAATCCTGCTCTCGCTGGCCATTCAGGGCGGCGTCGCCTACGTCATCGAGTACGTNNCGGCAGATCGGCGACACCATGCTGGGCGGCACCGGCTTCCCGCTCGTGATCATCCTGGCAGCGACCGTGCTCATCGCTCTCATCGGCACCACGCTCGCCTGCCTCAACACCGGCGTTCGGATCACTTACGTCATGGGCCGCGACAAGGAAGTGCCCGGCATCCTCGGAATGCTCCACTTCCGCCATGCGACCCCCCACTACGGCGTTATCGCTCTCGCCATCGTCTCCGCGGTGTTGGGCGGCTACGCGGTCCTGTCGGCCGACAACTTGCTGCAGATCACACTTGCCAGCAACACCGGAACATTCCTCGTATACGGGATGACCTGCGCGCTCGTGTTGGTGGCTTTCGGTCACGAACACAAGAGAAACGTCGTCAAACATGTGATCATCCCGGTCCTCGGCCTTCTCGCAAACCTGGGCATGCTCGTAGGCATCGTCATCATGAGCGTGTCGGCCGGTGGTTCAACACAAACGGACACCCTGATTGCACTCGCTATCGTGGGTATCTGGATCGTTGTCGGAGCCGTGTGGCTCATCTTCAACTCGGTAGCGAACAAGACCAGCCTGCTGGTCAAGCCACCAGCGATCAAGTCTCCCGAGTTCCGGTAACTCGCGCCAGTCGCAGCCTCAAACCGCGCCGACGGCTTTCCGCGTCGGCGCGGTTTCACCAGGTCAGAGGAAGAGATGATTGCCGTCACGACAGTGAGGCGCCTGACATGATATGCAAGCCGTGACAGCATCCCTCGCCGTCGAATACTCAGGCCTCACCGTCATCGGCCATGTCCGCGAGCACAATGAAGACAGGCTCGGCTGGGTGGCCCTGGATGGCGACGCGCCATACGTCACGCCGGCCTCGGAGCACGCCCTCACCCAAACTACCCTGGTGTCGGATCTCGGTCTCGTCTTCGCCGTTGCGGACGGACTGGGCGGCTACGGTGGCGGGGAGGTCGCAGCCGGCATGGCCGTAGAGGCGATTCTCACCCAGGCCCAGAAGGGCATAACCGGCGGGGCCCGGATTCCGGGCATCCTGCGGGACGCCTTCAACCGGGCGAACCATGAGATTCTCGACGCGGCGATCTCCGGCCGGGGAGGCCGAAAGATGCAGTCCACCCTGAGCACTCTGGTGATCACACCCGGCGAGGCACACTTGGGCCACGTCGGCGACAGCCGCGTCTATCGCCGCCGCTCGGGTGAACTGGAATTGCTCACCACCGACCACAGCCAGGTGATGGAGCTCCTGCGGATGCACATCATCACGCAAGAGCAGGCGATCGAGCACCCCGCCCGCTACGCCCTGACGCGCTCGGTCGGCGGCGACATCACGGTCAGGACCGAAATCCGAAGCGAGCGCGTCGAGCAGGACGACTGCTTCCTGCTCTGTTCCGACGGGCTGTGGAGCAACGTGACCTCCAGTGAGATCGCGAGCGCGCTCGAACTCGACGTGGCCGGCGCTTGCCGAAAGCTGATCGACCTCGCCCTGGAGCGTGGCGGCGACGATAATGCGACGGCCATGGTCATCCGCGTGCGAGAGGCCGGGCAGCGGCTCGAGACGCCGCAAGGATGGCGGAGGTTGTTCTCGTGACCACGGCCGAGCTCCAGCCGGGCGCGAAGCTGGATCAGTTCACCATCGTCGAGGCCATCGGCCACGGCGCTTTCAGTGATGTCTTCCTGGCCGAGGACGGGACCGGTCGACGGGTCGTGCTCAAGTGCCCTCACGAGTCGATCATGGGCGACGTCTCCACCTTCGATCGCTTCCGCCGGGAGCTGGAGATCTCGAAGCACCTGCACCACCCCGGCATTCAAGGCCCGATCGAATTCACCTCGGATCGCAGCCGGCCGTACATGGTCATGGAGTATGTCGAAGGCCAGACGCTGCGAGCACTCCTGGCCAAGGAGAAGCATCTCTCGGTCGACCAGACGGTGGACTTCGGCGAGCAGCTGGCCTCGGCCATGGCTCACGCCCATTCCCAGGGCGTGGTTCACCGCGACCTGAAGCCGGAGAACGTTCTGGTTACCGCCCAGGACCAGATCGTGGTCACGGACTTCGGCGTGGCATTCATGGCCGGCGCTCGGAGGCTTACGTGGCGGTGGTTCTCCACGGCCCTGGGAACGCCGGACTATATGTCGCCCGAACAGATCCAGGGCAAGCGCGGCGACGCCCGTTCGGACGTGTACGCCATTGGGGTGATGCTCTACGAGATGCTGGCCGGCCGTGTCCCGTGGGAGGGCGACAACGCCCTGTCGGTCATGAGCCAGCACATCAGCGCCCCCGTTCCCCCACTCCACGAGATCAACTCGGCAGTTCCGCCGCCGATCGAAGGGATCGTTCGCAAGTGCTTGCGCAAGAACCCGGACGAGCGGTACGAGGATGCCACCTCGTTGCTGTCTGATCTCAAAATGTGGCGCGACCTGTCGCTGTCGCAATTCATCTTCGGCGACGAACAAACGATTCAGCCGCCGGGCAACTCCGACCTGCGGCTGATCCTGCTGATCTTCGCCATCAGCGCCGCCTTCCTCACCGCCAGCATCTTCCTCCTCGTGCTGGCATACCTCATCAACCATGCCCACTAGCAGCCGCGCGAGCGCCCCAGAACCGCCCGGGAGAGACCAGATGCCTCACACCACAGGACCATCTCACGGCGATCACGCCGACTCGCCAGGCGATCACGCCGGCTCGCCAGGCGACGGCGCCTCGCCCGCCCCGGCGCCCGCCGGCGCTCGGGTCACCAACGGCGACGCGGACCGCCGGGCGGTCGATCGGGTCCTGGCCGGCATCAAGGAAGCCGGGGTCCAGCAGGTCGAGCTGCAGTTCGCCGACGTCACCGGTGCCGTGAAGACCGTGGCCGTGCCGGCTCGCCGTATCGCGGCCGTGCTGGCCGACGGGGAGTGGTTCGACGGTTCCGCCATCGAGGGGCTGGCTCGCGAGGTCGAGTCGGACATGTACCTGCGGCCGGATCCGACGACTTTCTCCGTCATGGAGCCGGCGGGAGTGACCTGCGCCAGGCTCATCTGCGAAGTCGTCACACCGAACGGCGAGCCGTATCCCGGCGACGGCCGCAGCACACTGCGCGCGCTCCTCGATCAGGCGGAATCGGCCGGCCTGGGCTACCTGGTCGCCCCGGAGATCGAGTTCTTCCTGTTCCCCGCCGACGCGATCGGGCCCCTGGCCGACGACCCGAGCAGCTATTTCGAACGTAGCCGCGGCCGCTCGCGCCGGGTCGAGTTGGAGATCGTGGCCGGTCTGGAGGCGATCGGTATTCACGTCGAATCCAGCCATCACGAAGTGGCCAGCGGCCAGTTCGAGCTAGACCTGCCACTCCAGCCGGCGCTCGTATCGGCGGACACGGTCACGACGCTAAAGCCGGCGGTCAAGGAGATGGCGCGCGACCGCGGCATGCAGGCGACGTTCATGCCCAAGCCCCTGGCCGACGCCGCGGGATCGGGCATGCACACCCACCAGGTGCTGGTCGATCGATCGGGCCGCAGCGTCTTCGACGACCCGAGCGACGCCTATGGGCTGTCGGCGATCGCCAAGGCGTTCCTGGCCGGCCAACTGGACCACGCCCCGGGGATGTGCGCGCTCGTGGCCCCGGTCGTCAACTCGTACAAGCGCCTCGTGCCCGGCTACGAGGCCCCCGTCGCCGGCAGCTGGGGGCGGCACAGCCGCGGCGCGCTGATCCGCGTCCCAACCCCGGTTCGCGGCAACGCGTCGGCCGACGAAGTCTTCGGCACCCGCCTCGAGCTGCGACTACCGGATCCGAGCTGCAACCCATACCTGGCCTACACGGCCATGCTCGCGGCCGGCCTCGACGGCCTCGATCGTGGCTGTGAGCTGGGCCCGCCGCTTGAGGAGCTGGAACACGGCTTCGGCGCGAGCGGCCACAGCGTCACCAAGCCGCTGCCGGCATCGCTCGGCGAGGCGCTCATCGCCCTGGAGGACGATGACGTCATCATGGCCGCCCTGGGCAGTGAGCTGATGGAGCTGTTCCGCACGGCCAAGACCCTCGAGTGGGAGACCTACCGACGCCAGGTCACGCCGTGGGAACGCGACACCTACTTCCAGCGCTCCTAGAAGCCGGCCGCGCGGTAAGCTAGTAACGAGGGGCTCAGACTTTTCCGTCGTCACGGAGGTACAGGTGCGCGTCTCGATCGGTATCGACCTGGGATCGTCGAGGGTCAAGTTGCTTGCGCTCGACGATTCCGGCGAATCCCTGGGCGTGACCATGGCCTCCTATTCCACGGAATCGCGGCGAGCCGGCTTCGCCGAGCAGAATCCCGACCGCTGGTGGGACGCGCTTCGACTGGCGATGTCGGAACTGCTGGCCCGTCCGGCGCTCCGAGGCGCCACGATTGAGGCACTCGGCATGACCGGCCAGATGCACGGCGCCGTGTTTCTCGACGCCGAGGGGTCGCCCGTCAGGCCGGCGATCATGTGGTCGGACGGTCGTGCCGAGGCCGAGACCGCCGAGATCGAACAGCGAATCTCGCGCGAGGAACTGGTAGCCCTGACGGGCAATCGCTCCAACGTCAGCTTCACCGCCCCGAAGATCATGTGGGTGGCGCGGCACGAGCCGGAGGTCATGGCCAAGACCAGCTGGATCGTGCAGCCAAAAGACGCTCTGCGCGCCCGCCTGACCGGCGAGATCGGCGGCGACGTATCCGACGCTTCCGCCACACTGCTCTTCGACCTGCACGCCCGAACCTGGTCCAACGAGATTTGCCGCCGGCTCGAGATCAATCGTGCTCTTCTGGCGCCCCTGCGCGAATCGGAGGCGCTGGCCGGTGGATTGCGCGAGGACGCGGCGCGGGCGCTGGGCCTGCCGGCCGGAATCGCCGTTGCCGTCGGCGGGGCCGATGCCCCCACGGCCGCGCTTGGCCTGGGTCTCGCGAGCGAGGCCGGGTCCAACGGCACCGTCCTGATCTCGCTGGGTACCGGTGGTCAGGTTCTGGCGCCGGTGGCATCGCCCCGGATAGACCCGGAGGGTCGTCTCCACGGCCTCTGTCACGTTGTTCCGGGCCAGTGGTGCGTCATGGCCGCCATCCTGTCGGCGGCCGCCTCGCTCGACTGGGTCGTGCGGCTGCTCAAGCCCGGCGACCCGAACGGCGCTCGCGAATTGCTCGCGGCAGCTGCCAAGGTTCCAGCCGGCAGCGACGGGCTGCTCTTCCTGCCCTACCTTCGCGGTGAACGGACGCCCCATTTCGACCCCTCGGCCAGTGGTGCGCTGATCGGGATGCGCATCAACCACGGCCCCGCAGAGATGACCAGGGCAGTTCTGGAAGGCGTTGCCTTCGCGCTCGGTCAGGGCACGGACCTGATGCGCGGGCTGGGCCTCGATCCCAAAACCGGGGTCGTCGCGGGCGGCGGCGTGAACAAGCTGTGGCAGCAGATCATCGCCGACGTGCTCAACATGCCCGTGACCCTGGGCGCGACCGAACATGCGTCGGGGCGCGGTGCCGCACTGCTGGGTGCCGTGGCGGCTGGGATCGCACCGTCGACCACCAAGTCGACGTGGCCGCTTCCCGGCGACACCCGTGTCATGGAGCCCATTCCGGCCAACGCCCGCCTGTACGTGGAGCGATCGGCGGTCTACCGCGAGTTGTACGAGCGGCTGCCCCACTCCTGACCGGAGCGGGCGGCCGCGGCCGCGGATCGACCTACCAACGCTGGTGAACCAGCGGCTTGATGCTTTCTTCGTACATGGCCCGGATCCTATCGAGCGTTTGGGGTTCGACGGCGGCAATGTCCGCGGCGGCGGCGTTGGACCTCGCCTGTTCGGGCGACTTGGCGCCCGGGATCGCGGCCGTCACGCCTTCGGACATCAGGATCCAGCGCAGCGCCATCTGCGACATCGATGCCCCGCCGGGAACCAGCGCACGCAGTTCCTCGACAAAGGCGAGACCGGCGTCATAGTCGACTCCGGCAAACGTCTCGCCGACATCGAAGGCCTCGCCGTGGCGGTTGTAGAGGCGGTGGTCCGTGGTGTCGAAATGCGTCTCGCGGGTCATCTTGCCCGTCAGCAGTCCGGATGCCAGCGGGACTCGCGCCAGGACGCCGACATCGCGCCGCTTCGCTTCGGCCAGGAAGTGGTCGGCCGGCCGCTGGCGCAGCATGTTGTAGATGATCTGGACGGTCGCGACGCCGGGGAATTCGATCGCTTTGAGCGCTTCTTCGACGCGTTCGACACTGACACCGTAGTTGGCGATCGCGCCAGCAGCAACCAGGTCGTCGAGTGAGGCGAAGATCTCCGGGCTGTAGTAGATGCTCGTCGGCAGGCAGTGCAGCTGAACCAGATCGAGCCGGTCCATGCGCAGGTTGTCGCGACTGCGATCGATCCAGCTCCGGAACG
Source organism: Chloroflexota bacterium (assembly GCA_003171035.1). Classification (GTDB taxonomy): domain Bacteria; phylum Chloroflexota; class Limnocylindria; order Limnocylindrales; family CSP1-4; genus Fen-1039. The sequence goes on from PMXR01000018.1 coordinate 9,441, forward strand.
TCTGCGGCGTGTATAGGGCCATGTCTAGGGGCGCTCGGCGCCCCATCTTCGTGGCGACGAAGAATCGCTCGCCGCTCCGCTCGGCCAGGAACTGCGCGATGACCTTCTCGCTGTGGCCGTCTCCGTAGACGTCGGCAGTGTCGATCAGGGTTACCCCGGCTTCGGCCGCTGCATGCAGGGCTCGAAGGCTCTGCGCGTCGTCAACCTCGCCCCAGTCGGCGCCGATGGCCCAGGCACCGAAACCGATCGCACTCACGTCCCGGCCGGTCTTGCCCAACCTGCGGTATTCCACGGTGACCTCCACGTCGCCGGCCGCTGGACTACATGCCGGCCGACATCGCCGATAGAGTAACCCGTGCTTGGACTGCCGACCCGGGGTCGGTCGGCGCAGGCCGCACTGCGAGGCGCGGCGAGGCGCGGCGAGACCCGTCGGCGCCCGGCGCGGAGAGGCTCAGGCGGCCTTGCTTCGGCGGCGCGTGGTCTCCGGGGCGATTTCCTTCGGGGCCGTCGCGACCGGGGCGGCGGCGGGCGCCGCGTCATCCTCGTCGGACGTGAGCTTGAACCGCGCCACCGAGCCTTCCAGCTCGCGGGCGATACCGGTCAACTCGGTCGCGGCATCGTTGACGTCCTGGACCTGGCGTGAAACCAGGACCGTCGATGACGCAACGCGCTCGGCCGATGCAGCGTTCTCCTCCGAGATGGCGGCGACGCTTTCGACGCTCTCCAGGGTCTCGCGGATGCTGGCGGCAGCCGATTCGGATCGCTCCAGGTTCGCCGTCGTGATAGTCGACACGCTGTCGATGGCAGACGTCAGATCGCCCATTACGTCGGTGACGGTCTGGTTGGCGGCGGCCATTTCGCCGGTCTGGCGGCGGGTCTCCTTGGCCGATTCGAGAAGCTGGTCGAGAGCCTCGCCCGAATGCTGAGCCAGCGACGATCCGTCGTGAACCTTCTGGATGGCCACGTCCATGGCCTCGGCGGCGCGCTGGGCGCTGGCCTGGATGTTCGTGATGATGGCCCCGATTTCCTTGGTTGCCGCCGCCGACTTCTCGGCGAGCTTGCGGACCTCGCTGGCCACCACCGCGAAGCCCTTGCCCTGATCCCCGGCTCGTGCGGCCTCGATGGCCGCGTTGAGGGCCAGGAGGTTGGTCTGCGCGGCGATGTCTTCGATCGTGCCGACGATCTCGCCGATCTGCTGGGCTCGCGCGTTGGTCTCCTGGATCGTGACTGCCGACGTGTCGACCGCGGTCTCGATCGACTTCATCTGCTGCAGCGTCTGGCGGATGGACTCCGATCCACGCTCGGCCGTGGTAACGGCCTCTACCGTGGAGTTGACCACCGTCTTCGAGCTGGTACCGGCAACAACGACCGCCTCGGCAATGTGCGTGGCGGCCGAGGTCAGGCTGCCTGTCGCCTCGGCTTGATCGCGGGCACCGCCGGCGATGGCATCGACCGACTCGGCGATCCGCTCGAGGCTGGCGTTGGCACGGGTCATGGCCGTGGCCTCGTGCGTGGCGGCTTCGGCCATCTGCGAGATGTTCTCGGCGATCTGTGTCGTGGCCGTCCCGGACGACGCCGCCGAACTGACCAGGCCGCTGCTGACTTCCATTAGTTTGGTGGCGCGATGGGATAGCTGATCCATCAGCCCGCGCAAGCTCGACGACTCGGAGTTGAAGGTGGCCACGGCCACGCCGGCGGTGACCGCACGGTTGATGGCTTCAACCAGCCCGGTGTCGTTTATGGGCGTGGCGATGGCGTCCCAGCCCTGGTGCGACAGAGACTCGATGGCTTCGCTTCGGGGACCGAGTTCGAAGGCCTTGCTGGCCTCCGGGACGATCCACTCGACCTGGGCGTTGTAGGCCTTGAGTTCCTCGGCCGCGGCAAGTGCGCCGGCGCGAACCGGCTCCCAGAACGGGGAATCCTCGACGCCCAGCACGGCGATCCGAAGACGCTTCGGCGAAGCCCTCATGGGCCGGGGTCGTCTGGCGGCCATGGCATCGGACTCCATGACGCCCTTGCCCGTCTTCCAGAACGAGGTGACGTTGGCGGGAGTGATCAGGTCCATGGCCGTAAGCATCCGCGACTTCGGCGGTTGCCAGCCGGCCACCAGGTAGTTGAACAGGTGGATGACCGGGTCATAGCCCTGGCCGTATGGGTCCTGGCCGATAGCGGCCGCGATTGTCCCGTTGGCGACGAAGGGCATCGCCTCATCGACCAGGTCGTGGCTGATGATGGTCAGCTTGCCCGCCATCCCGGCGTCGGCAACGGCTGCGGCCACGCTGCCGCCGGATACCGTCACGAAGATGCCGTTGAGTCGAGGGTGGTGCTTCAGTGCCGCGGCGGTGGCCGCACGCATCTTGGGCCCCTCGCCCAGAGTCTCGAGTGTCTCGACAATGTCGATGCCGGGGAACCGCTCGCGCAGGATCCCCTCGAAGCCCTTGCGGCGCACCTCGAGGCCAAGGTGGCGGATCGACGGTGTCACGACCAGGACCTGGCCCTTGCCGGCGAGCGCATTGCCCATGGCTTCGCCGCCGGTCTGGCCCTGCAGATAGCCGTCGGGTCCTAGGTAGAACAGCCTGCGGCAAGGCTCGTCGGTCATGCTGTTGAGCTGTTCGGCCGAATCGGCGAGCTTTGAGATGCACTGGTCGAGACCCTCCGCAAGCCGCTCGACTTCAGAGGCAGCGAACACGACCGCCGGCTTGGCCCGCATCTCGATCTTGTGGGTCAGGTCGCCCTCGGCGACCGCCGTCATGCCATCCGACAGGGTTGCAGTGTCCGCGTTCGCTTGCGCGATGGTGGAATTGACCATGAACGCCAGCGGTCTGGCCACGGTGGCAACGTACATGGCCCAGGTTGCGACCCATCCGATCGCCATACCGAGACCGAGCGTCGCCGCAGTGGAGCCAACCGATCCGGCGCCGGAAATGGACATGAGGATCCCGGCGACAAGGCAGACTGGTGCCGGGAGCAGGCCTACGTAGACTCCCCGGCGGGCGAGAACGAGACGGCTGCTATGCATTGTTGACTTGAGGTTGCCCCGTTGCATCCCAACACACCTTGGTTCGAGCTACAGGCCGTTGTTGCCAGCCGCGGTTGCACGTTTGACCGACTGGCTTAGCCTCCATTCGACATGAGGCTGCTCGAAGGGGCATCGGTCGTCATGGTGCGCTACTGCACCCGAATCGGCGATCCTTGCGAGGAATCTGCTTGGATTCAGCGCCCGCAAGCCAGAATGGCGACCGGCAAGGGCCCTGGGTCAGGCGCGGTCGACGGCGGTCTCCGGCGTCGCCGCCAGCTCGAGGAATCGGCACAGGGCGTTGGCAAGACGCATCTGGCGCGGCGTCCGGGCACGAACGCGAACCAGCGCGGGGCTGGCAACCACGACCGCCAGGCAGCGGGCGCGGGAGGTGGCCACGTTGAGGCGGTTGAGGCTGTACAGGAATTCCATTCCCCGCGGCGCTTCGTCCGGGCTGGACGTGGCCATCGAGTAGATGGAAACGGGCGCCTCCTGGCCCTGGAACTTGTCGACCGTGCCCACGCGAGCTCCCGGCAGGGCGCGACCGATCTCGGCGACCTGAGCGTTGTACGGGGCAACTATCAGGACGTCGTCACGGCGCAACGGCCGCCGCCGCCCCGTTTCGTCCGTCCAGGTCGCCCCACCGTCGAGCAGCTCCCCGACCAGGTGCGAAACCGCCGCAGCCTCTTCCGGCGACTCGTCGCGGTTGCCGGCATGCGCCACAGGCACGAACCGGACGCCGGTGCCGCTCAACTCGCCCGGGCCGGCCAGGTCCTGGTTCGACAGCCACTCCTCCGAAGCCAGGCGGCCCTCGTAGAACACCTCCGAGGTGAAACGGCAGACGTCGGGATGCAGCCGGCGGGTCCGTTCCTGGAATAGGCCCAGGTCCGGCGGCATCGTCGACTCCCCGTCCAGGACGTGGCCCAGGGCCGACGCTTCGGCCCCCGGAGGATGAGTGCCCTTCAAGGGTTGATCGAGCTGTTGCGGGTCGCCGAGCAGAACCAGATTCGCGGCCGACCCGGAGACCGCGAGCGTGTTCGCCAGCGACAGCTGACCGGCCTCGTCGACGATCAGGAGACCCACGGCCGAACCGAACTCGGGCCGGGACCACAGCCAGGCCGTCCCGCCGACCACGTCGATCTCGTCCGAGTCCAGCGCGGCTCGCAACTGCTGGTACGACTTGAAAGGCCGGGCCGATTTCGACGCCGAGGCGCCCGACTCGTCCGCTTTCTGCCCGATCCTCACCGCCACGCCGCCGGCTGCGGCGCGCTCGGCGATCTTGTCCAGCAGATGGCCGATGACCCTATGGCTGTTGGCCGTGACCCCAACCTTCAGGCCGCGACGCACCAATTCCACCGCGACTTCCGCACCGAGATAGGTCTTGCCGGACCCCGGCGGGCCCTGGACGCCCAGCCAGCTCGTCCGGAGCAGCGGCCCGACCCGCATCGCAGCCGCCAGAGCCGTTTCGTCGTCGCGGCGGACCGGCTCGCCGCCGGCAATGCGCGGCGGTAGCCGCAGGAGCAGGTCGCGGGCCGACGCGTACTCGCCCGAGGCATCTATGCCGTGGTCTGCCACCCAGCTGCCCAGTCGGAGGAGGCTCGATTCCAGCGGTCCGGTATCTATGTGGTCGAACGGGACCAGCGACGTCGGGTGCCGACCGTCGCTCTTTGGGCCGCGCCGCAGATCCAGCGTGCAAGCAGCATCGTCCAGCGCCACGACTATGCCGGGTGACCGGCCGGTCGCGGGATCGCGAACGCCCGTCCCGACATCGATCGCGTGTTCCTGTTCCGGGAACCGGTAGCGATAGACCACCGACCGGCTCGCCTCCCCCACTCGACCGACCAGCTCCAGGCGGCCGATCGGCTCCCGCTCGTCTAGTCGCTCTTCGTCGGTCAGCTCGTTCATGAGGTGGTAGTAGCGCCACCAGAATGACTTGTCCTCGCGCCTGTGCCAGCTCAGCAGCTGGGCCAGAAGCCACCTCGCCGCCTCCTCGGGCGATCGGTCGGCAGGCGCCTCGGGCACTCCGGCACAGAGTCGCTCCGCGATCCCGGCCACGTTGGCAAGACGCTCCGACAACTCGGCCGCCGGTTCCGGACGATCGGCGGCCGGGCGCGGTAGAACCTCTCCCATCTGCCCGGCCAGTTCGAGGCGCCTCTCCTCCAGCCAGTCCCTCAGCAGCCAGTTGGAAACGCAGTCGTCACGGTTATACCGCTCGATGCTCTGGAGTATCTCGTCCGTCCGCGGCGATCTGGCCCCGGCCGAGATGGTGTCGATATCGGCCAGCCAGCTCTCGAAGGCCACGATGCTCGACCCGGCGTCGCGCAGGTTCTCGTCACGGGTCAGGCCGTAGAGCGGCTCCAGCTTCTTGATCGAGTAGCTCTCGACCGAGGCGCGAAGTCCCTGCCGCACCGCCCGGAACAGGTCCACGAAGACGTGGCCGCGGAAGAGCCGATCGACTTCCTCTTCGCGCGTTGCGTGGCGGCCCATTAGCCGCCCGGCCGCCGTGGTCTCGTACGGGGCATAGTGATAGATGTGGATCTCCGGGTCGCCGGCAAGCCGATCCATCATCAGGTCGATCGCCTCCTCGAAGGCCCGCTTTTCGGACGCCGCAGTGACGGATCCGTCCTCGTCCACGGCCCAGAAGGCGTGGAAGGTCGGCTCACCGTCCGGCCCGATTCGCCCCGGTTCGAGAATCCCGAACAGGTAGTCGACGCCGTCCTCGAGGGCGAAGGGGTCGCCTTCGATGTCGAAGAACAGGTCTCCCGGCCGCGGCTCGGGCAGGCTGGTCAGCCCACGATTCGGTTCGAGTGTTCCGTCGGGTAGTCGAGTGACATCCAGAAGCTCGTAGAGCACCCTGCCGGCGTCAGTACCCCGAACTTGCAGCGATGCCTGGGCGCGAGCTTTGGCCAGGGCCGCGCCGCCCACGCCGTCGAGTGGCGCCGGCAGTGGCAATGCCATCGCCGCGAGGCCGCGGCGCGTCGAGACGCCGTAGGCCTTGAGCGCGCGCCGCAATCGGCCCGGGGCGTTGGCCACGAGCGCGAGGTCGTCGTCGGCCCGCCGCCGGCCCTCGCAGACGAGCTTCCAGCGGCACACCTCGCAGTGCTCGACCGGCTCCGGATACGTCCCGACCGGCGGGTACGCCGCCGCGGAGTATCCGCCGTCGGCAGTGACCCGCGCCTCGAACGCGGCCTTGACCATCCGGAAGTAGGCCATGTAGTCCGCGACGCGGTGAGCCTCGACGGCCCTGGCGCTGCCGCCGAGCGCGACGTGCATCGACGCGGGTTGCGTGCCCTGAATTGCCGTGAGGCCCTCGACGTACGAGCAGATCTGGAGCAGGGCCGACGCTTTGACGTGGCGGGCCAGCTTCGTGTCCACGACTTCGTAGCTCCAGGCGCCAAGACCGCTGGGCCGCTCCACTCGGAGCAGGAAGTCCGCCAGGCCGAGCCACCGGCCGTCGAAGAACGTGGCCTGGTAGATGACCTGGTCGCCCCGCCGGATCGCCTTCTCTGTCAGTTGCGCAGCCGCCCAAAGCCGCTCGAGACGGGTCGCTCCGGCGCCGTCGGCCTCACCCGCATCGATGCGTGTGACCGCCTTGCCGCCGCGTTCCAGGTCGGCCAGATACCGCGCTTCGTGCTCCAGGCCGCGCATCGCAATCAGGTCTATCTCCGGGTCGAGCCGCACCGGCCGGTCGACCAGCCCGGCCATGGCCGCAAGCTCCAGACCGACCAGATGCTCGCAGGCAAGGAAGCCAACCAGATCCGTGGCCGCGAAGACTGGAACGCCACCGATTAGCTGCATCGCTCCCCAAGATAGCGCCCGGCGGTGACAGCTCGCGTGTCACGGCGCTCCGCTCGGGTAGAATCGCTCTCCTTGAGCCGGCGTCAGAACGACGCCGGTCGCCGTGAAGGGGATTCGTTGGGCATTCGGCCGTTGCGCCTCGCCGCTCCCGCGATGCTGGCGGGCACGTTGCTCCTGGCCGTGGGATACGTGCCGGCCGGTGCGGCCGGGACGGGAACCGCGAGCGCCCACCGCCCTGCTGCCGTTCTCTTGGCCCAACAGCCCGTCATCACGCTGACGGCGGGCGGCCAGACATTCGACATCCAGGGTCGACCGGGCGACAGCCGCTGGCTGGCCGCAGTCAAATCCGGCCTCACCGCTGAAGTGCCGGCGCTCGAGGATCTCACCGGCTTGACCGCGCCCGGCGGCACGATTGCGATCGCCGAAGTCGACGACGGTCTGAACAACAACGGCATCTCATACGATCCCGCCTCCCGCACCCTCGACATCCCGCAGTCGGCCGGTCCGAGCATCGTGGCCAATGCCCTGGCCCGCATCTGGTTCAACTCGACGTTCTTCTCCGATCGGTGGGTGAATGAGGGCCTGGCCGCGTTCGCCGAGCAGGTCGCCGGCACGGGCAAGTACCTGCCCTGCTCGGCGATGCCGGCCTATCCCGGCGCCGGCGATCCCAGCCTGGCCGCGTGGGCGACCCTCGACGCCGCCTCAACGATCGCGGAACAGAACGTGGCCGACTGGCAGGTCGGCGCATCGTGCGCCTTCTTCGCCGAGGTCGCCAAAGCCATGGGGCCCGGCAACTTCCGCGACGTATTGATCGCCGCCGCGGCTCGGCGGCCCGCTTACGGAGTGGGTTCTCAGGCAGCCACCGGCGCGTCCCCAGTCACCGTCCGCCAGCTTCTGGATCTGATCGACGAAGTGGGCATGGTTCCGGCGTCGGCCCCGGATCCAGACATGGTCCAGAAGCTCCTGGCCGGCTTCGGCCTCTTCGACACGGCCACGCTGGCGTCGCGGTCCGAAGCTCGCGCCTCGTACCACGCCCTGGCGACGCGGGCCGGGTCGTGGTCGATCGCGCCCGCCATCCGCGCGCCCATGCAAACTTGGGACTTTGACCCGGCCGGGGCGGCTATTGTCACGGCCGGGCAAATCCTGGACCTGCGGGATGCGGTCGAGAAGACAATCCCGAGCTACTTGCCCAACGGATCCGCGGTCCAGAAGGATTTCGAGACTGCGTCGATCCAGGGCGACCTGGACGCACTCCGGTCCGTGATGCAGAAGATGTCCGACGCATCCGGAACGATCGCGCACGCGACCAGGCTGCGCGACGGCAGCCACAGCCTGCTGCAGACGATCGGGCTGATAGGCACCGACATCGACATTCCCATCAAGCACGCCCTTGCCGACCTTCAGAGCGTCGAGCCCGGCAAGGCTCAGAGCGAGGCGCAGTCGGCCATCGATGAGTTCGACGCTGCGTCCAATGTCGGGTTGCTTCGGGCGGCCGTGGCGGCGGGCCTGTTGGGCTTGACCCTGGTCCTCGCCTTCTGGCTGGCGCTCCTCCTGCGCCGACGCCGGCGCCGAGGCCGCGGCGGCACGATCGCGGGCGACCTGGCGCCGCCGGAGGAGGCCGACCTGCCGTAGCCCCGCGGGCACGTGGTGACAGGAGCCAACACTTTAGGGGTAAACCCCTAATGCTGGGGCCCGAGCAGCCGACTATTCCGACATGAGCGCAGTTGGTTCAGTCGACACGTTTGGTACGCAGGCGACTCAGGCTGCCCTGGCCGGCACCGCCGCGACCGCGACCCAGACGCAGTCCCCCGCGTCCGGTCTGCCGCCGGCCTCGCTGGCTGCCGCCGCGTCCGCCAACACTCTCAACGCCGAGCTCGCCACAAGCCAGTGGGGCGTCGATCCCAACTCCGTGGGGGGCGTGTACGGCGGTTCCGGCGGGTCCACCGACCCGGGCGGGATCTTCTCAGGCACCAGCCTGCTGCCGCTGCTCACGAATCTCACCCATGCCAACGCCGAGCAGGCGCTGGCACTCATCGGTGTCAATACTCCGAAGCCGGGCGGCACCGCCGGCGGTTCATCCAGCTCGACCGCCGCGCACCCGCAGAGCCAGTCGTCGCTGGCCCAGGCCGCGTACAGCGGCAGCACGCCGATGGTCGTCGACCCGCTCTGGGGACGCTCGGCCTGATCCTCCGGCACCGGCTCGAATAGCCTTCGGCGCCGACGGCCGATCTGTGGCACGCTCCGTACATCCAGACCATAGCGCTTGCGGAGCCTGTCAGTGGCCGTACCGGTCGCGCCCGAACCTTCATATCGCGCTCTCTTCGCCGTGCCCTCGCTGGGTCGAGTGCTGCTGGCCATGCAGATCGCCCGCATCGCCCAGTCGATGGTCAGCATCGTGGTCATCCTCTTCGCGCTGCAGCGATACAACTCGCCTCAGCTCGCCGGCGCAGTGGCGTTCGCCAGCATCGCCCCGGGCATGGTCATCAGCCCGATCGCCGGCGCGCTCCTCGATCGCCACGGCCGCGTCCGGCTGATCATCCTCGACTTCCTCGTCGCAGCGACGGCGCTACTTCTGGTTGCCGGGCTCTCCGTCTCGGGCAATCTGCCGGCGGCCTTGCTGATCGCCATCACCGCGGTTGCGTCCATCACCGGCCCGCTCAGTTCCAGCGGCCTGCGCAGCCTCTTTCCGCTGCTCGTACCTGAGCCGCTCTGGGAACGCGTCAACGCTGTCGACTCCAATGGCTGGGTCCTGGCCACCGTGATCGGAGCCCCGTTCGGCGCGGTGTTCGCCCAGATACTCGGCTTCGAGGCCGCTCTGGCGATCATCGCCGCCTCATACCTGGCCGCTGCGATCGTGATGATCGGCGCGCCGGATCCCAGAACGGACGTGGCATCGACCGGCAACCTCCTCAAGGATGCCTGGCTCGGCCTGGTCTACACCTGGCACAACCGCACGCTGCGGGCCCTGGCCATCTCGCTATCGACCATGAACCTGGGCGGCGGCGTGATCCAGATCGTCGTGCCGCTCATCATCCTGCGCCGCCTTGGCCTGGGCCAGGAAGTCGTCGGATACGTGTTCGGACTGATGGGCGCCTTCGGCGTGGTCTCGGCCTTCCTCTCCGGCAGGCTGCGAACCGAGGGCCGCGAGAAGACCCTGATCGTGCTGCCGGCCTTCGCCTTTGTCTTTGCCACGGCCATCCTCCTGTGGCCGGCCGGGCTTGTGCCCATCGTGCTGTCGATGGCGCTCGGCGGTCTGGTGAACGGCCCGATGGACATCTCGATGTTCACCCTCCGCCAGCGTTGCACGGACCCGGCCTGGATGGGTCGGGCGTTCACCGTCTCGATGAACCTCAACTTCTCCGGCTTCCCGATCGGCGCGGCCATCGGCGGCGTACTCGTCGGCGTCTCGATCGAGGCGGCGATCGTCTTCGCCGTCGTCGCCAACCTCGCCGGCGCCGTGCTGGCCCAGCTCCTCATCCCCGACCCCGGCGGCGAGGAGGACGCGGATCCGCGGCCGACACGCTCGGAACTGGGCGCCGCCGCCGAGTAGCCCGCCGAGTAGCCCGCCGCCGCGCGCCAGACAGTGAGAGAGGCCGACCTCAGCGGCCGGCCTCTCTCCGTATGAACGTCGAGAGGGCTACGAAGCGGCGGGCTCCATGGTGTCGCCATCGTGCTCGGGCGCCATTCCCAGGGTCAGGCGCGATCGCACCTTCGCGTCCTCGACGAGCGAGTACACGACCGGGATGACGATGAGTGTCAGGAACGTGGATGTGAACAGGCCGCCGATGACGACCGTGGCCAGCTCGGAGGCGATGATCTCGCCTTCTGAAAGGCCCAGAGCGAGCGGCATCAGGGCCAGGATGGTGGCGATGGCCGTCATCAGGATCGGCCGGACCCTCGTCCGCCCGCCCTGGATCAGGGCGTCGTACATCGGCATCCCGCGGTGCCTGTGTTGCTCGACCAGGTCGAGTAACACGATGGCGTTGGTCACGACGATCCCGATTAACATCAGGAACCCGATGAGGGCGCTGATTCCGATCGGGCGCTGGGTCAGGAAGAGCGCGGGGAACGCACCGATCGTCGCCAGCGGCAAGCTGAACATGATGACCAGAGGATCCACGAGCGAGTTGAATACCAGCACCATGACCAGGTAGACCAGCAGGATGGCCACTGCCATCGAGACGAACAGGCCGCTGAAGGCGTCGTTCATCTCGGCGGTGACGCCGCCAAGGGTCACGGTCACGCCGGCGAGCTTGCCGTCGGCCTGGAGCTTGTCGATGGCCTTCTGGATCTCCATCGACACGCCGCCGGTGTCCTTACTGGTCGGTGCGGCCGAGATCGTGGAGGCCGGATGGCCGCCGACGTGGCTGATCCGGGCCTGGGTCTGAGTCTCCTTGACGGTGGCGATGGTGCCCAGCGGCATCTTCGCCACGCCGACCGGCATCTGCGAGAGGGCCTGGAGCGAGGTCAGGTTGGCGTCGACCTGGATGTAGACGTCGGTCGGAGTTCCGGCGATGTTCAGCGTGCCGGCCTTGGTGCCGACCAGGGCGCTGTGTACCTCGGACTGGACGCCGTAGGTGCTGGTGCCGTCGAGGATGGCCTTGTTCGGGTCTACGTCGATGTCGTACTGCGTGCTCGTTGTTGCAAGGTCGCTCTTGACGTTGATCAGGTCGGGCATGGTCTTGAGGCTGGCCATCACGACTGTCGTGGCGTTGGCCACGTCGGTCGCATTGGTGCCGCTCACCACGACGCTGATCGAGCTGCCACCGGTCATGCTGTTCTGGGCGACCTGGATCTGCCAGCCCGCGGCTTGGAGCGGGGCCAGCTGCGCGGAGAGTTTGGTCTGTTCCGTATCGAGATTCGTGCTGCTGTCCAGACCAACGACGATCGTCGATCCGTTGGCCGCCCCGCCCGTGAAGGCCGCGGCCAGAGCGGAGAGACCGGTGTCGCCCTCGCTCGGGACCGTCGCCTCGATGAGCTTGACTTCAGAGAAGTTGCGCAGCTTGGCCTCGACGAGGCGAGTCTGCTCCAGCACCACGCCCGACGACGTGCCGGACGGCGGCGAAACCGTGACCGAGAGTTGCTTCTGCGAGCCGGCGTTGAGGAACTGCGTGGGGATGTGCGGAACCAGCAGGCCGGCTCCCAGGACCAGGAGGAAGGCGATGCCGATGACGCCCCAGCGGCTGCGGCGGCTATTGAGAGCGGCCTTGAGGAGCGGCGTGTAGATCCGCTGGACCCAGGTGTCGTGATGCTGCGGGCCCTCGTCCGGATCGAGCTTGATGCGATCGATGAACAGGCTGGCCATCACCGGGACGACTGTGAGGGCGCAGATGAGCGAGGCCAGCAGGGCGAAGGTCACGGTGAGGGCGAAGGGGAGGAAGAACTGACTGACGAGGCCGCCGACGAAGCCGAGCGGCAGGAAGACGGCAACGGTGGTGAGTGTGGAACTGGTGATGGCGCTGGCGACTTCACGGGTGCCCGAGATGCACGCTTCGCGCATCGGGTCGCCCTTGCTGCGGTGCCGGTAGATGTTCTCCAGGACGACGATGGCGTCGTCCACTACCCGGCCGACGGCTATCGCTAACCCGCCCAGGGTCATGATGTTGATCGTGACTCCGGCGACGAGCATGAGCGTCAGTGCGGTCATGATCGAGACCGGGATGCTGATGGCGGCCACCAGCGTGGACCGCAGGCTCAGCAGGAAGAAGAAGATCGTCAGGATCGCGAAGAAAGCGCCCAGGAGGCCTTCGCGGACCAGACTGTCGCGAGATTCGATGATGAAGCTCGAGGAGTCGGAGACCGTGTCGATCTCGAAGCTGCCGCTGCCCTGCGCGTTCAGTTCATCCAGCTTCTTCTGGACGGCCTGAACCACGTCGACCGTGTTGGCCGAGGCGTTCTTGGAGATGCTCAATATCAGCGCTGCGCCGGCGTCTCCGGTCTGCGGGGACTTGTTGAGGTCGGCGTAGCCGGTCGGATAGACCGGCACCTCGGCCACGGTCCCCAGGTCTCCCAGGGTGATCGTGGTCGGCGCGGCCGTCATCGAACCGGGGCCCGGCATCTTCACGCCGACCGCAAGCGCCGAGAGCTCCTCGAGGCTGGCGATCTGATGCTGGGCCGAAACCGGGATCGAGATCGTCGTATCGCCGGTCTTGACCGGGAGCGAGCCCGCCGGCAGGATCAGGTTGTTGGCCGAAAGCACGCCCTGGATCTGGCTGATCGAGATGTTGTCGGCGGCGAGCTTCGCGGGATCGAGATCGATCACCAGGCGGGTCTGAGTGGCACCGCTCAAGTCGACCTTGCTTACGCCGTCGATGCTCTCGAGAGACGGAACGATGGTCGAGGTGGCCAGCGTGTTGAGTTGCTCCGGGGTCGTGGAACCGGTGTTCCGAATCGCGACGATCAACGACGGGAAGGCGTTGATGTCGAACGATTCGACCGTGGACGTGGACGTCAGCCCCAAGGCCTTCACATTCGTGTCGACCGTGGACAGCGTGTCCTTGATGTTTGTTCCGTACTCAAACATGGCCACGACGATGGACAGGCTGTTGACGGAACTCGAGTCGATCGTCTTCAGGTTCGAGGTGTTCCCGATCGAGCGTTCGACCGGCTCTGTGACCTGCGTCGAAACGTCCTGGGCGCTGGCGCCGGGGAGCGGCGTGATGACGACGACGATCGGAAGCTGGATGTCGGGCAGCAGTTCCTGCTTGAGCGAGGACCACGAGAAGAGTCCACCGATCAGCAGCCCGAGCGTGATCAGTACGGTCACGCTTCGCTTCGATACGGCCAGTTGTGTCAATCGGATCACGAGTAGCTCCTTGACTCCTTGATGTCGGCGGCGGGTTGGCGGTGGTAACGGGCACGCTCGGGCATGCCCGAGCGCCGGTGCGATCTGTGGTTCAGGCGAGCCTGGGGTACTCCTCGTTGATCACGACTCGCGTCGAGGGGTTGGCGTTCATCCGGGTTTCAGTCCGCGTCGTTCGACGACGACCGAGATGAGATGCGCCATCTGCGCCAGCTCTTCCTCGTTGAGCACGCCGAGAACGTCCTTCATGGCCTCCAGGCGCATGCCCGAGATCTGGTCCATGAGATGCCGGCCGGCATCGGTGAGCTGGCACTCCACGACCCGGCGGTCGTCGAGGCGGTGCTGCCGGCTGACGAGGCCGTGGCGTTCGACGCGCTCGACCGCGCCGCTGGCCGTGGGCAGGCCGACGCCCAGCCATTCGGCCACCCGGCTCATGGGTGCGGGCCCATGGCTGCTCAGCATGAAGAGCAACCGCATCTGGCCGAGCGTGACTTCTTGAGCCACCCACTCGGGCACATCGTGCGGGTCTTTCTCCCAGAGTGTGGACAGGGCCTCGATCAGGGCATCGATCTGCCTGTATTTGGCCAATTCTTCGCTCATAGGCGAATAGTATCATCGACAGCGAATATCTTGGCATCATCCGAATGAATTAGGGCGCAACGGGACCGCAACCTGGTTCGGTCGACGGACCGGCGCGCTGTCTGCGCCCGAAAATCGCATTCGTCGACGTCGCGTGGCGGCACTCCAGGCAAACCTGTATGGTGGTGTTGCCCCGTCGCTGCTAACTTCTGCGTTGCCGTCATATATGGGAGACACGCGTTGATCAAGCGGGGGAAGCCTGAGGGCCCGATACGGTGGACGACGCTGGGCAACGCGCCGTACCCCAAAGCCGATGAACCGTGCTCGGGATTCCTGCTCCAGGCCGGCGGCGCGAACGTCCTGGTCGACATCGGCGGAGGAGTGCTGGGCTCGTTGCAGCACTACATCCGGCTCGAGGATCTCCACGCGGTCTGGATCAGCCACCTCCACGCCGACCACTTCGCCGACATGCCGCTGCTCTACTACGCCTTTGCCTTCGCCGAGAAGCCGATGCGCAAGATCCCCGTCCTCGGCCCGGTCGGCTGGGCGAAGCGCGTACAGGACTTCGTCAAGAGTTCCACCGACCACCGCATGAGCGATTACTTCCAGGTGGTCGAGCTCAAAGATCGCGGCATCGCCGAGATCGGCGACCTCAAGATCCAGGCCCGCGCAGTCGAGCACGCCGTCACGGCCTTCGGGCTCACGGCCAGGTACGGGGACCGGCGATTGGCCTATACAGGCGACAGCGGCCCGTGCGACAACCTGGTAACGCTGGCCAAGGGCGCGCGGATCCTCGTGGCGGAATGCTTCGCCACCGAGATCGAGATCCCGTCGGTCCACCTGTCGCCCGAAGACGCCGGCCTCGTCGCCGCACACGCCGGCGTATCGCGGCTGGTGCTGACGCACCTGGGGCTGGGCCTGCACGAGGACGAGGCGATCGAACGCGCGGCGACAACGTTCAACGGCGCGATCGAGGTCGCCAAGCCGGGGACGATGCTCGAGGCTTGAGGCGCGGCCGCGTAGGGCCGCGACAGCGGCTGTCTCCCGGCAGACGCTCGCGAGCTACGAGCCCCGCCGGTACGGCGTGTCCAGGACCACGAAGTCCTTGCGGCCGACCAGCGCCGCGCGGATGCGGTGGACGTTCTGGTTGTAAAGGATGCGGTCCCACCAGTGGCGGGCCAGATGTTCCGGCAGGAGCACGATCGTCAGCCGATCGGGGTCCTCGGCCTGCGAGACCTCGAGGTAGCGGACGAACGGCCGAACCAGCGCCCGATACGGCGACTCGACGAGCACGACGCGGGCTCCCGGCAGCTGTCGCTCCACACGCTCGCGGAACTGCTCGCCTTCGGCATGGTCCAGTGTGACGTGCACGAGCTGGACCTCCTCGCCCATGGTCTGGGCCACGCGCACGGCCTGGACCACGGCCCGAGTCATAGACTGGGCTGCCACGACCACTCTCTGGCGGCGATGTGGGGCGCCGAACACGATGTCCGGCTGGACCTCGAGACCCACGCCCTCGGCGTCGTACTCGTGCTTGATGAAGAGCATGATGCAGACGAGGAGCGGGACCACGACGATGATGATCCAGGCGCCTTCCGCGAACTTGGTCAGGATCTGCACGACAACAACGACGGCAGTCACGCAGGCCCCGACGCCGTTGATGATGGCGCTGCGGCGCCAGTTTGGGCCGCGCTCGACCCACCAGTGGCGGACCATGCCCGACTGCGACAGCGTGAATGACGTGAACACGCCAATGGCGTAGAGCGGGATCAGGGCGTTGACCTGTCCTCTGAATGCGACGACCAGCAGGATCGAGAGCAGGGCGAGAAGCACGATCCCGGTGTTGAAGGAGAGCCGTTCACCGCGCAGGGCGAACTGGCGTGGGAAATACCCATCGCGCGAGAGGATCGACGCCAGCCGCGGGAAGTCCGCGAAACTGGTCTGGGCGGCCAACACGAGGATGCCCATCGTCGCGAGTATCAGGATCCAGTACAGCGGCCCGGTGCCGTACACCGCGCCGGCGATCTGGGAGAGGATCGAGTCGCTCGTGCTTATGTGGGCGCCCGTCACGCCGACAAGGTAGCTCAGACCCAGGTACATCGTTCCGAGCAGCGCGGACATCACCAGCATCGTTGCCTGGGCGTTCTTCCACTCCGGCGGCTTGAACGCCGGAACCCCGTTGGCTACGGCTTCGGTACCGGTCATCGCCGAACAACCGTCCGCGAACGCGCGAGCCAGCAGGAACACGGTTAGCGTCTGCCCGTTCGACATGATCAGGTTGTGGATCTCACCGACGCGAGGAGGACTGCCAAGCGCCGTCTTCACGATGCCGATGACGATCATCAGCAACATGCTCCCGATGAAGATGTAGGCCGGGCTCGCCACGATCGTGCCGGCTTCCCGCAGGCCCCGAAGATTCATGGCCGTAACCAGGACGATGAGCCCGACGATCGTGCCAACGAAGATTGGGATGGGCTGGAGGAAGGTGATGGCCGATGCGAGGTTGTAAACACCAGACGACACGCTGACCGCGACGGTCAGAACGTAGTCGACCAGGAGCGAGCCTGCCGCGATCAGGCCGGGCAGGGCACCGAGATTGGCGTGGGCGACGATGTAGCTGCCGCCGCCGTTCGGGTAGGCACGGATCGTCTGGCGGTAGCTGACGGTCACGATGGCCAGCAGAGCCACGACCATGAGCGAGAGGGGCATGAGGTAGTTGAACGCAACGGCGCCCACGGCCGCGAGCGTGAAGAGGCTGGCCTCACTCGCGTACGCAACCGACGACATGACGTCCGACGAGAAGATCGGCAGGGCCTTCCACTTGGGCAGCCGTTCGGCCATCTCCATGGCCGACGAAATCGGGCGCCCAAATAGGAGTCCCCGTACGTTCGCCATGCGGCGCTGTCCGACGGTACGAGGTGCCTGGGCCTCGAGCTTGGCCTCGAGGACGCCCGGGCTCAGGTAGCGGAAATACCGGGCGTGGGGGCGATCGACGACTACGCGGCGATCGCCGAGCTTTCGGCCCTGCAGGGGCCGTTGTTCAGCCATGTGCGGCGATGTCCCTCGTGATGACTATGTCAACCTTACCGCCGGGACGGACGACGGTGGGGATTATGAGGAGACCGCTGGCGTCGGCCAGCTGGTAGGCCCGCCACAGCAGACCGGGCCAGGACGGGAAGCCGGACAGAACGACGCGCGTCGCCAGGCCGGCCGAAACGAGGCCGACTGCCGCTTCCAGGTCGGCCAGGCCGGGCTCGTATTCGGAGACGGCCGGGCCGGGCTGGTCCCCTTGATCGAGCGGCGCGGACCCCAAAGCCAGCTCGACGTCGTCAAGCTGCGGCGCTTCGGAAGTCTCGGGCGCGAGGGCAACGGCTTCCGCCGCCACATCCGTCCGGGCGTGTTGCCGGACGTCGGAGTCGGGCGCGGTGTCGATCCGGGCCCCAGCCCGAACAAGATGGAGGACGCTGTCGGCGAATGTCACCGCCCCAACGTAGTCACCGAGCCACGAGGAAACGGTATGGGTGGTGCGTCGCGGCGCTCAACAACCGCTCAACAGGGTAGGTTCGTGCGCCTCAGGAGCGGCGCTGGGGAGCGGCGGCGCGGCGTGCAACGCGGGAACCGCCGGAGCGTGGTGCAGGAGACTGCCGACCCTTGCCCATCGCCGTCGCTTCTACTGGATGTCGCCCCGGGTGACGTTATGCGCCGAATCGGTCGTGTTCGCTCCTGAATGTCACCCCCGGTGACGCTAACCGGGAAACCAGGTGCGTACCGATCCCTCCAAGGCTCAGGGCCCGCTCATCTGAGCGTGGACCACCGCCGAATCGGGCATCTACCTGCCGGTTTGGGGCCAGGAATGGCCCTATTGTCACCGGGGGTGACATCTACCAAGAAGTAGAGGAGGCTGGCCGCCACTCGACCCACCGTGTCGCGTCGGAGTCGTCCCGCTAGACCGCGGCGGGCGCCGTCCGCGTCTGCCGCCGCTCCCATTC
>PMXR01000018.1:27683-31148 GCA_003171035.1 Chloroflexota bacterium
CTGATCTTGCGGACGTACTGGAGGGCCGCGGCCCTGACCTCGTCTGCGGTCGTGGGCGGGTCGTAGTTGTGGAGCGGCTGGATGGAGCGGCACATCTTCTGGGCTTCCGTTGATTCGCGATGGCTTCACGATATCGCCGACCGTGGCGGCGCACCCACAAAGGCCTCCCCGTCCCGATGGGCGTATTGTCGGGCCATGAACGCCGCCACTCCGCACGGCCGCCAGATGATGCCGATGACCCACGACGGCATGGAGCGGCCGTATCTGCTCCAGGTTCCGACTCACTCCCCCACCGGCCCGATGCCTCTGCTCGTCCAGCTCCACGGCCGCGGCATCGACCCGGTCCGGTTCGACCGGCTCACCGGCTTCGGGGCGCTGGCCGACCAGGAGGGCTTCGCGATCGCCATGCCCGGCGCCATCGGTGAGATCTGGAACGACGGCCGCGATGCGGCCCCCGAGTCGATGCGCCCGGATGACGTCGGCTACCTGACGGCAGTGATTGCGGATGCCTGCGCGCGACTGCCCATCGATCGGCGGCGCATCTACCTGGCCGGAATGTCGAACGGGGCCGCCATCGCCGGGCGCATGGCCTGCGAGCGGGCGGAGTTGATCGCCGGCTTAGCGCAGGTCGCCGGCACGGCCGGGATGTCGGTCGTGGCCGCCACCAGACCAGCCCGGCCCGTCCCGATCATCAGCATCCACGGCACCGCCGACCGAGTCGCTCCGTATCAAGGCGGCGTTCGCCGCGGCCTGCTACCGCACGTGATGATCCGGCATGCCGCCGGTCCGAGCATCGGCGTCGACGATTGGGCCGCGTTCTGGGTCGCGGCCGACGGGGCCACGACTGGCCCCAGCACAACCACGCTTCCGCCAGACGTCACTATCAGAACCTGGCACGGTCCAACGCCCGCGTCGGACGTGGTCTTCTACCGCCTCGAAGGTTGCGGCCACACCTGGCCGGGCGCGCACATCCCGCTGCCGGCCCTGCTATTCGGGCGCACCAGCCGGACGATCGACGCGGCCCGGGTCTGCTGGGAATTCCTGGCCGCGCACGCCGGGTGAAGCGGCTCCGAGTGACGGGAGACTCGGGAATGCAGGGGTGAACTGCATCGACGAGGATTGGGACAACATCTCCACACCACGTACCACTACTGTCCATTCGGAGGTCACTAGGTTGGGGCACTCACTCGTCTTCTTTGGCCTCTTGATGTACGGCGTCGGTCGCCTAGGCAACCGAAGCAGCTGGGATCGCTTCGGGGCCTGGCGTTCGCCCCCCCCGCTGGGCGCAGTTGCTGTTCGGGACCTTCCGCGGCTCCATTCCGCCCTATCGACTGGGCCTAGAGCTTTGGGGATTCTCCTGCATTGTCCCTGGCCTTCTGATCTGGCTCACGAGCGACCTAACCCGCTTGTGGAGCGTTATCCTGATCCTGATCCCATTTCTGGGAGCGGCTGCCTTTGTTCTGTGGTCCTTGTACGTCGCGTTCTGGCCCGAGATCGGGCCTTGGCTGAAGGCGCGTCGTCCACGGCGATGACCCGTTCGCAGTCGCCGGGGGGCCGGCGTACAAACATCGGGTGACATTGGCGCACACTCGCCAATGCAGGGGTCGCCGCGTCTGGTCGCGTCGAATGGGCGACCGGTATGCTGCGCCAAGTGCCGCGCGAGTGTCCGAACTGGGTGATCCTCAATGTCTGGCCATTTGTACCTAGTGCTGAACCGGGCGTGGTTCTATGTGTTCGTGTTCCTGATCGTGGTGGTAGCGCGCCTTTCCCCGGAGGTCGGCGCAGGCATCGGCGCGGTAGTCTTTTTGTCTCTCGCATACACCCTCGTCACCGTAGTCGTATTGAACCCCCGCCGGAAGTGGTGGGGACCTGAAGTCCATGGGTTGATCGGGAACCGTTCGCTGATGCGGAAGTGGGCCGCGCAGGACCTGGTTGTGGCGGTCCTGTTGATCATCCTCGCAGCGATACTCACCGGGATCGTCGACGGCTGATTCCTCTGTTGCTCCCGCCTGCTCGGGCTGTAGGGCGACGAAGTCGCCACAATCCCCTGGTCGCCAACCCGGGCGGCACTGTCGGGTGACATTGGCGCACACTCGCCAACGCGATGGCAACCGACGGGTCGAGACGATCTAGCTTGGGATCGGCGAGTCTCCCAGAGCCTGCGGCGTCAGTCGCACGCATGCGAGAAGGCTTGAGTATCCGTCCATCGTCCGGCTTGGATACCCAGGCAGTAGGCAGCGGGTGGGTGCGAGGGCAAACCGCCGCGGGGCTGCCGCCGCCACGTAGTCGCCTAGTTGGTAATCACCTTCAGGAAGCATCAGAGCCCAAGGGACGACGGAAATCGTCTGGCCGTTCTGTCCGAGCAATTCGCATCGTTCCTTGTCGCGCCAGGTCGAGCGCGAACGGCTGGGGCCCCTGAGAGTCAGAGCAGTTACGTCCGACCAGTCGAAGGACTGCCGTCCGACTTCCGGCAGATTGAGTTCGATGCCTGTGGAGTCAACTAGAGCCGACGGTTGGAGGCCCTGGAGGAGCCCGCGCCGATAGCCTGCCCTCAGGCGGCTCGAGACACGACCGCCGACAAGCCAACCTCCAACAAGGCAAGCAAGGCCAATTGCCGTCCGGGCGGCCTGAGGTAGGGAAATCAGCCTCGAGCTAGCGGAGAGGACAAGGGCAGTTGCGACTAGACCCGTGAGGATCGGGATCGTCGCCGGAAGGATGAACTCGAACAAGCGGCCCCTCCGTCCAATCTCGATCGGCCGGGCCTGCAGCTGTATGCGTTCGCCGCCGGCAAGCCGGTCTGCCAATGACAGGGTCGCTGGCTCATGTACGTTCGCTGGCCCGTTGGTTCTCCGTCTCCAGATCAACCGGTTCTCCTTCAGCTGGCGGTCCGCAGACGTAACGGCTCGGCCGACAACCGGATGCACTCCAGCAGTCGCGTCTGGGAGGATCCTGCCATCCTACTCATCGAGCCGCTCAACGGGTGACATTGCCGAACACTGCCCAACGACGGCGCCTTGTCGCGTCCGGTCAGGGGCGAGAGGAGTCAAGCCGACACTGGATGGGTGAAGGTTCGTTCGGCCGCGAACGGCGGAATAAGACGGCGACGCCACGCCCGATACCAGTCGGCCTGACGATTGAAGTCCGTTCGGGAGCCTACAGCCGTTCGGCGACGTTGAGCATCGCCAGGTACGTCTTCCGAACCTTGCACCCGGAGCGCGTCTGGACCCGCCGAAGTATCCGAGCATGCAAGCGTTCGCGGGTGTCGTCGTCAAGGGCGCGGTGATCGGAGTAGGTGTTCAGGACGGCAATGTACTCCTCGGCCGTGTAGACAACGCTCCAGAGATAGCGCTGGGCGGCAATGGTTCGGAATAGTCCGCTGGCGCAGATCTCCTCGCCCAGGTCCGGGATCGTGTCGGGCGGCTTGGGTGGTCCAGCTTTCGTGTCAGGATCGTCCGGGAGGATGGC
>PMXR01000028.1:0-34776 GCA_003171035.1 Chloroflexota bacterium
ACGACGCCGTTGCCGATGATCGGGGCGATGTGCGGGTAGAGCACGCCCGACGGCACGAGGTGGAGTTTGAAGACCTCCTCGCCGAGCATGATCGTGTGGCCGGCGTTGTCGCCGCCCTGATAGCGGACGACGGCCGTAACGTGCTCCGCGAGCGCGTCGGTCGTCTTGCCCTTGCCTTCGTCGCCCCACTGCAAGCCGACGATCACCGTGGCGGGCATCTATTCATCCCCTTTGTGCTCGCCCCGGCGGCCAACCTCTCGGAAGCCCCGGGAAACTAAAAAGCCCTCGGCCGGCAGGCCGGGGACCTGGGTAGACTGCCCCTCCGTCGGAGCCGCGGCTCCTTCTGGAGCGAAGGTGGTGGTCCGTCTCACGGGGCGAACTGCACGCCTTCCTGGGGCAACTTGGCCTCCTTGGCGAGGTTGTCTCTGGAACCCTCGGCGCAAAGCCTCGGGCAGTGGGAAGTATAGCAGGCGCGAAGTACCGCCCGAGCCGAAACGGAACGCCGGCGCGCGGTCCAAGCCGGCATCGCGGATTACGGGTTGACCGGGCGATCGCGCTCGAATTCGACGGCGACGGCCGAGGCCACGGCCTCCAAGCCGCGGACGCGCCACTCCTGGCCGATCGTGGCCGTGGCAGTGGCACCGACGCGGCAGGCTCCCGCGCCGATCATCGACAGCATCGCGTCCAGCGTCCTGACCCCGCCTGCGGCCTTGACCCCAACACGGTCGCCGACGACTCGCCGCATCAGGGCGATCTCACCGGCTTCGGCACCACGCGGCGAATAGCCGGTGCCGTTCTTCACGAACGAGGCCCGTGCCTCTACGGCGATTCGGCAGGCCGCCTCGACCTCCTCCGGGGTCAGGTAGGCGGTCTCGAGGATCACCTTGACGGGAGTCGGCGCGACGGCGTAGACGAGACTCGCCAGCTCATCGCGGACGTAGCCCACGTCTCCGGAACGCATGGCTCCGATATTGATGACGACGTCGAGTTCCACGGCGCCCTGGTCGACCGCGACGATCGCCTCGCGTTCCTTGATCTGCGACATGTGGGCGCCGTGCGGAAAACCGATCACGGTCGTCGGTCCGACGACCGACCGACGCAGCCGACTGACGACGAGCGGCAGGTCGGCAGGTCGGCAGCAGATCGTCGCGGTCTCCCATTCGATCGCGACATCGCAGCCTGCCTCGACGTCGGCCCGTGTCAGCTCTGGCTTGAGCAGTGAGTGATCGATGCAGCCCATCAGCGTTCGTTCGTCCAGAGTCGCTATATCCAGCGGCGCCCTGTTGGAGAGTCGGACTTTGAGGGGCTGCCTCACGGTGTTCTCCTACTTCGACGCGACGACGGCGAGGACGTGCGAACCGCCGGCGTCGATGGCGACCACGTTCGATGGATCTCCGGGGACGGTCGTCTGGCCGGAGTCGTTGCTGCCCCAGACGGCGACCGTTCCGCCCGACTTGATGGCGACGCTGAAGTTACCACCGGCCACAACGGCCGTGGCCTTCAGGCCCGACGGAACCGATAGCTGCAGGGAGTCGTTCATGCCCCAGGCGATGACGGCGCCGTCGGCCCTGACCGCCAGCGAGTGGTAGTAGCCGGCCGAGATCCCGACAACGCCGATGAGGCCGGCCGGGATGGCCACCATGCTCGGCGCGCCGTCGGTCGGGGCGTTGTCGCCCCAGCCGACAACGGTCCCGTTCTTGAGCAGAGCCAGGCTGAAGTCGTACCCGGCCGAGACCTGGACGACGTTGGCGAGACCCTTTGGAACGTCGGTCTCGCCGTTGTCGTCACCGCCCCAGGCCACGACGGTTCCGTCGGCCTTGAGACCGAGCGCGTGCGTTCCGCCCGCGGATACCTGGACTAGCTTGGCCGCCGACGCGGGTATGGTCGTCTCATTCGAGGTGTTGTCGCCCCAGCCGACGACGGTCCCGTCCGACTTCAAGGCCAGCCCAAAAGATGAGCCGGCCGATATCTGCTTCACGCCGCTAAGCCCGGCCGGTATCTCCGTCTCCCCGGCGTTGTCGGAACCCCAGCCGACCACGGTCCCATCTGATTTCAGCGCGAGACTGAACTCGTCGCCGGCGGCAACCGAAACAACGCCGGATAGTCCTGCCGGTACGTCGGTCTGGCCCGCACTGTCGTCCCCCCAGGCCAGGACTATGCCGCTCTGGCCGGGCGCGACGGTCGCAAGCGCCGGGCCGGGAGAGCCCAGCGTGACCGTAGCCGCGCTGGGGGATGAGCACGGGCAGGAAGGAAGCGCGGTGCCCGGAGCATTGGCCGCGTCCGTGTTATAGGGCGTGGAGGTCGAGCCTGTGCTGCTGCATGCGGCGACCGCCACTACGGTGCCAACCAGCATCAGTCGCCCGAACCAGGGCACCAAGCCTCGACTTGAATTCATATGAATCTCCTCCTGGAACGCGGACCGGCGCAGACGGGCGTCAGCCGGATCCAGCATAGCGCGGGTCGCCGAGACGGGCCGTTCAGCTCGACGTTCGGTCCGCATAAGCCGCGGTTGATCGGCCGGTGAGCGGCGCCGGATACGGTTCGTGGACCCGCCGCCATGCAGGGCGTCGCGAATGAGCGGCGCCGGAAGAGGAGACAGGGACCGTGAACAAGGTCCTACTTACCGGCCGACTGACCCGCGATCCGGAGCTCCGGGCGCTGGCCAGCGGTTCGAGCGTCGCCACCTTCGCGGTGGCCACCAACGAGTTCCGCGGAAACGGCAAGGAACGCGCGGAGTTCCACAACGTCGTGGTCTGGGATCGGCTGGCGCAAGTGTGCGGCCAGTATCTTGGCAAGGGCCAGCAGGTCGCCATCGAGGGCCGCCTCCAGACCCGCCAGTGGGATGACGACCGCGGCACGCGCCACTGGAAGACTGAAGTCGTGGCCATCTCGGTGGAGATGCTTTCGGGCCGCCGTAAGCGCGACTACGAGGCCGACTCGCTCGCGGCTCAGGCGGAGCCCGGCAGCGCAGCCGGCGATGACACCGGCATCTCACCCAATGAAGCGGCCGAAGTCGGGGTCGTCAGCGTCCCGGACACCGCCGCCGAAGAGTCGGCCGAGGATTCCGCCGCGGACGACGAGCAGGTTCTCGTTCTGGCGTAGAACACCGTCTCCCGGGGCGCCGTGCCTCTCCCCCATGTGCGGCGCCCCGGCGATTCCGGGCCGAAGCGGTGCGATAGGCTGTAACGCGACCACGCAATGGGTTTCGAAGCGCAGAGGCAAGGTGGAGCCGGAGTCAAGCGGAGAAGAACAGGCCCTCGCGGAACGAACCGGGCCGCTGCGCCGTCGACTGCTGATCGGCGTTTCCGTCGCCGTCACCGTCCTGGCACTCGCCGCGGCGGCGGGACTCGCCGTCATGGGCAACGAGACTCATAACCCGCCCTGGGTCGATTGGGCCACCTACTCGGATGCGTTGCAGCGCCTGGTTCACGGCCAATCGATCTTCGACTCGCGGCAGCTGAGCGGCCCCTACTACCTGCCCGATATCACGACTACCGGCTATGTCTATCCGCCGGCATCGTTGCCGCTCTTCGCTCCGTTCGGAAACCAGCCTATCGGCCTTGTTGCATGGCTGGCGCTCAACGTGGGGCTGCTCGTTTCGGGCATCTACGCGATTCTGCGGCGTGAACTGGGCGCCGACGGCGTCATGTATCTCGGCGTCGCCATATTGCCGGTCATCTTCTGGATCGGATTCCTCAACGGCCTCACGGCCGGCAACGTGACCATCGGTCTGTCTGGCGTGCTCGCCTGGGCATGGGCGCTGGGCCGGCAACGGACGCCACCGGTCGCGGTGGCGGTGATCGCCGTGGCCAAGATGTTTCCGGCAATCCTCGTTTGCTGGACGACCCGGGAGCGGCTCGTTCGGTCGGCCCTGACCGCCGCCGCCATCGCGGGCGCCTGGTGCCTCATCACATTGCCCTTCGTTGGCCTCAACTCCTGGTTCGACTTCCTGCGCGCGCTCGGCAACGCGCAACCGACATGCAGCTACGGTCCGTCGGTCTCGTGCCTGCTGCAACCCGCCCTGGGTATCTCGCTGGCGAAACTTGCGGCGCTGGCCCTGGCGGGAGCGCTCGGCCTGGGAGCAGTCTTCGTTCGCTCGGACTTCGTGGCCTTCACGCTGATCGCGCTGGCCTGGATCGCGCCGGTCTCGGACTTCTCTAATTACTCGCTCATGCCGCTCTTCGTGGTCTGGGTGGTGGCGTTCGCGATCGCAATGCGGCGGCTGCGCTCGGTCGAAATCGGGCCTGCCGGCCCCGCGCTCAGGCGGCTCGCCTCACGTGTCAGACCTCCGTCCGGAATTCAGTCCGGGCGATAGAGCTCGCGGCGGTCCAGCCCCGACGCGGCCGCGACCTGCCGGACCGCATCCGAACGCTTCATTCCGCCCGTGATCAGCAGGGCCACTTCCGTCCGGCCGTCTTTCATCGACATCGGCGGTTCGGCGGCAAGCTCCCTGGCGGCGGCCTCGGCGGCCGTCAGGGCCTCCAGAACGAGCACGAACTCGCCGCGCAGCATGATCTCCCCAGCGGCCGCGGCCCGAGCCATCTCTCCAGCCGTACCGCGGACCACTTCCTCGTGCATCTTGGTCAGTTCGCGGCAGATGGCCACGCGCCTCAGACCGCCGGTGGCCGCCGCGAGGTCGGCCAGGGTCTCCGGAACACGGGTTGGAGCCTCGTAGACGACGCATGCCCGCTCGTCGCCGGCGATCCGTGCCAGCCGCGATCGCCTCTCTTTGCCGCTACGGGGCAGGAATCCCTCGAAGCTCCAGTGCGCCGCGGCGAGACCGCTCGCCACGAGTGCGGCGAGCACGGCCGAAGCCCCAGGGATCGGCACCACGTTGCCGCCCTCCTCGGCCCAGGCCGATGTCAGCTCGGCGCCCGGATCGCTGACCAGCGGCGTCCCGGCATCGGTTACGAGTGCCAGATCGCGACCCGAGCGGAGATGCTCGAGAAGTTCCAGCTCGCGAGCCTTGCCGCTCTGGGCGTGGTAGCTCACCAAATGAGTGCCGATCTCGTAACGGGAGAAGAGCCGGCGGGTGAGGCGGGTGTCTTCGGCCGCCACGAGCGAGACGGCCTTCAGCACTTCCACGGCACGAAAAGTCACGTCGCCGAGGTTGCCGATCGGGGTTGCCACGACGTACAGGCTGCCCCGTTTGCCGGGCTCGGCGGCGCCGGCGGCCTGGTCGTGGCGGGCGGCCTGGTCGTGGCGGGCGGCCTGGTCGTGACGGGCGGCCGGGTCGGTCAGAGCGGCGCGGCCCTTCACCGTGCCGATCCGGGACGGCGGCGCGGATAGAGGTAGTCGACGCCAGTGGTCCGCGGCCCGAGCTTCGCCACCGGCGGCACCTGGCGCTTGAATTCGGAGACGGCCACCAGCCGCTTCACGCGCTCGATCGCCGACGCGCGAAAGCCCATCGCCGCAAGTTCCTCGTCGGTGCGGCGCTTGTCGATCATCCAGAACAGGAGCCGATCCAGTTCCGGGTAAGTGAACCCGGCTTCGGCCTCGTCGGTCTGGCCGGGCCACAGGTCGGCCGAGGGAGCCTTCCGGATGATCGCCTCAGGGACGCCGACCGCGGCCGCGACCTGCCGGACCTGGCTCTTATAGAGATCGCCGATCGGGTTGAACGCGCAGGCCGAATCGCCGAACAGCGTCGAATAGCCGATCAGAGATTCGGTCTTGTTCCCGGTCCCCACAACGAGCCCGCCCCACGTGACCGAGCGGTCGTACAGGGAGCACATCCGGGCTCGCGCCATGAAGTTGCCGCGCCGGAGCTGGCTCGCCTCCAGAGCTCCGGGGCCGCCTGCCCCGGATCGCCCATCGGAACCGAAGTAGCCGTCGACGATCGGGCTGATGTCGATGAGGTCGCTGGCGCAGCCGAGCCGATCGACGACCGTTCTCGCGTCGGCCACCGACTCGGACGAGGAGGTCCGATACGGCATGAGCACGCAGAGCAGGTTCTCCGGACCCACCGCCTCTGCCGCCAGATAAGCCACGAGCGCCGAGTCGATCCCACCAGACAGGCCCAGCAGGGTGCGCCCGAAACCGGCCTGAGCCAGCTGGTTGCGGATGAAGCCGACCATCACCCGTCGGGCGACGGCCGTATCGATCGCCAGCTCGGGCGGCAGTTCGAAGAGCGGTTCGGCCGGCTCTCCGCCGCCCCGCGGCTCGATGCCGGACTCCGCGGTCATCAGGGTTGCTCGCGGCCGGCGGGTGCCTCGTGGCCGGCGGGTGCCTCGTGGCCGGCGGGTGCC
Organism: Chloroflexota bacterium; assembly: GCA_003171035.1. Taxonomy (GTDB): domain Bacteria; phylum Chloroflexota; class Limnocylindria; order Limnocylindrales; family CSP1-4; genus Fen-1039. The sequence continues at coordinate 6,246 of PMXR01000028.1, forward strand.
TCGTGGCCGGCGGGTGCCTCGTGGCCGGCGGGTGCCTCGTGGGTGGCATCCCGCGCCGCGCCGTCCGCGCCGGATGCATCACCGTCCGCGTCGGCCGCGACCCCGGTCCGTTCGGCCAGAATCCGCCGCAGCTCCCGCAGGTGTAGCTCGGGCCGCTCGTCGCGCAGCAACGGCAGACCGATCCGCTCACGCCGCACGTCGCCCAGCTCGACGTCGACGAAATGGAGGCCCTCGTCGAAGAGCGGCGCTGTGAAGAGCGCCTCGCCGCTCGGGGCGATGACCTCGGATCCGCCCCAGAAGCTGATCGTCTCGTCCATGCCGACGCGGTTGCAGAAGACCACGAAGCTCGTCGTCAGCTGGGCGTAGGTCCTCATCAGGTTGCGCCACGACGCCGCCGTCCCGAGCCCGACTTCGTGGATCGCCGCCAGATCGCGGCCCGGCGACGACGAAACGTTGATCAGAATCTGGGCCCCGTCGAGGGCCAACGTCTCGGGCACGGCCAGATGCCAGAAGTCCTCGCAAACGGCGAGCCCAATGCGCAGCCCCAGCCGCGAGTCCGTCGCCCGCAACCGATCGCCGGCCGCGAAGAACCGCCGCTCGTCGAAGAGGCCGTACGTGGGCAGGAACAGCTTGCGGTGGACGAAGCGGACTTCACCGTCCTCGAGGAGCGCCGCGCTGATGAAGAGCCGGTGATCGGCCGCCTCTTCAACGAACGACACGACCGCCGACATTCCGCCGCACTCGGCGGCCAGCCCCAGGAGCCTGGGATCGTCGGCACTCATGGCCACTTCGGCGGCCAGATCCTGCAACTGGTAGCCGGTCAAGCCAAGTTCCGGGAACACGACGAGATCGGCTCCACCGGACCGGGCCTCGGCCAGCGTCCTATGGTGCGCGGCCAGGTTGTCGCTCAGGACGCCGAGACGCGGGGCCAATTGCGCCAGGGCGATGCGCAGCGGTTGCATGTGGGAAGTCTAGACGCGGTCCGGGGAAACTCGCCTACTTGTTTAGCCAGACAGTGTTGAGGATCTCGGTCCGGTTGCCGGCGCCCACGAAGCCCATGACGTACTTCTTGGCTCCGGCCGGCAATTTCGAGGTCAGAAGCGGAACGGTGGGCATGTCTGCCTCGACCATGTTCTGGGCGCTGACCCAGTCGGCCTTGGCCGTGGCGGGGTTCGGGTCGCTCAGGGCCTGGAGCATCAGGGCGTTCAAGGCGTCGTTCGTGTAGCTGAACTGGGTCGGCGGGGCGGCGTTGCGATAGCCGAAGAACGACGTGTAGAGGAAGTCATCCACGCCGGCCCAGTGGCAGGACTGGCTTTGCAGGAAGAGTGACATCTTGCCGCTGGCGGCATCGGCCAGATAGTTCGGCGAGTACGCCTCTGTCTTGACGTTAATCGTGAAGCCCGCCTCAGTCAGGTCCGCGGCAATCGAAAGGGCGAGTCCTTTCGGGTCCGGCATGACCGACTCCGGCGCACCCGTCGGATACCAGAGGTCGAAAGTCGGGTGGGAATTGCCCGACTGGGCGAGATATCCCCGGGCAGAAGTGATGTCGTAGCCGGGCAGATACTCACGCGTGTAGTACTGGGTTCCGGAGGGCACCCAGTTGTCGGCAACACTGGCCAGCCCCGCGTAGTAGCCGTTGATGTACGCGGCCTTGTTCACGGCCGCTGCGATGGCCTGACGGACGCCATGGCTGGACAGGGCATTGGGCGTAGCCCCGGCGAGGCTGAAGTCGTTCATCCCGAGCATCGTTAGGTTGCAGCCCATGCCACGATCGAAAACGGTATAGCCCGAGTCGCCGCGGATTGTCTTGACTCCATTGGGCGCGAGAGTCTCTGCCAGATCCACGCTCCCGGCCTGGAGCGCCGAGAGTTCCTTCGCCGGGGTTGCGAACGGCTTGAAGACGACCTGGTCGAGATACGCGCGCGAGGAGGTGTTCCAGTAGTTGGGGTTCCGGACAAGCGTGACATGGTCGCCGGCCTGCCAGCCCGCGAACATGAACGGCCCGGTGCCGACCATTGCCTTGCCCTGGCCGTTGACGCCCAGCGCGTAGGCGTTCTTGGCCAGCTTCGGATCGTTGCCGTCGTTCGCCTGGATCGCGGCCGGGCTCTGGATCCCGAAGGCCGCCACGGTCTGGGTAATCAAAAAGTTGCTCTGTGGCTTGCTCAGGTGGAATACGACCGTCGAGGCATCCGGAGTCTGGATCGAAGCCACGTTGGATGCCTGACCGAAACCGCCGAACACCGTGGCGTAGTAGAAGGCGCTCTTCTGGAGGTCGCCGGCCGGGAAGTTCTTCCACCGGTCATAGTTGAACTGGACGGCCTGCGCGTTTAGGTCTGTCCCGTCGTGGAACTTGACGCCGGATCGAAGCTGGAACGTGTAGGTCAGTCCGTCGGTGCTGACCGTCGGCAGAGCGGCCGCAAGCACGGGCACGATCACGCTCGTGGTTCCGGGCTCCAAGCCCAGCAACCCTTCGACCACCTGGTTGGCCACGTACAGCGAGCTGGCGTCGGAGACCAGCGACGGGTCTGCGTATTGCATGTCGCCGTCCAGCGCCACCGTCAGCGTTCCGCCCGTCTTGGGGCCTACCGGGCCCGTCGAGCTCGAGCTACCGCAAGCAGCCGCAACGAGGGCCATAGCGGCCAGCATCGATGCCCAACGCTTCACATTCCGTTCCTTCCTGATCACTGCTTCGCCTGCCGGCGTCGGCGCACCGAAACAGACGACGGTCCCCCCGGCCCGAGGGCATGACCTACTGAGGGCTACAACCTTAGCGAGCCGAGGCGGATTCTGCCGACCGGCGCCGAACTGCGCTTCCCACTCACGGGCCCCGCCCCGTGCGATCTCAAGCTCAGCCGACCCACCAGTCGCCGATATTCCATTCGGCCCCGGACGAGGTCTGATTGCCCGTGAAGTTGTGCAACTTCGGGCTAACGAGCCAGATGTCCTGGCGGAAGTAGAGCGGCAGCTGGTAGGTGTTCTGATCCGACCCGTATAGGTTCTGGATCGAGTACATAGCCTGAGCAACCGTCGTGAAGTCCGCACTGCCGGCGATCGTGTCGTAGGCCGAATCCAGTGCTGAGATTTTGATTCGGCTCAGGTTCTCGCCATCCGGCAACGTCTGGGTGGGGATCTGCGTGGAGTGGTAGATCCGATAGCCGCCGAGCGGGTCGAAACGTGACACGTACGAGAACTCGGCCACATCGAAGTTGCCGTGTCTCAGGTTGCATGTCGTGTCTGCCCCAGGTGCGGTCCAGTATGCGAAGACCGCGGAGTCGAGCTTCGCGCTGACATTGACCTTGATGCCGATCTGCTTCATCTGGGCGGCCATCAGGTTCAAGGTGTCGACTCGGAACTGGCGCGTCGTTGTGCAGTAGTTCAGTTGGAGCGTCTTGCCGTCCTTTGCGAGGTACCCGTCGGGACCTCTGGTCCAGCCCGCGTTTGAGAGGATCGTGTAGGCCGTGGTCGGATCTGCTGCAGCTGTTCCGCCGATGCCGTTCACGCCACCGATGGCTTTGTAGTACCAGGCTTGCGGCGACACGAAGTTGTCGGTGACGCTGACATTTCCCACGAGCGGCAACTTGGTGATCGCCTGGCGGTCGGTCGCGAGTTTGATCGCCGAGATGATCGGGCCCGCGTCGGAACCGAACTTGGTGGCGAAGCTGGCGTTGTTGAATGTCAGCTGTTCGTATGTTGAAGAATCGTGGACGACTCGCTGCGCCGCCGGGATTGACGCCAGGGCCGGATCGTTGGTGTTGTCGAGGTCTTGACCGAGGTCGTATTCCCCGTTGGTGAACCCGTCGATCATCGTGTTCACGTCGCCGTAGTACTTCCACACCACCGACGAGAGCCACGGTGCGTGGCCGCTGATGGTCTGCCAGTACGGGTTCGGCTTGAGGGTGATCGACGCGTGCGGCGTCACGCTCGAGGGAACGTACGGACCGCTGTAGACGCCTTTCACCAGGTTGTCCATCGGGTACAACTTGGTCTTGGCGGTCTTCACCGGGATGACGGTGAGGTAGCGCGCGGGCAGAAGCGGCGAGACGAGCGTGAGATAGCCCTCGTAGATCTTGTCGAAGTGCATCACGCAGGTGTTGCCGCCGCCGCCATCGACCCCGGTGACGTCCTGCCAGCCGACGGTGCCCTCTGCCAGTCCCGAGTTGTCCTTGTTCAGGACCCACATCCAGGTGGCTTTGATGTCGTCGCAGTTGATGGGCGAACTGTCCGACCACTGCATGTTGGGCTTGAGCTTCCAGGTGACGTCCATGCCGCCGCCCTTGAGGACGACGCCGCCGTTGGCCAGGGTCGGCACACTCGTGGCCAGGTCGGGGACGTACTTCAGGTCGGGCGTGACATCGACGAGGTTGCTGAACATGCTGTCGGAGGCTTCGATGTCGGTCTCGTACATGGCGTAGTACGGATTGACCGTGTCGGGGTACTGCCACTCGCCCAGCGTGATCTTGCCGCCCTGTTTCTGGGCCAGCGCAGCCTCGTACGTCGTCCCGGTCAGGTCGAGCGCTGCCGGTATCGGGGCGCCGCTCGTGCCCGACGAAGGACTCTCCAAAGCGGTGGTCGTGGTCGTGGGCGCGCTCGTGGTCGAGGTCGTGGTCGTGGGCGCGCTCGTGGTCGAAGATCCGCATGCCCCCGCGACGATCGCCGAGACCACAAGAATGCCCATCAGACGCTTACGCATCCAGGCTGCTCCATGGCGAGTTCAAGACGACAGCCTCGCCCGCACCGGCGGCATCTCCGAGGCCATCAATACGAGACGGGGATTGACGGGGCGCGGGAAAGCGTCGGGAAAGACCGTGCTGTCACAGGCCGGTACTATGCGCAGCCACCGGCAGAGTGTCAAACGGCCGGGGTGCCGCACCCGGCCTTGGCCGAACTGCTCAATCCGGGCACGGCATCTGACTGCCGGTCATGGCACGCCAGCGAAGGTTCGGTTGCCGGGCCGCCGTCGTCTCGTCCAGCCGGCGCACCGGCGAGTCGTGGGGAGCCGAGTGCAGCAGGTCCGGATCCGTGTGGGCTTCGGCCACGATGCACCGCAGTGCCTCGACAAAGGCATCGAGAGTCTCGAGCGATTCCGTCTCCGTGGGTTCGATCAGCAGCGCCTCTTCGACGGTCAACGGGAAGTAGATCGTGGGCGGGTGGAAGCCGTAGTCGATCAGCCTCTTGGCGACGTCGAGCGTCCTGATTCCGGTCGCTGACTTGAGCGTCGCCGCCGAAGCCACGAACTCATGCATGCACAGTCTGGCGAATGGCACGTCGAGGATGTCGGCCACGCGGCCCTTGAGGTAGTTGGCCGCGAGGACCGCGTCGTCGCTGACCTCGCAGAGTCCCAGACCGCCGTGGGCGCGGATGTATGCGTAGGCGCGGACCAGAACTCCCGTGTTGCCGGCAAAGGCGCGGACACGGCCGATACTGTCGGGCCGCTCGCCGGGAACTTCGAGGCGGAACCGGCCGTCTGGCTCGCGCAGGACCCGCGGTGACGGCAGGAACGGCAGCAGCTTTTCCCCCACTCCAACCGGTCCGGCGCCTGGACCGCCGCCGCCGTGGGGAGTGGAGAACGTCTTGTGGACGTTGATGTGCATCACGTCGAACCCGGCCTCACCCGGTTTGAAGCGGCCCATGATCGCGTTCAGGTTGGCGCCGTCCATGTAGGCCAGGGCGCCGACTTCATGAACCGCATCCAGCAGCTCGCACAGCCGCGACTCGAAAAGCCCGACCGTGGACGGGTTGGTGATCATGATCGCCGCCGTCCTGGGGCCCAAAGCCGCTCGGAACGCCTGCACGTCGACGCCACCGTCCGCAGCCGACGGGATTGTCACGGTCTTGAAGCCGGCCATGGACGCCGTCGCCGGATTTGTGCCGTGCGACGAATCCGGCACCAGAACCTCTGTCCGCTCCGTGTCGCCGCGGTGCCGGTGATAGGCCTTGACCATCAGCATGCCGGTCAGCTCGCCCTGAGCGCCTGCCGCCGGCTGGAGCGTCACCGCCTTCATGCCGCCGATTTCAGCCAGCGAGGCCTCCAGCTCCCAGAGGAGTTGCAGCGTGCCTTGAGCAAGCTCGTCCGGAGCCAGCGGATGGAGTGCCGCGAAACCGTTCAGGCGCGCCGCCCACTCGTCGATCTTGGGGTTGTACTTCATGGTGCACGAGCCCAGCGGGTAGAAGCCCGTGTCGACCGCGTAGTTGAGCTGGCTCAGGTTGACGTAGTGCCGAGTCAGCTCCGGCTCGGAGACCTCAGGCAGGCGCGCCCCCGTCGCGCGCAGATACTCGCCCGGGATTCGGGCCAGCGCGTCTTTAGGCGGATGCGGAACCTTCCCGCCGCCCCGGCCGGGCCGCGACCGTTCGAAGAGCGTGGGGCCGAGGCGATCTCCGGCGACGGTCATCGGACGCCTCCGGCGAGTTCTTCGTGGAGTGCGGCGCCGAAAGCAGCGATCTCCGCGGATGTCGTGATCTCGGTGGCGCAGACGAGCAATGCATCGGCCAGGGACGGCTCTCCCGGCATGATGCGAGCGACCGGCAGTCCGGCCAGGATGCCGCGCCCGATCAGGCGGGCGTGTACCGACGCCGCGTCCGGTACGCGGACGGTGAACTCGTTCAGATATGGTCCCGGATGAAGCCGCGGCGCACCCGCGGCGGCCAGGGCCGCCTCCAGCTCGGCGGCCCGCGCGGCGCCGAGAGCCGCCACGTCGCGCAGTCCGTGCGGTCCCATGGCCCCGAGATAGATGGATGCGGCGAGAGCGCAGAGGGCCTGATTGGTGCAGATGTTGCTGGCGGCCTTCTCGCGCCGGATGTCCTGCTCGCGAGCACGCAGCGTCATGACGAAGGCCCGCCTGCCGTCGACGTCGGTCGTCATGCCGACCAGGCGCCCTGGAATGCCCCGGACCAGAGCGTCGCGGCAAGCCAGGATCCCAAGGTACGGCCCGCCGTAGGAAAGTGGGATTCCCAGCGGCTGACCGTCACCGGCCGCAATATCGGCGCCGTACTCGCCGGGCGTGGCCAGAACCGCGAGCGAAACCGGCTCCACGACGGCCACGAACAGCGCGCCGGAGGCGTGGGCCAGCTTGCCGATCTCGGCCATCGGCTCGAGCAGCCCCAGGAAGCTCGGATTGGCCACGACTACGCCGGCCACGGGCCGATCGGCGTCGGCGAGCAGCCGCTCCAGCGCCGCCAGATCCGTGGTGCCGTCGGCAGGTCCGCCGGCTACGAGCGGGATCTCATCGGCGGCCAGAGCCGCTCCGGCGAAATACGTCTGGATCGTCTCGCGGTAATGCGGGTGGACGGAGTGGCTGACCAGGACCCGCTCGCGGTGAGTGGCGCGGCAGGTCATCAGCGCCGCTTCCGCCGTGGCCGTGGCGCCGTCGTAGTGGGAGGCGGAGACCACGTCCAGGCCGGTGAGCTCGGCCATCATCGATTGGTATTCATAGATGGTCTGGAGCGTGCCCTGGCTGATCTCCGGCTGGTACGGCGTGTAGGCCGTGTAGAACTCGCCCCGCAGCAGCAGCTGGTCGACGACCGCCGGCGTGAAGTGGCGGTACGCGCCCGCGCCCAGGAAGCTGATCAGGTCGACCCGGTTGCGGCCGGCCATGGTCTCGAGCCGAACGGACAGTTCGGACTCGGATTCAGGCGGCGGCAGGTTCAGCTTCGACGACCGCAGCGATGCCGGAATGTCGGCGAACAGGGCATCGATCGAGTCGACACCGATCGCCGCCAGCATGCGGGCACGGTCTTCGGTCGTGTGCGGGCCGTAGGCCATTCTGCTCAACTCCCTGCCGGGTCTGGTCTTCCGGTCGGATCAGGCTTCGGCGATCAGGGCTTCGTAGGCAGCGGCATCGAGCAGTCCCCCTACCTGGTCCGCGTCGTCCACCTTGACTCTCAACATCCAGCCCTTGCCGAAGGGGTCGCTGTTGACCAATTCGGGTTGGGTCGAAAGCTCCGAGTTTGACTCCACGACTTCGCCCCCGATCGGGGCGAAGAGGTCGCTCACTGCCTTGACCGACTCGATCACGCCGATGGCCGTGGCCTGGACTACGGCCCGGCCGATCTCCGGGAGCTCGACGAAGACGATGTCACCGAGCTGCTCGGCGGCATAGTCGGTGATGCCGACGGTCGCCATGTCGCCCACGACACGGACCCACTCATGCTCTTTCGTGTAGCGCAGATCCTGGGGCACCATGGCCTTGACTCCTCCTATGCCTCGCTCTGTCGTCGGCGGGCGTGCGGTCGACGGCCGGGACTTCGCCGCCTACGACGGCCTCTTGTAGAACGGCAGGGCCACGACTTCGGCCGGGACGCGCTGGTCGCGAATGGCAACTTCCAATATCGTACCGGGCTCGGCGTCTGAAGGCGCCACGTACGCCATCGCGATCGGATCGCCGAGCGTCGGCGACAGCGTTCCGCTCGTTACAATGCCGGTTCGGCGATCGCCCCTGAAGACCTCGTAGCCGTGGCGGGCGATCCCCCGGCCCCGGACCGCCAGACCGACGAGGCGCTTTCGAGGCTCATCCGCGGCCTTGGCCAGCGCGGCACGGCCGACGAAGTCGCCCTCTTTGGTGAAGGCGACCACGCGCCCCAGACCGGCCTCGAACGGCGTGGAGTCCGGCCCGAGCTCGTTGCCATACAGCGGCATGCCGGCTTCCAGCCGGAGCGTGTCGCGGGCCCCCAGCCCCACAGGAACGATGCCCTCGGCCTTGCCGGCCGCCATCAGCGCATCCCAGACCACCGCGCCGGCGCCGATTTCGACGAAGACCTCGAACCCGTCCTCGCCCGTATAGCCGGTGCGGGCAACCAGCGCCGGGACGCCGGCCACGGTCCCCTCGGCGATGGCGTAGTGGCGGAGTGCGGTCAGATCCACGTCCGTGAGCGGCCCGATAATTGCCGCGGCCCGAGGACCCTGAATCGCCACGAGCGCCGTCGCCAGGGATCGGTCGTCGAGCACGAGCTTCAGCCCGGCCAGCCGGGCGGTCAGAGCGTCGCTGACGGCCGCCGAATTCGACGCGTTGGCCACGATCATGAAACGCTGGTCCGCCAGCCTGTAGACGATCAGGTCGTCGAGGATGCCGCCGTCGGGAAAGCAGATCATGGAGTACTGAGCCCGCCCAACCTTCAACGCCCCGGGATTCGACGTCAGCGCAAGGCCGAGACCATCGGCCGCCTCGGGGCCTTCGACGAAGATCTCACCCATGTGAGACAGGTCGAACAGGCCCGCGCGCGATCTCACCGCACGATGCTCTTCGAGGATGCCCGTGTACTGCAAGGGCATCATCCAGCCGGCGAACTCCACCATGCGCGCTCCGAGAGCCGCGTGACGGTCGGCCAGCGGCGTCGCCATCGGCGCGTCCTGGGAATGAGCCATTCGAGTGGTCGACCTCCAGTTCAGGCAACCTGGCGCCGGCAACCCGGAGCGGCGGTTGGATTCAGCGTGCCGTCAAGCGGACCTGTCGGGCAGTCGAGTGGCGGCCAAACTCACCAGCCCGCGCTCGGTGACGAACGACAGCAACGTCGCGGCCTCGTCGAACGAGATCCAGCGGACCTCCTCGAATTCCCGGTCGTGGCTTTCGAAACCGCCGCCGGTCGGCTCCATCATGAAGTAATGAACGGTCTTGTGGATCCGCGTGCCGCGCTGGACGAAGGTGTAGTTGATGGAGTCAAGCGGCGACAGGATTCGCACGGTGAGACCGGTCTCCTCGCAGACTTCGCGCAGGGCCGTTTCCTCGAGCGTCTCGCCGGGATTGGGCGTGCCCTTCGGCAGCGTCCAGGTGTGAGCGTCTCGCTCACGCTTGCGGCGGCCGACCACAAGCTGCGGCGTCGACTCCCGGAACCGGAAGACGATGCCGCCCGCGGAAGTAGCGGTGGCGGTACTCAGCCTCGCCACGGGGCCGCGGCCAGACTCGAACGCCGGTCGGCGGCTTTGGGTCGACCGCCGGTCCAGCAGATCGTCACGGCAGCACGAGGTAGACCGCTCGGCGGAGTATTGCGGCGCGTCGTCACGGGGCGCCAACCGGTAACCAGCAAGCCGTCGCGTGAGGGCCGCAGGATGCTGAGCCGGGTCGCCGCCCGTTGGAAGGTGAGGCTCGAGTGGAGGCCCAGACGGCGTTCCCACTCACGGCCGACGGGGCGTACGAAGCGGGCAGATTGCCAGGCCGCGTACTGAGCCGCGATGCTGTGCTGCATCGCCCCATCCTACCTGCTCAGCCGACCTTTGCAAGCGCGCTCCGGACGCGTTCCATCTGCTCCGGTGCCAGGGTGCCCCGCTCCTCGGCAATGTCGAGTTCGCGCCTCGCCGCGGCCTTGTACAGCTCCACCGCCCCCGGCGCGAGACGCCGAAGAGCTTCCAGATGGGCTTCGACTGTCCCGGCGTCGCCGCGCACGATCGGCCCGGTCAGGGCGGCCGCCACTCCGACAGCTCTCGCGTTGGCGAGTGTCTGCTCCATCAAGCGGCCGTAGATCGCCACGGCACCGCGCTCGTCGAGGCCGGCTGCGGCGCCCAGTGAGACGATCGCGTCGAGCAGTGCGATCAAACCGCCCGAGGCCATGACGGCCGCGGCGTGATACGCCGCCTTGGCACCCGGCGGCAACCGGACCGGGACTCCGCCGATCGCTTCGGCCAGTTCGGCCAGCAGACCCAGAATCGCCTCATCGCCCTCGATTGCTATCGTCGCGCCCGCAATGCCGGCCACAGACCGCTCGACATCCGAAGTGAACGACACCAGAGGATGGAATGCGCCGATGTGGCTGCCGGCTGCAAGGGCCGGAGTCAGAACTTCCGCGCCGAGCACGCCGCTGGTGTGGACCATGGTCTGGCCACCGTAGAGCCGCATCGAATCGACGACCGCCGCTATGGCATCGTCGGGCACGGATACGACGACCAGTTCCACTTCTTCAATGACGGCGACCGGCTCCACGAAGGCCCTGACGCCCGGAACGAGGCTGACGAATCGTTCGCGGCGTCGCGCGTCCCGGCTCGCCAGGGCAGTCACCGACCAGCCGGCTCGGCTGATCGCCACGCCCAGGGCCGTCCCAACCGCCCCAGCACCGATGATTCCCACCCTCGGCGCACCGATCGAACCGCGGTCCGCATCGACGGGCCGTATCTTCACGCCACGTCCCTCCCCGCCGCGAAGTGGCGGTATCCTTCGAATGGAACTCACTCGAGGCCAAGCCGCAACCGCGGCCGCCGCCCCGAGTGTACCCGCATCGGAATCATCGAGCGACCAGGTTCGCTCGGTCCGACGGTCGAGGCCGAGGCGCAGCCGAGCACTGGTCAGGCAAGCCTGACCTTGGCGAGCGCACCTGAGGGTGCGTGAGCGAGGAGCGCAGGCTGCAACGAAGGCATTCGGCCGCCTGACCGAGCGAGATTCTCTCGATGTAGGCGGCACACAACTAAACCCCCCGCGGCAGGGCGCACCCACCCCGGGGCCAGGCGATCTGGTCGCCTCGACGAAGACCGTCGGGGCGGCACTTCGAAGGAGCGGTCAAATGGCCAGCGATCCCTTCGGCGCCCGGGCCCCACTCGGCCCCGGACTAGCCGACTTCTACCGCCTCTCCGCCCTCGGCGGCGACCTGGACCGGATGCCGGTCACGGTCAAGATCCTGCTCGAGAACGTGCTCCGGCACGCGGGCCACGGCATCGTCCACGAGGCCGACGTCACGGTCCTGGCCGGATGGAAACCCGGCGCCTCGGCCGCGCCCGAAACGGCCGCGGTCGAGATCCCGTTCATGCCGGCGCGGGTCATCATGCAGGACTTCACCGGTGTCCCCGCGGTCGTGGATCTGGCGGCGATGCGTGACGCGATGGCGAAGCTGGGTGGCGACCCGTCGCGAGTCAACCCGCTCGTGCCCGCCGACCTGGTGATCGACCACTCGGTCCAGGTCGACCACTACGGCACGGCCGGCGCATTCGCCTTCAACGTCGAGCGCGAGTACGAGCGCAACGGCGAGCGCTACAAGCTGCTGCGCTGGGCCCAGACTGCCTTCGACGACCTGCGCGTCGTGCCGCCCGGCACGGGTATCGTCCACCAGGTCAACCTCGAATACCTCGCCTCTGTCGTCACCACTCGCGCCGCCGCCGACGGTCACGGCGAAGTCGCCTTCCCCGACACTCTCGTCGGTACCGACTCGCACACGACGATGATCAACGGCCTCGGAGTCCTGGGCTACGGCGTCGGCGGCATCGAAGCCGAGGCGGTGCTGCTCGGCCAGCCGCTCTACCAGCCGATCCCGAAAGTGATCGGCGTCCGGCTCTCCGGTGAACTGCCGGAAGGCGCCACCGCCACGGACCTCGTCCTGGTGGTGACGCAGATGCTCCGCTCCTACGGCGTGGTCGGCTCGTTCGTCGAGTTCACCGGCGATGGCCTGGCGGGTCTCGCGCTGGCGGATCGGGCCACGATCTCCAACATGTCGCCCGAGTTCGGGCCGACGGCCACGCTCTTCCCGATCGACGACGAGACGCTGGCGTACCTGCGACTCACCGGCCGGGCCGCCGACCGGATCGCTCTCGTCGAGCGTTACGCCAAAGAGCAGGGGCTATGGCGCCGGCCCGGCGTCACGCCCGAATTCGACGCGCTGGTGACGCTGGACCTGGGTTCGGTGGAGCCCTCTCTGGCGGGGCCGCGTCGCCCGCAGGACCGCGTCGCGCTGCGGGATCTGCGCAACAACTTCCGAGGGGCGTATCCGCAGGGACTCGAGGAGAAGGCCCGGGCGGCAGTCGCGGCCGGGCCGGCGAACTCGGGCGATTCCGCGGGCTCAGCCGCCTCCGCAAGCGCGGCAAGCTATCCGAGCGTGCGAGTCGAGGCGGGCGGTCGAACGGTCGGCATCTCGAACGGCTCCGTCGCCATCGCCGCGATCACCAGCTGCACCAACACGTCCAACCCGACGGTCATGGTCGCGGCCGGGTTGCTGGCCCGCAACGCCGTCGCGCGCGGGCTGGTCGTGCCGCCGACCGTAAAGACGAGCCTGGCGCCGGGCTCCAAGGCCGTGACCGAATACCTGCGCGGCGCCGGTTTGCTTGACCCGCTCGAGAAGCTCGGCTTCGCCCTGGCCGGATACGGCTGCACTACCTGCATCGGCAACAGCGGACCGCTCGACGCGCCCGTCGCCGACGCCATCGAGGAGAACGACCTCGTCGTGGCAGCCGTACTGTCCGGCAATCGCAACTTCGAGGGCCGGATCCATCCGCTTGTCCGGGCCAGCTACCTCGCCTCTCCGCCGCTCGTGGTTGCGTTCGCACTTGCCGGGACGGTGGACGTCGACCTGACCACCACGCCGGTCGGGTTTGGCTCCGACGGCGCGGCCGTGTTCCTCAGCGACATCTGGCCGTCGACCGAAGAAGTTCGCAAGACTGTCGGCTCGGCAGTCAGCAGCGAGCTGTTCCGCGAGGCCTACGCCTCGGTCTTCGAAGGCGGGCCGCAGTGGAAGGCGCTCGACATCCCGTCTGGCAACCGCTACCGCTGGGACGCCGACTCAACGTACGTGGCTTTGCCGCCGTTCTTCGTGGGGCTGGGAGTGGAGCCGGCGCCGCTCGCGGCGATCGAGGGCGCGCGGGCGCTGTGCGTCTTCGGCGACTCGGTCACGACCGACCACATCTCCCCCGCCGGTTCGATCGCGCCGTCGTCCCCGGCCGGCCGGTGGCTTCAGGCTCACGGCGTTGCCCCGCTCGACTTCAACTCGTACGGCGCGCGGCGCGGCCACCACGAGGTCATGATGCGCGGCACGTTCGCCAACATCCGCCTCCGCAACGCGCTGGCCGGCCGCGAGGGGCCGTATACGGTCCATCTCCCCGACGGCGAGCCGGCCACGATCTTCGACGCGGCGATGCAGTACGCCGCCGAAAACGTGCCGCTGATCGTCATCGCGGGCAAGGAATACGGCTCCGGGTCGTCGCGCGACTGGGCCGCAAAGGGACCGCGCCTGCTCGGGATCCGGGCGGTCATAGCCGAGAGCTTCGAGCGGATCCACCGCTCCAACCTGGTCGGCATGGGCATCTTGCCGCTGCAGTTCCTCCCCGGTGAGAGCGCAGCGACGCTCGGACTCACGGGCCGCGAGTCGTTCACGATCGAATTCCCCGCCGGAGGCCCTGCGCCGCGCCGGCGGCTGACGGTGGTCGCTCGGGCGGCCGCGGGTGGCGGCGCCAGCGCGGGCGGAGTGGCGGCCGGAGCCGGTGGCGGCGCGGGTGGAGTGGCGGCCGGAGCCGAGCGCCGTTTCGAGGTCACGGCCCGGCTGGACGGTTTGATCGAACTCGACTACTACCGCCAGGGCGGCATCCTGCCGGCCGTGCTCCGACGGCTGGCGCGGGAGTCGGCCGGCGCCTGATCGATCCGATACGGCCCCGCGTCGGCGCCGAACCCCGGCAATTGACCGGGCCTTCGTCCACGCCGCTTACTGGCTCCAGTCGGTGGGCTCGCGGTCCCAGCGGTGGGCTCGCAGCTTGGCCACCAATTCGGGCGAAAGCGGACCGGCGTCGCAGGCCGCGGTGTTCGCCTCGACGTGGTCGATGGTGCGCATCCCCGGGATCACGACACTCACATCCTGATTGGCCAGGATGAAGCGCAGGGCCACGTCGGCCAGCGTCATGCCGGCGGGCACGAGTGGCTTCAGCGCGTTGGCATGAACCACCGACGCGTTGAGGTTTTCGGGCACGAAGTAGCTGTTGCGCCAGTCCCCTTCCGGCCAGGTGGTATCGCGGGTCAGATTGCCGATCAGAGTCCCTTCGTCGAACGGGACTCGGGCGATGACCGCGACCTTGTTCTCGCGGCAGGCCGGGAAGAGTTCGTCCTCGGGCGCCTGCTCGAAGATGTTGTAGATGACCTGCACGGCGTCGACCAGACCGGACTTCACTGCCCGGATGCCGTTCCAGGGCTCCCAGCGGTTGAGGCTGATGCCGAAGGCGCGGATCGAGCCTTCGCGCTTGAGTTCGGCGACGGTCTGGGCCAGCTCCCCGCGGTCCAACCAGGCGTCTTCCCAGACGTGGAGCTGCAGCAGATCGATCGTGTCGATGCCGAGGTTGGAACGGCTGGTGTCGACGTACTGGCGCACATATGCGCGCGGAAAGACATCGGCGAAGGGCACCCCACGCCGACTGGGCCACTGGCGGTTCCTGGGCGGAACCTTGGTTGTGGCGAACACTCGCTGGCCGCGGTGCCCGGACATCAACATGCCCAGGAGTTGCTCGCTGTGGCCGTCGCCGTANNTGCTTGTCGTTGGAGCCGGTCCACTCCCCCATGCCCCACATTCCGTAACCGAGCTCCCCGACCTGCCAGCCCAGCCTTCCGAACGTCCGATGGCGCACGGTCACATTCCTCCCCGCGGCCGACCCGCGCGTCCTCCCGGTCCCGACGGGACCCTCCGGTTGGATATGGTAGCGCGAGCCGGGCCCCAGGCAGCCGGCAGTGCGAACAGTGTCACGCCTACGGGCCGCCCGGAAGTCGCCGAACGCGTTGGCGCTTATCAAGCAGAAACCTTGAGACGCGCAAGGTTGCGACCGACACCCAAGGGGAACGACCCGGGGGGCCGGACACCTCATGCCGGCTCGATTACCCCTGCAGACGCGGTTCATGGAGGACAGATGGCCGGCCAGGTCAGAGCGATGATCGACCAGATCGTCGAGCAACGGAGCAAGGGGAATTCAGTCCTTGCCACAACGACGCTCACCAAGCTCATCTTGAAAGGCCTCGATCCAGCCAGGTTCGACGCGAATTCGCCTGACGATCCGATTGTCATCGCCAGGATCCGCGAGGTTGCGGCCGAACTCAACGTCACTCTCTGAGGAGCCTTTCTCGATGGCTATCAAGGTTGCGCACCTTACAAACGGAACCGTCAACGCCGGCGCGGAACTGGCAGCTCAGCTCGGGACGCCGGCGGTAGTCGTTTACTTCGCGTCCCCCAAGCACGACCCCCAGGCGCTGGCCAAATCGGTAGCCGCCGCATTCCCGGCCTCCACCACGCTCGGCTGCACTTCGTCGGGCGAGCTGGTCAGCGGCTCGATGACCAAGGGCGCCATCGTGGCGATGGGCTTCGACGCCGACGTCGTGTCACGGGCCGAAGTTGAACTGATCCCGGACATCAAGGCCTCGGTGGACGGCATCAACCGCACGTTCGCCGCCTGGGAGAGCCGGATCGGGACGAAGATGATCGATCTCGATCCCGAGCGCTGGATCGGCCTGGTCCTGGTGGACGGCCTTTCGGGCGCCGAGGAACGTGTGATGGATCGCATCGGCGACCTCACCAACGTGAACTTCATCGGCGGCTCCGCCGGCGACGATGTCGCGTTCAAGGAAACGTTCGTTGCCGCTGCCGGGCGGACCCAATCCAATGCCGCCGTGCTGGCCCTTTTCGAATGCCCCAACGGTTTCGACGTCATCAAGACGCAGAGCTTCCACGCCAGCCGGCACTTCCTGGTGCCGACGAAGGTCGACAAGGCAGCCCGCGAAGTCATCGAGTTCAACGGCCGACCGGCCGTTGCGGCCTACGCCGAGGCACTCGGAGTGAAGCCTGACGATCTGGCCGGCCAGTTCATGGCCCATCCTCTGGGCCTGATGATCGGCGGCGAACCCTTCGTCAGAAGCCCGCAGCAGGTGATCGGCGACAAGGTCCGGTTCTACTGCGGCGTGGACGAAGGCATGAAGCTCGCCGTTCTCGACTCGACCGGGATCGTCGAGGACACGACCTCGGCTCTAGGCAGCGCCCTCAAACGCAATCCCGGAGCCAGAGGGCTTCTGAACTTCAACTGCATCCTGCGCACGCTGGAACTCGAGGCCACGGGCCAGACGGACGAGTACGGCAAGGTCTTCGACGCTGTGCCCACGGTGGGCTTCTCCACCTACGGCGAGGAGTACATCGGCCACATCAACCAGACGGCCACGATGGTGCTCTTCCGATAAGTTCCTTCGATCCGGCCCAAGCCGCCCGGTGCAAGTTGCCGGACGCAGATCCCGCCGCAGTCGGGGTAGCCATACTCGCGGCAACGACGCGCCGTTCACGCGGCGGTCCGGCAGGAACATGCGAGGCAGCAGTGGCCGAATGGATCTACTTCATCCACGCTCCACGGGACGACTTCGCGGCGACGATGACCGACGATGAAGAGCAGGTCTGGTCCGAGCATTTCGAAAGGCTCAAGCGACTTCTCGCCGAGGGCATACTGATCATGGCCGGACCCACGCTGGGCACGATCAACACCGGAATCGCTGTCATCGAAGCCCCGGACGAGGAATCGGCACGCCGCGTCATGGAAGCGGACCCGACCATCGCCGGCGGTATGGCGACGGGCGAGCTACGCGGTTTCCGCGTCGCGCTCTTGCGCGGGCGCGACGGCTGATCCCAGGCGTCCGGCGGGCTCGGCAGAGCCGTTTCCCGAAGGCCGGCCGGCGGCCGATCTCGACCTACTTGAGCAGTTCTTCCCCGGAGTAGATCCGCACGCCGGCTTTGCCCAGGGCGGCGATGGCCGCGTCCGGATCCTCGAAGCGGAAGACGATCGCAGCCTTGCCGCCGCGAGATGCCGCGCCGAAGTCGTACATGTACTCCACGGCCAGGCCGGCTTCCTCGATCGCGGCGAGGGCTCTGGCCAGACCGCCGGGGTGGTTGTCGACCTCGACCGGCACGACCTCGGTCATGCGCACGACCATGCCTGCGTCCGTGAGCAGCTTTCGGGCCGCTTCGGGGTCGGCGACGATGAAGCGCAGGACGCCGAACTGGGTGGTGTCTGCCAGCGACATCGTCAGCAGGTCGATGCCGTTCTTGGCAAGGAGTTCGCACGGCGCCCGCAGAACTCCTGGCTTGTTTTCCAGGAAGAGCGATAGCTGTTGAAGCTTCATTCTGGGCTGCTCCCTGTTTGTTGTTCTGGGAGTGGCTCGCGGACCACTAGGTCCGCCAAGACCAGGTTGGCAATGGGGCTTGCGGCGTGGCCATCTGCCTGGCCCGCCGCCGCTGGAGATTCGTCAGACGCTGCGCAGATCGGTCACTCTCTTGGCCTTGCCCTCGCTGCGAGCCAGGGTACGAGGCTCGACCAGCGTCACCTTTACACGCAAGCCGAGGATGTTCTCGATCGAGGCCTCGAGTTTGCGCTGGAGGCTCTCCAGGGCCCGGATCTCGTCGGAGAAGACCTCCGGCGTGACCTCGACCTTGACCTCCATCTGGTCCAGCCCGACCTCGCGAGTCAGGATGATCTGGTAGTGCGGCAGCGTGCCTTCGACCCGCAGCAGCGCCGTCTCGACCTGCGAGGGGAAGACGTTGACGCCGCGGATTATGAACATGTCGTCGGAGCGCCGGCCGATGCGTCGGATGCGGCGCAGGGTCCGGCCGCAGGCGCATTGCTCGGACACGAGCGCCGTCACATCTCGTGTTCGGTAGCGGATCAGCGGCATCGCCTGCTTGGAGAGCGTCGTCAGGACCAGTTCGCCCTCGGCGCCCTCGGGCAGCACCTCGCCCGTCTCCGAGTCGACGATCTCCGGGAAGAAGTGGTCCTCGAAGATGTGCAGGCCGCGGCGTTCCATGCATTCGATGCCGACGCCGGGGCCGATGATCTCCGAGAGGCCGTAGATGTCGTGGGCGCGGATGCCGCTCTCGTCCTGGATCCGCTCGCGCATCGAATCGCTCCAGGGCTCGGCGCCGAAGACGCCGACTCGAAGCTTGGAGAAGTCGATCTTGGTTTCCTTGGCCGACTCGAGCAGATGCAGGAAGTAGCTCGGCGTGCAGCAGATCGCCGTCACGCCGAAGTCCTGCATCACCATCAGCTGGCGCTCGGTGTTGCCGCCGCTGATCGGGATGACCGTCGCGCCCAGCGCCTCGCCGCCGTAGTGGGCGCCGAGACCGCCGGTGAATAGCCCGTAGCCGTAGGCGTTCTGGATGACGTCGCCGCGATGCATTCCGCAGGCCACGAGGGCCCGGACCATGACCTCGCTCCAGACGTCCAGGTCCGCTTGCGTGTAGGCGACAACGATCGGCTTGCCGGTCGTGCCCGACGAGGCGTGGAGCCGGACGATCTCCTCCATCGGGCTCGCGAAGAGCCCGAACGGATACGTGTCGCGCAGGTCCGTCTTGACCGTAAAGGGCAGCTTGGCGATGTCCGCCAGCGAGCCAACGGAGGCGGGCGTGAGGCCGCGCTCGTCCATTCGCGAGTGGGTCAACGGCACGCGGTCATAGGCACGGCCGACGACCGACTGCAGACGCTGAAGTTGGATCTTCTGCAGCTGCTCACGCGGCAGATAGTCCGGAGCGCTGATCGGGTGGAATCCCCCCGGCGGGTCGTTCCAGGTGCTCACGACGGCCTCCTCATGCGACTCGAGGGCGTCGGGTGACGGTGACCGGCGCCTAGCGGATTGTGCCGGTTGCGGCGGCGAGTTTTCTGCCGGATTCGAAGGCTCGCTCGTTTACGGCGTGCAGCTTCTCCGGGAGCGCCGCCCGGACGGCGTCGAGCATCGTTTCGGCCGGGATATCGAGGTAGTGGCTTAGGGCTCCCAGCAGCGCCACATTGAGGCTGCGCTTGTTGGGCAATTCCGCGTCCGGGATCAAGTCCGGGGCGAGCACGATGCCGCCGGCTCGGAGCAGCGGCCACGCGACCTCGACTTCGGAAGCGGCCAGAACCACCAGGAAGTCGGCCTCGCCGGCCGGAACCATGGGCGAGAGGACTTTCATGCCGAAGCGCACGTCCGAGGTGACGGATCCGCCTCGCTGGCTCATGCCGTGGATCTCGGACTTCTTGACGTCGAGGCCGGCCCTCAACGCGGCATCGGCCAGGATGTCCGAGGCCTTGATGACGCCCTGACCACCGAGACCGGCAAGGACGACATTCGTGACTGTGGCGGTTCGATCGGCGATCATCGATCTGCCTCGGCGGGCCCGCACACAGCCGCTTGCTCGGCCGCTCGAGCTCGAAACTCGGCCGCCTGGCCCTCCCATTTCCGGATGTCTGCGGCGGCGAGGATGCACGGCCGCCGGGCGACGATGACCGACAACTCGGGCGTGGCCAGGCGTTCGAGGAGGAGCCGCTCGAACTCCTCGGGTTCGGCGAAGGCGTCGATGACCGTCACGCTCGGAATGCCGATCGCCGTCGCGATTCCTTCTATGGAGAGTTTGCTTGTCGGCCCGTGGTCGAGGCGACGGCCCGTGCCGGGATGCTCCTGCTGGCCGGTCATGGCGGTCGTGCCGTTGTCCAGGACGATCACCACGTGGCCGGTCGGCGGCGGGTTGTAGGCCATCTCGACCAGGCCGCTGATGCCGGAGTGGACGAACGTGGAGTCGCCGATGATCGAGACCACGCGGCGGGCCTCCTCGTCGGGAAGAACGTGGCGCAGCCCCAGCCCGACGCCGATCGAAGCGCCCATCGCCACACATGTGTCCATCGCCCGATACGGCGGCAGCACGCCCAGGGTGTAGCAGCCGATGTCGCCGGCGGCGATGAGGTCGTGCTTCTGAATGGTGCCGTAGACCGTGTGGTACGGGCAGGCCGGACACAGCTCGGGCGGCTTGCCGCGGGCCGGGGCCGCCTCAGGGCTCGAGTCCTGAGCCAGGATGCGTCGCACGCGAGCCACGTCCAGCTCGCCGAAACGGTACATCTCGGGCTTGGACTGGATCGCGATGCCGGCGGCCAGCAGCGTGTCGGCGATCACCGGGTCGCCCTCCTCGACGACCACTGTCCGGGACACGGTCCGGGCAAATGCTCGGACCCTCTCTATCGGGAGCGGGTTGACCAGCCCGATCTTGAGGAAGCTCGCCTCGGGCGCGGCCTCCAGTGCGTGCATGAATGAGATGCCGTCGGCCACGATCCCGAGAGTGGCGCTGCCCAGGACTACGCGGTTGAGGGCTGCTCTCCCCGGGGCGGCATCCCAGGCCTCGCCCTCGCCCCACGCGGCGATCTCGGCCAGCTTGGCGCGAAGGCGTCGATGGGCGGGGCGGGCGTTGGCCGGGATCATGACCCGGCCGTTGATGTCATGTTCGAAGTGCGGGGCAGGCGCCGGCTCCCGACCCGCCGCCGGCGCGCCGGCGTCCCCGCGATCAGCGGGCGTCACCACCGACTTGGAATGGCAGACGCGGGTGGTCACCCGGTAGAGGACCGGCAGCTTCCACCGCTCGGAGATTTCGACCGCCCGGAAGAAGAAGTCGTAGGCCTCCTGGCTGTCCGACGGCTCGACCATAGGCAGTCCCGCCGCGACGGCGTAGCGCCGGTTGTCCTGCTCATTCTGCGAGGACGACATACCCGGGTCGTCGGCGGTGACCACGATCAGCGCGCCCGTGACTCCCGTATACGCCGCCGTGAAGAGCGGGTCCGCGGCAACGTTGAGGCCGACGTGCTTCATGGTCACGATCGTGCGCGCGCCCGCGAAGGCCGCTCCAAGACCGACCTCGAAGGCGACCTTCTCGTTGGGCGCCCACTGCGCTCGTCCGCCGAGCACGTCGAAGGCTTCGAGGATTTCCGTGGAGGGGGTGCCCGGATAGCCGGTGCCGAGGGCCACCCCGGCGTGCAATGCCGCGAGCGCGACGGCCTCGTCGCCGGAGAGAAGCTGCCGATCCATGTGCGTCGTGGGTCCTCGACTCTGGGCGATGAGTTGCGCATTCCCCGCCGCGGGATCATACCCGCTTGCCGTCCGTGGCCGTGTCCGCGATCGGCCGTCTGGCCGCCCGGCTGCCCGGCCGCCCGGCTGCTCGCCCGAGGAAACGCCACAGGCAGGGCCAACAGAAGTTCCTTCCAATCGAGTGACACCGTCACTGTTGTGGAGGAATGGCCGGTCGATTCTGCGGTGGAATGGCCTGGCGAAGCACCCCCAACCGAGGCCCACGCTTGACTTCGGCGCCCGACTGGCCTGCGGCTGTCCTGAACGCCTGGCCATCCCTCCATAAGAGTGTCTGCATCACTGGATTGGAGGAACGGGCGCGGTTGGTCGCTCCCAGTGCGGCAACCGTCCGTGGCACGCGCCGTCAGGCGAACCCCGCCACGCAACCCTAGGGCCGTCAACGACGGCGATCGGTTATCGCTGAGCGGGGCTGTAGAGGTGGTAGTTCGCTCCGCAGGCCGCCTGGTTGCCTTCATGAACGGCGGCGCTGATCTGGTGGTCGTGCAAGCTGGTGGCATCACCGGCCGCGTAAACACCCGGCACATTGGTGTGCTGCTCGGAGGTCACTACGATCTGGCCGATCGGGTTCAACTCCAACCCCAGCTGCCGGGCCAGGTCGTTCGTGGCCCGCGTCCGCCGCACGGTGTACACCTGGTCGACGGGGAGCCGGGTCCGGGACGGGTCGTCCAGGACCACGGCCGTGATCCGGCCGTCGTGGTTCTCGTACTCGGCCACCGCGCATGGATGGGCGGCGATGCCCGCCGCGGTCAGATCGGCCAGCCGCGATGCCGGGACATCGAAGCCCTCCGGTCGACCCGCGATCATCGTCACGCGCTTGGTGAACTCGAGGAGGTCGAGGGCCGTCGAGACGGCATCTTCCTCGTGGCCGACGACAGCCAACACGTGATCGATCGACTCGTAGCCGTCGCAGTGGATACACCAGAAGAGGCTGCGGCCGACGCACTCATCGCGGCCGGGGAATTCCGGGAAGTGGCCGGACACCCCCGTCGCCAGGATTACCGTGCGTGCCACTACCTCGACGGAGCCGTCCGCCGGCACCTCGCCGAAGATGCCGGCCATCTCGGCGTCGCGAGGCACACTGGGTCCGGGTCCGCGCGCCCAGGCGCCGCCGTCTGGCAGCCGCTCGATGCGGAATCGGAACCGATCACCATCGCGAGTGGCGGTCGCCACGTGTCCAAGAAGAAGCTCGACACCGTATTTGGTCGCCTGGCGCCAACCCAAACGGCGGATGTCGACCGCGGCAATCCCGTCTGGGAAACCCAGGTAGTTGTGGGCCACGTGCTTCCACATGAATCGATCGCGTTCGTCGATCAGGAGCACGCTGCGTCGCATCCGGCCCATGTTGACCGCGGCCGACAAGCCGGCGGCACCGCCGCCGACGACGACACAATCCACTTCGCGAGGAGAATCGGGTGTTGCCATCGGCAAATCATGCCCGATCTCGAACGGGCCCGCAGAGCTAGTCAGTGCGCGAGCTATCCGCGCACTTCGAAGCGCTCGAGCGTATAGCGGTCGACTTCCGCATCGTCCAGCGATATCGCTGCCGGCACCGCCATTCTGCCTCTCTCGATGGGAAGCGGAACGCGCAGGAGATCGTGCGCCAGGATTCCGGCGGTGGCCAGGCTGTGGGCGTGGTCCCCGCCGGATCGAGTCCCGGACCACCGCCGGTCGGCCGCCCGCAGCCCCTCAGCGGCCCGAGGGACGGCCGCGGTCCGGAGGACAGCCGCTACCCGGAGGACGGCCGCGATGCCGACACCCGTCTCGAAGTAGGTGCCCAGGACGACGGACGCACCCGCGGCGGAAGCGGCGGTGGCGATTCGGAGCGTGGCGGCCAGACCGCCGACCCGAGCGGGCTTGACGACGATCACATCGGCGGCGCCTTCGGCCAGTGCCGCGCCTGCCGCGCCTTCCGATTCGATCTCCTCGTCGAGCGCGATCGGAATGCCGGTGCGCTCGCGAAGCGCGGCATGGCCGGCCAGCTCCCGCGTGGCAAGCGGCTGCTCGACGAATTCGATACGGAAGGACTCCATCGCCAGAATCCGCTCCGTGGCCGTCTCGAGATCCCACGCCCCGCCCGCGTCCACACGCAGCCTGGGCTCCGGGCCCACCGCGCCCCGGATCGCCCGCAGCCGGTCGACCAGCTGGTCGGTGGTGCGCTCGAACCCGGCCCTCAGCTTGAGCGTCTCAAACCCCAGGTCGACGGCCTGCGCGGCCGCATCGGCGCCGGCGTCCGGGCCGCCGAAACCGATGAGGGCGACGACGGGTATCGGTGCCGGCGACGGTGTTGCGGACTCGGTGGCGAGCGGCCCGGCGGGGTGCGGCCCTGCGGCGAGCGGCGCGGCGGCGGCACTCGCTGGCGCACCCGGGCTGCGGGCTCCAGCCAGCGACATGACCGCACCGTCGACGGCCGCCATGGCCGCCCGACCCGGCTCGCCCTCCCCGGCCAGCTCGGACCAGACCGGCATCCGACCCGCGGCCAACGCCGGCACGATCTCCCTCATAAGCATCGCCAGGGCAGCGGTCGTGACTTCCCCGGCAAAGGGATTGAGTGCGGCCTCCCCGAGACCCTCGCGCCCGTCCTCAGTCACCACGCGCAGGAGCCACGCGCGCCGGTGAGTGAATTCGCCGGTCGCGCCCAGGAGCGGCCGCCTGAACGGAACTCGGACGCTGACGGCCTCGGCTGTGACCAGTCGAGGCAGCGCGATTGGGTCCGTGCCGGACATACGGTGTCCGGGCCTAACCGGCCGTCGGCGCAGGCGTCGGGGTCGGTGTCGCCGCCGACGTCGGTGTCGGCGCCGGCCGAGCACGGCCGAACCGATCCTTCAGCCGCAAGAACCGCTGCTCGAGCACGAAGTACGAGACGCAGGCGATCCCGATCGAAAGCGGCACCGCCACGGGCCACGGCAGATTCCACCAGATCACCAGGCCGTGCCATAGGTAGAGGCCGTAGCTGATCCTGCCGATGAAGGCCAGCGGCCGCCACGCCAGCATAGTGGGGCAGCCCGCCACGGCCAGAGTTCCGAGGATCGCGGCACCCGGAATGAAGAGGATCTGCGCGCCGAGGCCGGGGTCGCCGGGCCACGACGCTGCCAGCGCCCCAACGCCAACCAGCCCGATCCAGCCAACGGCCGGGTGCCAGCGCGTCTGGAGCAGCGCCAGAACGCAACCGAAGAGCAGAGCGTCGCCGCGGCTGTCGGTCCCAACGAAGACGTGCATGAAGCCGCCGTGGAGGTCGAGGAAGAGCCGGTAGGGCGTGTCGAGAAAGATCAGCAGCAGCACGATCAGCGCCAGCCGCGTGCGTCCGAACCGCATCCCCAAGATCAGCAGCGTCGGCCACACGATGTAGAACTGCTCCTCAACGGCGAGCGACCAGGTGTGGCCGAGCAGCCCGATCGACTGCCCCGCCACGGCGACCCAGTTCGCGACGTACAGGACCACGCCGACGATGACGACGCCGTAGTTGGTGTCCTCGAGCGCCGCGCTCGGGGCGAGTCCGAGGAGCAGCACGACGACCACGACCAGGAGTACAGCCGCAAGCGCCGGGAAGAGCCGCAACGCTCGTCGGATGTAGAAGGCCTTCAGGTCGACGCGGCCGGATTTCTCACGCTCGGCCAACAGCAGCGACGTGATCAGATAGCCCGACAGGACGAAGAAGAGCGTCACTCCCGCTCCGCCGCCGCCATCGGTGAAACCAGGGACTCCGGTGTGCGCGCCGAGCACGATCAGAATGGCGATGCCGCGCAGGCCATCGAGTTCGGGACGGTATTTCACGGGTGCAGATCAGGCTGTGAATGCATCGCATGAGGGTAACCGCCGCGGCTCCGCCACGGGCCACCGATCGGCAAACTCAAGTCACCATCCTCTTGGGTAGCCGGCCGCTATGCTTCGTCGGCGGTCACCCCTGCGTCCACCACCGTAAGCGACAGCGTGGATTCCGGCGGTTTCACGTACTCCCGGACCGACGGCGGAGCCTGGACCAAGACTGCCAAGAAGTCGGACACGTCCATCCAATCCATCATCGCCCAGGTCGGTCTGGCCGACCAGGGCGTCGAGTCGCACTTCAACCAGCAGCTCCATCGACTCGAATCCACCAAGACGGTGCCGCCCTCCGTCATGTTCTCCGACATGACCGGCATCACGAACGCCGTCGTGGCGCTGACCTTCTGGGCGAAGGACGATGGAAGCCCGGCCGGAATGACAATGGCCGCAACCTACACCAAGGCCACGAGCGGCACGTCCGGTGACGTGACCTTGAGCATGGATGTCAGCTTCGACAGCCTCTCCGGTGTGACCATCGAGGTACCCTCGGTCTAGCACTCGCCCCCGGCGGCTGTGCCGCCGGACAATCGCAACAAGAGACCGCCGGCCCAAAGGTCGGCGGTCTTGGTTTGCGGGGAGATGCGGGGAGATGGTGGGCGATACTGGACTCGAACCAGTGACCTCACGGATGTGAACCGTGCGCTCTAACCAGCTGAGCTAATCGCCCACGAGACCGGCCGCTGGGGAACCGGAGGCCGAATTATAGCGGCCCGGCGCATCGCGTCGACCGGCCGCTGCGCCCGCACCACCGGCTATACCTTGATGCCGGGCCAGCGAGTGGCTATGTATTCGGGCGAGACGCCGTCGACGATGATCAGCTTGTGGCGTCCCGTTGCCCCGGCGACCAACTGCACCGCCGAACGCGAGACGTCGAGTTCCTCGGCGAGGAGGCGGACCAGAGCGGCATTGGCGGCGCCGCCGACGGCCGGGGCGGCGACCCTGGCCTGCAGCACGCCCTCGCCTGAGACGCCGTCGACGCGATCCAATCCACCGCGCGGCATCAGCCGCACGGCGAACCTGGTCGAGGCACGCCCGGGATCGAGGTGTCGTCGGTCGGTATCCATCACGGCTTGATTATGGCTGTCGTGGCGGAAAGCACGCCACTGCTGATGCCCCAGACGCGCCGAACGGTGCCCGGCGAGGTCCAGACCGGCGCGGTCCGAACCCTATCGCTCGCCGAACAGGGCTCTCCCAACGCGTATCACGGTGGCTCCCTCCTCGACCGCAACCGCATAGTCGGCCGTCATGCCCATCGACAGACCGGCGCCGAGCCGTGAGGACTGGGCCCGCAATCCGCGGGACAGTTCGCGCAGATGGGCGAACGTGGGGCGCGCCTCCTCGGCCGTATCGGTGAGCCGTCCGACCGTCATCAAGCCCAGCAGATCCAGATTCGGCAGTACTGCCAGCGCGCCCAATTCACGCTCCAGCGTCTCGGGTGGGAAACCGGCCTTGGCCTGGTCGCGATCGACGTTCACCTGCAGAAACACTCCGAGCGGCACCCGTCCGACTTCGCCGGCAATTCGATCGAGCCGGCGCGCCAGGTCGAGTGTGTCGACCGATTCGATGACGTCGAATATCTCGACCGCGCGGCGGGCCTTGTTCGACTGCAGCGGCCCGATCAGGTGCCAGTGCGCGCCGGGCAGCCCAGGAGCCTTGCCCTCCGCCTCTTGAACGCGGTTCTCGCCGAGAAGAGTCAGACCGGCCGAAACGGCAGATTTCAGCCGATCCGCAGATACGGTCTTGGAGACCGCCACGAGGGTGACACTGGCGGGGTCCCGTCCGGCGCGGTCACAAGCCTCGGCGACGGTCGCGAGAACTCGGGCGCGGGCCGCACGGAAAACGTCGGTCTGGTTTGCGCCGTAGGGCGAACCCAAAGGGCTGAAGGGTTACCCCTTCTCCTCTAGCTGGGGCCGTCTCAGGAAGCTCGGGATCTCGAGGTCCTGATCGTCGTAGATGGGCCGGGGTGTGGGCTGACGGTCCGGCATCGGCCGGTGGAGCGGCGACGGCTGGACCGGAACCGGCACCGGCTGGCGGTCGGGCAGGCCGCTGGGCCCGTAGGTCGTAGCGGTCGAGCGCACGCGCTGCGTCAGCGGTTCCGGCGAGTTGATGCGCTGCTGGCGGTCCATCTCGGTCAGGAAGTCGAGTGGATCCGGGCGCGCGGCGTGGACCAGAACCTGCGGCTGACTGGTAGTGGCTTCGCGGCGCGGCTCGCGCTTGCGGCTGGCATCAAAGCCCGTGGCGATGACCGTGATCATGACTTCGTCCGCCAGCCGATCGTCGAAGCCCGTGCCGAAGATGATGTTGGCCTCCGGGTCCGCAACGGCGCGGATCTCCTCGGCAGCCTCCCAGACCTCCGAGAGGCTCAGGTTGGAGGAGCCCGTGATGTTGAAGAGGATGCCCTGGGCGCCGTTGATGTTGAGTTCCAGCAGCGGGCTGGCGATGGCTTGGCGGGTGGCATCGAGAGCGCGGTTGTCGCCGGTCGCCCGACCGATGCCCATCAGGGCCGACCCGGCGTCGCGCATGATCGTGCGCACATCGGCGAAGTCGAGGTTGATCAGGCCCGGGACGGTGATGATGTCGCTGATGCCCTGGACGCCCTGCCGCAGCACGTCGTCGACGAAGCGGAACGCCTCGACCATGGAGGTGTTCTTCTGGACGACGTCGCGCAGACGATCGTTGGGGATGGTTATGAGCGTGTCGACCTGGGCTCGGAGCTCGTCGGCGGCGCGCTCGGCGATGATCTTGCGGCGCTGGCCCTCGAAAGAGAACGGCTTGGTCACGACTCCGATGGTGAGAGCGCCGAGCTCCTTGGCAATCTGGGCGACCACGGGCGCGGCGCCGGACCCGGTGCCGCCGCCGAGACCGGCGGTGATGAAGACCATGTCCGAATCGCGCAGTGCGTCCGCGATCTTCTCGGAGTCTTCTTCGGCGGCCTTCTGGCCGACCGTGGCGTCGCCGCCCGCGCCTAGCCCGCGGGTGATCTTGTCACCGATGCGGATCTTGTGGGGAGCGTCCGACTGCAGAAGGGCCTGAGCGTCCGTGTTGCAGGCGATGAACTCAACGCCCATCATCTCGGCCCGGATCATTCGGTTGACGGCGTTGCTTCCGCCACCTCCCACACCAATCACTCGGATCAGCGCGAAGTT
>PMXR01000028.1:34808-53241 GCA_003171035.1 Chloroflexota bacterium
CCCCCCCGAGACTGGTAGAGCACTGCGTGTGACGGGGCTGGCGCGGATTGTTGGAAGTATACGCTTAGTCGCGTATGTTTGGGTCAATAACCGCACACTGAAACTGAGCTTCCACGAAGGGCATGCGAACGTCAGTTCGCATTTTCGAGGGGGATGGCCTAAATCGGTGGAAAACGCGGTGAGCCGTGTGGAGAGGTTCGATCAGCCCGGCAGAAAGGCCAGCCTGACGGCGCGAGTTGCGTTGTCCTGATTGGGGTCCAGGAGCGCGATTGATTGCCACGTGCCGAGGGTCAGATGCCCGTCGACGATCGGAATCGTGAGCGACGGAGAAGCCACTATCGAGACGAGATGATCGGCCCCGTGCCCGGCCGAACCGTGGCGGTGGCTCCACCGGTCGTCGCGCGGCAGCAGCCGGTCCAGGGCCGCCATCAGATCCGCATCGGACCCGGCGCCGAGCTCGATGATCACCAGGCCGGCGGTGGCGTGGGGGACGAACAGGCTCAACAGCCCGTCGCCTTCGCCGCTCACGAATCGCCGGCACTCATCGGTAAGGTCGAACAAGCCTCGGCGATTGCCGGTCTGGATTTGTAGCTCGACGGTCTTCACGACCTCACCCGACTCGGTCTATGGGAACAGATGCCTCAGCGCGTCTCGAACGCGTCCGGGCAGGCCGCCGACCGGAGCCGTCGGATATGGTCCGCGGTCATCGGCCTCGAGACCCTTGGCGCCCCAGTACAGCAGACCGATGGCGGTGCTATAGGCCGGGTTCATGATGTTGTCCGTAAGCCCACCGACTTCGGTCGGCCCCGCGACGCGGACCGGCATGTTCAGAACTTCTCGGCCCAGGGCTGCGGCCCCCGCCAGCTGCGAGGCGCCGCCGGTCAGGACCAGGCCCGCCGGCAGGACGCCCTCGCCCGCGGCTCGGATCTCAGCGCCCAGCATCTCGAACGTCTCGCGCATCCGGGCTTCGATGATCCGGCAGACGTCGAGACGGCTGACCGTTCGGCCGGCGGCCTCGCCGAGCATCGAGACGCTGATCGCCTCGTCGCCGACGACCGTCGAGAGATCGCAGGTTCCGTGCTGGATCTTCAGCTCCTCGGCCACCTGCAGGCTGGTCTTGAGGCCGATCGCGACGTCGTTGGTTACGTTGTTGCCGCCGACGGGCAGGACCGCCGTCTTGAACGGCGAGCCGTCCAGGAAAAGCGCGAGGTCTATGGTGCCGGCGCCGATGTCGGCCACGGCTACTCCCAGCTCGCGCTCGGTGTCGGACAGAACCGTTTCGGCCGACGCGAGCGAGTTGGCGACGAGTTCGTCGATCTTGACGTTCGCGGCTTGGACGCACTTGGCCAGGTTGCGCACCGCCGTCGCGGCCGCGGTCACGATATGGGTCTCGATCTCGAGACGGACGGCGCTCATGCCCAGCGGGTCCTTGACGCCCTCCTGGCCGTCGACGATGAAACCGCGCGGCAAGACGTGCAGGACCTCACGGTTGGATGGGATCGAGACGGCGCGAGCGACCTCGAGGGCGCGGTCGATGTCCTCGCGCGTCACCTCGCGCATATGCCCGGTGACGGCCACCGCTCCGCGCGAGTTCTGGCTTTCGACGTTCTGGCCGCCGACCCCCACGAACGCCCGGTCGATCTGGTACCCGGAGAGCCGCTCCGAATGATCGACGGCGCCGGCGATCGAGCGGACCGTCTGGTCGATGTTGACAACGACGGCCTTCTTGAGGCCGCTGGCCGGAGCGACTCCCTTACCGACAATCGTCAGGCTGCCGTCGCGGGCCACCTCGCCGATAAGAGCGACCACCTTGCTCGTGCCGACATCGATTCCGACGAGCACCGCTTCGCGTTCCACTCGCTCCCGTCCTCGGTGGTGGCCTCGATCGCGAGGCGTTGTCTGTTTTGGTCCGGCGTCGGCGCCGAAATCGAACCTCTGCCATGTGAAGGCTAACCGACCCGAGGGAGGCCGGGCAACCGTGGCATGAGCAGACTAGCGAAGTATCACTGTGTCGACGTGGTTGTCGCTCACATCCGACACGAGATAGACCCACGCAACCTTGTTTTCGCCCCAGTTTCCGAGGGCCGACCGCAGATCGCGCACCTGGACCGGAATGACGGTGTCCTTGCGGGCCGTCGGCGTGTAGAAGCCGAACTCGGCGACCCATCCGGCCGGAACCGAACTCACCGTGAAGCCGTGATCGTCGTCGAGCACGACGGCCAACGCGGCGGCATTGCTGCCGAGATCGACCGGGGTGACGGCGGCGAGCCGGTACGCGGCATCGAGATTGATCGGGTCGATCACGCTGCCCAGGGCCATGCCGGCATCGCCCTTTCGGCGATCGAAGACGACGGCCAGTCCCAGTGCGCCGGGCCCGGACGAAGCCGCCGGGTTGCCCGTCGGTGCCGGCGCCAGCGACGGGACCAACGAGGCGTCGTACGTCGGGTTGGCGGACGCATCTGCCGAAGCCACGGCCGATGGCTTAGGAGTGGCCGCGCCCTTCTTCGTCGGTGAGGGCTTGGGAGTCACTTTGGGCTTGACCGTCTTGTTGGGCGTGGGCGTCGGAGTCGGCGATGGTGTCGGCGACGGCGAGACCGTGACGGCCACCACGGGGGAACCGGACGCGTCCGTGGCCGCGGGCGAGGTCGTGTCCGTTGCCAAAGCCGCGTCGGTGTTCGGCGACGCCAGCGGACCCGCGTCGGACGGCACCGGATTGCCGGCGTCGTCGACCAGCCCGAAGAGCAGTCCGTCCTCGTCGACCACGTAACGCCGCTCGCCGATGATCCAGACCAGTTTCGGCTGCCGCTCGACCAGCGTCACCACGACCGTCGACGGCAGGTGGACCTGGACGCTCGCCGACTTGACGGCGGGCAGCCGGACCAGCGCTCGGGCCGCCGCGTCGGTGTCGACGCGAAAGGCGTTCGGCTGGTCGTCCATCCCCAGGATAGAGCGCACGATCGACTCGCTGGTGAACGTGTCGCCGTGGATCGCCAGTGTCCGGATCGCGAACGACGGTGAGATGCCGACCGCGTAGATCCCCGAGGCAAAGGCGGCGATGAGGCCGACGGCCAGGATCTGAACCCACGTCAGCGATCGCGAGACCCGCTTGTTGGGTGGCCGCCTGACCTGTCCCGAGCGGCGCGGCGGAAGGGCGGCTCTGGTCACGGCAGCTCCGGCCAGTCGCCGATGAACCGGATTTCGTATTCGAGGTCGACGCCGAAGCGCGTCCTGACGGCCTCTCGGGCCATGTCGCCGAGACGCCGAATCTCCGACGCCGTGGCACGGCCCTCGTTGACGATGAAGTTGGCGTGTTTGTCGCTGATGGCGGCGCCGCCGACGCGAGTGCCTTTGAGCCCGCACTCATCGATGAGCCGTCCGGCCGAATCTCCCGGCGGGTTGCGGAAAACGCTACCGGCGCTGGGCTTGTTGAGAGGCTGGTGCTCCTGGCGCCAGCGCAGGATCTCATCGAGTCGGGCCTTGACCGCGCCGGGATGGGCCAGGTTGAGCCGGAACGTGGCGGTCAGGATCAGATCGCCGGCCGATCTTCCGGCCGTTCCCTTGATCCGGCTGTCGCGGTACTTGAGCGCCAGGGCCGAGGCGGGCTCGGTGGCCTCGGCGCCGTCGACCCTCAGGACGGTCACCGACTCGAGCACGGACGCGATGTCGGAGCCGTGCGCCCCGGCGTTGCCCCAGATTGCGCCGCCCACGGTCCCCGGGATGGCGAGCCCGAACTCGAGTCCAGATAGACCCGCACGTTGGGCTTGCGTGGCGGCCTTGGCCAGCGGCAGGCCCGCTTCGGCGATCAGCCGGTCGCCCTCGATCCGGCAACCCTCGGCCCGGCTGAGGACCACCAGACCACGGATACCGGCGTCGGCGACTATGACGTTGCTGCCCCGCCCGAGGACCGTTACGGGAACGCCCGCCGCTCTTGCGGCCCGCATCAAGGCCGTCATCGTGGCCACATCCTTCGCCTCGACGAATATGTCGGCCGGGCCGCCGACCCGCATCGTGGTGTGCGGGGCAAGGGACTCGTTGCGGTGGAACTTGACACCGATCCCGCGCGCGACTTCGACGGCGGCCTCGGCCGCGCTCGGGGCGGGACCGGAGGCATCGCCGCGGCCGGTCGGCGTGGGCCGCGCCGGGCCGCTCAACCGGCCGCTCCCAACGCCGGTCCCCGCGAGACGCTCTCGACGTGGGCCGCGTCCGGGAAGGGGCGACGCTCCGCGGCCGCCAGCACCAATTCCGCGACGGCGTCGGCCGCGCCGGGCCGGGCCAGGGACCGAGCGGCGGCGGCCATCGAGCCGGCCAGGGCGCGGTCATCCAGGATCGCCGCCGCGGCCAGCAGGCCTTCGGCGTCGAAGGCTTCGTCGCCGATGAGGCGCGCCGCGCCGGCCCGGACGAGTTCCTCGGCGTTGAGTTGCTGGTGTCCGGCGGCGTGCGGGTACGGCACGACGACGAGCGGCAGGCCGAAGGCTGCGACCTCCGCCAGAGTGGACGAGCCTGCTCGGCCCACGACCAGGTCCGCCGCCGCGAGAGCCGTTGTCATGTCGTCGGTGAGGAACTTCTCCGGCCGATATCGGTCGCGCAACTCCGACGGCAGCGCATCCCGCCCCGCCACGGCGCCCGGGTAGCCGACATCGCCGGCGACGTGGATCACCCTGACTTTCCGGATGAGGCGCGGCAGCGCGTCGGCCACGGCCGAGTTGAAGCGGCGTACTGCCTGCGAGCCGCCGAATATCAGGATCAGCTTGTCGTCGTCCGGGATGCCGAGCGCCGTGCGGGCCGCGGCTCGGTCTATCTGTCCGGGGTCTCGAATCGGTGTCCCGGTGACGAAGCAGGGCCGGCGCCGCCGGCCCAGGGCGCGGCAAGTGCTGCCGAACGTGACGGCGAGACAGCCGGCCAGCCGGGCCGTCACCCGGACGCTTCTACCCGGCACGACGTTACCGTCCCACATCACGACGGGGATCCGCAGCATCGCGGCCGCAACCAGAACCGGAAGGGCCAGGTAGCCGCCCGTGGTGAAGATGGCCGCCGGCCGCCACGCCAGCAGCATCGCCAGTGCCTGCGGCATCGAAATCGCCAGCCGAAGCGGGTCCAGGATGACGTGGAAGTTGAAGTCGACCGAACGCAGCGAGCGCACCACCAGGCGCCGGAACGGGATCCCGGTGGCCGGCACGACACCAGCCTCGAGGCCGCGGTGGCCTCCGATCCAACGCAGATCGGCCTTGTCGGGCCTAGTCTGCAGTGACCGAGCGACGGCGAGAGCCGGGTAGATATGTCCGCCCGTACCCCCGGCCACTATCAGTAGACGCACTAATCCAACCTCGTTCAACGGTTTCGCGCGAGATGGAGAGCAGTATCCCGACGGCGGCGAGGCTCACGGTCAGCGACGTGCCGCCCGCCGATACGAACGGCAGCGTGATCCCCGTGACCGGCACGATGGCTACGACGACGCCGATGTTGATCAATGCCTGGAAGCATATCCAAGCTGTGATGCCGGCGGCCATCAAGCCGCCGAAGGTGTCGGGCGCCCGCATCGCGGTTCGTATGCCCGCGTAGGCGAAAGCGACGAAGAGCCCGATCACAACCGCTCCACCGACAAGGCCGAGCTCCTGGGCGATGACCGAGAAGATGAAGTCGTTGACGTCGTTGGGCACGAAGACCCGGTCGTTTCCCAGTCCGGTGCCAAAGAGCCCGCCCGCGCTGAGCGCCTCGAGACCCCGGATGGTGTGGTAGCCGGAGCCCTGAGGATCGGCCCAGGGATCGATGACGGTCTGGATTCGCTTCAGTGGGTAGTCGCCGATGGCCAGGATCGCCACGAATCCGGCGGCCAGGCCGACCGCACCCGCAGCCGCGAGATGGAGCAGGTTGGCACCGGCGATGAAGTAGAGCGAGAAGACGATCAGGACGATGACCGCCGCGGTGCCGAGGTCCGGCTCGCGAACGACGAGGAACAGGAACGGCACGACGATGATCGCCATGGGGAGCGCTCCCTGGCGGAAGCTCCGGATTCCCATCCCCCGCGTCGCCAGCCAGTGCGAGAGGTAGATGACGAGGGCCAGCTTGGCGACCTCGGCCGGGTGGACCTCCGGCAGGGGTCCCAGATGCAGCCAGCGTGACGATCCGTTGTGAACCACGCCTACCTGCGGCAACAGA
The DNA here is from genome assembly GCA_003171035.1 of Chloroflexota bacterium. Lineage (GTDB taxonomy): Bacteria > Chloroflexota > Limnocylindria > Limnocylindrales > CSP1-4 > Fen-1039. The sequence continues at coordinate 40,965 of PMXR01000028.1, forward strand.
ACGATTGCCAGCAGCCCCAACGCGACGATCGCCAGAGGGACGCTGACGACCCTCAGATAGCGGTAGTCTAGGCGCATGAAGAACGCCATCGCCGCGAGGCCGAGCAGGCCGGCGAGAACCTGCGGCGCGACCAGCGCGAACATGTCCTGGTTGTTGGCATACGACGGGATCGCCGACGCCGAGTAGACCATCAGGATTCCGATCGCGCACAGGGCCACGACTGTGACGAGGATGATGTAGTCGGGCTCGTGAGCGTCGCGCTGGAACACGCTCGGGTTGGACAGGGCGTTCTGGCGGGCACTGACGGGGCTGAGGCGGGCCGAGCCGCTGTAGCGGCGCAGAGGCTCCGGCTCGACCGGCACGGGCCCGGAGTCGCGCCGATCGCGTCGCCAGCTCATAGATCCGCACCGTCAGGGTGACGTCGCGCCGCCAGCGCGGCCACTGCCGCTTTGAAGGCCCGCCCCCGAGCGGCGTAGTCCACGAACATGTCGAAGCTTGCCGCGGCCGGGCTCAGCACGACCGTCGCCGGCCGCGACGGCTCGCCCGCGGCGATGAGCTCCCGGGCGATGGCATCGGCCCGATCGACGGCATCTTCCAGCGTGGCCGCCATCTCAACCCGAGCCAGTCCATCGGCGCTGAACATCTCCGCCAGGGCCGGCCCCGACTCCCCGATCAGGACAGCAGCGTCGGCCCGTTCGGCGGCAACGGGACCCAGGCCGGACAGATCGACGCCCTTTCCCCGGCCCCCGGCGATCAGGACCAGTGGCTTTGGGAAGGCCCGCAGCGCGGCGATGACGGCGTCCGGCTGCGTCCCCATCGAGTCGTTGACGAAGCGGACGCCATCGACGGTCGCGACGTGCTCGAGCCGGTGCTCGACGCCTGTGAAACCCGCCGCCGCCCGCCGGATAGCGCCGGGATCGACACCGAACAGCAGCGCCGCCCCCACGGCCGCCAGCGCGTTCGAAATGTTGTGATTGCCCGGAATCGCCAGCTCGGCCACCGGCAGGATTCGTCCGCCCGGACCGGCCTCGGCCACTCCCCCGCCGGCGGCCGGCGGCCTCACCACGTCCGACGCCACGATCCAGCCGCCCTCGAGGCCCAGACCGCCGGGCTCAGGCCGTCCGCGGCGGTATGTCACCACGGCCGCGGTTCCGAGCGACGCGTACCGCGAAACCACCGGGTCGTCGGCGTTGAGCACCATGGCCCCGTCCGGGTCGACCAGTTCCGCGAGACGGCGCTTGACCTTCCGGTAGGCTTCTAGTGATCCGTGCCGATCGAGGTGATCGGCCGTGACGTTCGTGTACACGGCAACGGTCGTGCCTCGTGACAGGGTCGGCATCTGCAGCTCGGACAACTCGATCACGACGCGATGCTGTGGCGTCATCTCCGGCAGCCGTTCGACCAGCGGAACGCCGATATTGCCGCCGAGCGCTACCGGATGAGCCGGATCCGCTGCCAGCAAGGCCGCCAGCAGCGACGAAGTCGTCGTCTTGCCCTTGGTACCCGTGACCCCGATCGTCGGGCACGGGCACAACCGCAGCACCAGGTCCGTTTCGCTGACCAGCGCGGGATGCCCGGTCGGGTCGGCGGCGTGGGCCGCCACGACCAGCCTCAGCGCGGCGCGAAGTCGCGGCTCGGCCGTCGGGTAGTCGGGGTTGATGCTGGGGGAAGTTGCGATCAGGCCGGCATCGGCCCACGTCGAGGCCGGGTCGACCTCCGGCCCGAGTCGAAGCTGGACCGGCCTGCCGTCGAGCCGGACGATAGCCGCGGCAAGCTCATCGCGCCCGCGGCCGTCGTAGACCGTGACCCGGGCGCCGGCGTCGGCGAAGAAGCGGGCCAGGGCGATGCCGCTGCGGGCGAGGCCGAGAACGGTGACCGGTGTTCCGCGAAGCGCGCCGGCGCGGATATCGGCCGTCGTCAAGCGATCGAGGTCGACGCTCCGGGCCGGCATCGGCGAACTACTTCGGGATGGAGGCGACAAACAGGGTCACCCCGAGCATGCCGGCCAACGCACCGACGATCCAGAAGCGCATCGTGATCTTCTCCTCGTCCCAGCCGCCCAGCTCGAAATGGTGGTGGAGCGGGGCCATCCGGAAGACCCGCTTGCCGCGGAGCTTGTAGCTGCCGACCTGGATAACGTCCGAGGCGACCTCGAGCACGAAAATGATGCCGATCAGCGGCAGGATGAGAACCTGGCCGGTGATGAGTGCGATGACGGCCAGCATCCCGCCGATCGAGAGCGCGCCCGAATCCCCCATGAAGACCTGAGCCGGATGCACGTTGAACCAGAGGAACCCCATCATCGCCCCGATCACGATGGCGATTACGATGGCCAGGTTGGGCTGGTAAGGCTCATTGAGCAGGGCGATGATCAGGAAGCTGATGAAGGCGAAGACGAGCGTGCCGCCGGCCAGGCCGTCGAGGCCGTCGGTCAGGTTGACGCCGTTGCTGCAGCCGACGATCGCGACCACGGCCACGATGATGAAGATGAGCGCCCCGACCTGGATGCCCTCGTCCGTCAGCGGCAGCGGGATGATTGCGGTGAACTGGACCGGGCCGATGAACGGCACGCGGAAGCCGTTGAAGCCGAAGTGGTTCTGGACGTACACGGCCACGACGATCGCCACGATCACCTGCCACAGGATCTTGTGGCGGCCCCGGATGCCGATGCCCGTCCGGGCGTTCAGGTAGTCGTCGATGGCGCCGAGGGCGCCGACAAGGGCCAGCACGAACAGCGGCGAGTAGGTCGAGGCGTCATAGGCGCCGAAGACGGCCGCCAGCACGATGATCACGACCACGATGAGGACTCCGCCCATCGTGGGAGTTCCCTGCTTCACGAGATGGGTCCCGGGGCCGTCTTCGCGTATCTGCTTGCCCATTCCAAGCCATCGGAGCAGGCGCAAGAAGGGAGGCATCAGGATGACCATGCACGCGAATGCAAGCAGCAGCCCCTGGATGAACTCGACCCCGTGCGCTCTCACCCAACCTCCTCACCGGTCTGGAGCGACCCTCCCATCGCACCAATACCGGCAGCCCAGCCAGCGTATCCAGTTATAGCGGACACCTTAGCCTCGGTAGACGAGTCGCGTGAGGTTCGTCCCATCGAGCAGGGCCCGCCACGAGTGTCGGTCACCTCGTCAGTGTCGCACAGCCAACAGAGGCCGGTGCGGGACGGCTCGATCACCCCAGTGACTTTGTCTTCTTCGTGCTTGGAGACAGCGGACCGTTCTTGCTGGGCGGCAGCTTCTCGGTCACGACCGCATCGGCGGCGATCCGGCGGAACAACTGTGTCGACTGCACCGGCATGTCCAGGATGCCCTGCCCGACCTTTGTGGGTTGGCCCTGGTAGATCACCAGGCCGATCGCCAGGTCGGGCGAGTCCGTCCCAACCCAACCGTAGAAGCTGTAGTTGTAGATGTTGTCCATCCAGCCGCCGGCCCCGCGGTTCAGAGTCGGATCCCAGATCTGGGCAGTTCCGGTCTTGCCACCTACGTGGTAGTGGGCGATGAACGTGGTCTGGTCGTAGGAAGGCACCGCGGTCACCACATGCTCCATGAGGCCGATCAGCGAGTTCGAAAGACTCGCGCTGATCACCTGGTGGCCGGACGTCTTGGCGGCCGTTGTGCCGGCCGGAGCCGGCATGTCGGCGACGTGCGGCGTGATCGAATACCCGCCGTTTTCCATGATCGCGTAGGCACTCATCATCTGCATCGGGCTGGTCGCGACGCCCTGGCCGAAGGAGCCGTTGGCCAGGTCGATCTGGGCCCACGGCGATGTAGCCGGATTGCGGGCGATGCCCGCCACCTCTCCGGCGAGGTCGATGCCGGTCGGCTGGCCGATTCCGTAGTCCTGCCAGGTCTTGTACAGGATGGCCGAGGCCGACGCGGTGGTCTTGCCCAACCGGAAGGCCGCACGTGACACACCGACGTTCCGGGACCAGGCCACTATGTCGGCGAAGGTCATCCAGCCTTTGGCTTTCCGGTCGGCATCCGCGACCTCCTGCTTGCCCGGAAGCTTGAGGACGCCGGTGTCGTCGAGCTTGGTCGTCAGGGACGTCGTCTTGGTCTGGAGCGCGGCCGAAGCGGTGATCATCTTGAAGACCGAGCCCGGCTCGTAGACCTCGCTGATGATCGGATCGCGGAACAGGGTTGGGTCCTGCGTCGCTACCTGGGCAAAGTGGTTGGCGTCGTACGAGGGATACGAGGCCTCGGCCAGTACGGCTCCCGTCTTTGGGTCCATGACCGTCGCGGACACGACCTTGGCCTTGTCCGCCAACCAGGCCGAGAAGACCTCCTGCTCGACCTGGAGTTGCAGACCGGCGTCGATCGTGGTGCGGATGTCGCTGCCGGCCATGCCGGGGTCGACGATGTGCTCGCCGGCCGGGCCCGGAGTGTTGGGATCGATGCTGACGATCTGGGGCTTGCCTGCCAGCACCTCGTTATATGCCTGCTCCAGGCCGTATTGGCCGCTGCCGGCATCGTTGACGAACCCCAGAACTTGCGCGGCCAGGGACGTGTTCGGCGCGCCGCCGGCCTGAGGGTAGAGCCGGACCGGTGTGGGCTCCAGCGTCAGCGTCGTCATGGCGCCGTTCAGCTGCGCCGTCGCTATCTCCTTGGCCGTGTCCGGGTCGACGTTCCGAGCCAGGATCACGTAGTAGCCGTGGTTCTCGAGAAGGGCACGCAGCTTGGCTTCGGCGTCGGGATCAAGGCCCAGGTAGTCGACCAGCGCATTCCCGTCCTGCTTGCGCTCGGCTTCGGTGAGATCGTGGAGGTCGCCGACGATCCGGTACTCGTAGATCGTCTCCGCCAGAACAATTGTGCCGGTGCGATCGTAGATAGCACCACGCTTGGCCGGCATGGACCGTTGCGTGTACGCACTCTGGGCCGCCAACGTGGTCAGCTGCTCGTGCTCATTGATCTGCCAGTAGGCCAGGCGCAGGCCCATTCCGCTCGACAACACGAGCATCACGACCAGCAGCAGGAGCAGGCGGCCCCTGGAATCCGTACGGCCCAGCATGTCGGGGCGGCCTCAGCGGGCCGGTATGACGATCGGGGCAGGCAGCTGAGAGAGGCCGGTTGCGATCGCCTGGCGTCTGATTGCCGATTCCCTGTCGAGCCGGTTGATGTCGGAGATGTCCTGCTGCCTCTGGTTCTGGAGCTGGCCATACTCCTGGGTCAGTTGATCCATGTCGTAGCCGGAAGCCGAGACCCGCACCGTCTGCACGAGCGAGAAGAAGCTCAGCAGGAATGCGACGGCGATCAACCCGATGGCAATGCCGAAATAGCGCGGTCGACGCCTCGAATGGAGGACGACGCGCGATCGGCGGCGGGCAGACGGCGGCGCCTGGGGGCGGAGGAGGGGTGCCTCCAGGCGCCGCCGCGGAAGCAGCGAGGATCGAGGGCGCGCGCCCTCGTAGACAGCCATCAGTGCGCGGGCCTGCCGCCCGGCCAATCCGCATCGAGCGGTCGAACCAGCGATGCGGTCCAGCGGTCCTGCGGCCAGGGCAGCTCGGCCTTGCCGACCACGCCGAGGAAACCGATGGGTCGCTCGGTGCGCTCGAGGATCTCGTGTTGGCGGCGGCCGTAGACTCGGCGCCGGCTTGTCTCATGCGGCTTGCTCAACGGGTCCTCCTTTCGCGATCTAGGCGGCGACTCGCTCAGCGCCTCTGAGTCGGGCGCTTCTCGAGCGTGGGTTGGCGGTGACTTCTTTGGCACTGGGCGTGCGTGACTTGCCGAGCGAACGCAGATTCGGGCTGCGCCCGCAAACACAGATCGGGACTTCGGGCGGACAGATGCAGCCGCGCTGCTCCGACGCGATGAAGCGTTTGACGATGCGATCCTCGAGGGAGTGGTAGCTCAGGACCACGAGCCGGCCGCCCGGGCGGAGCAGCAGCAGGGATGCCGCGAGTCCCGCTTCGAGGGCGACGAGTTCGTCGTTGACGGCGATGCGCATCGCCTGGAAGACGCGTGTGGCGGGATGGGTCCGGCGGGCTTTGGGTGCCGGCACGGCTCTCTCCACTAGGGCCGCCAGCTGCTCGGCCGTTTCCACCGGCGTATGGCGTCGGGTCTCGACGATTGTCCTGGCGATCCGTCCCGCGAACGGCTCCTCGCCGTAGCGGCGGAAGAGCGCCGCCAGCTCGTCGGCCGCCATCGTGGCCAGCAGATCGGCCGCAGGCCGTCCGCGGCTGGTGTCGAAGCGCATGTCCAGCCGACCGCCGGCCCGGAAGCCAAAGCCCCGTTCCACGTCGGAGAGCTGGTAGCTCGACAGGCCGAGGTCCATCAGGATGCCGTCGACCCGGCCGAACCCCGCCGCCGGCGCAACTTCCGCCATCTCGCCGAAGTTGGTCTGACGCAGCACGACTCGGTCACCGAAGCGGGCCAGCCGCCGCGCGCTCCTGGCTATCGCGGCTCCGTCGGCGTCCAGGCCCAGCAGCCGTCCATCGGGAGAGGAAGCGTCCAGGACCCGCTCGGCGTGGCCGGCTCCACCGAGGGTGGCGTCGATCTGGAGGCTGCCGGAACCGGGGGCGAGAGTCTCAACAACCTCGTCCACCATCACCGGCAGGTGCCCTACCTCCACTTCGGCGCCCCCCTCGGGAGAGCCGACGGCAGCATTGCCGCCGGTCATCTCGTCGAGCGGGTCCTTGGAACTCATGCAAATCACCTACAGCCCCAGGCCGTTCAGCGCCGCGGCGAACTCGTCGGGCGAAGCAAAGCCCTTGGCCGCCCATCGATCGGGCGCCCAGATGTCGACACGCTCCCCTGCCCCGACGATCACAGCCTCTGTCCCCAGTCCGGCCCAGTCGCGGACCGCCGCCGGCAGGACGACGCGGCCCTGGCTGTCTCTCTCCACCTCAAAGGCGCTCGAAAACAGGAAGCGCGAAACGGCGCGGGCCTGTTCGTTGGCGATCGGCAGCGCCGCGACCTTCTCGGCCAGGGCCTCGAATGCGGCCTTCGGGAAGATCGCCGCATTGCCCTCGACCCAGCGGACGACCACGGCACCATCTTCGAGTTGCAGGCGGAATCGGGCCGGGATGGCCACCCGACCCTTCGCGTCTACCGAATGCCTGTACTCGCCGATGAACATCAGCCGATTGCCTGTCTACCCATTCCGCGGTTGGCTGTGGCGGTGCGCTTCGAGCCTGGCTGCGGGCTCCATCTCGATCGAATTCACCACTGGAGCCGTTTCCTTAGGGCCAGTATCGATTGATTTCACCGCTGGTCACCACAATTCACCGCTTTCGGGATCATACACCCACCTGTGGGCCAGTCAACGTCGAGATTCGGGTGGCGCGGAGGGCGGGCCAGGGGCGGCTTCGGGGCGGCTGGCGGCGCCGCCGCGAATGTATTCCCTTGTACTCCCGGCACGAGTGCTATGGAAGCGGTCCTCGCGACGCGTCGGGTCAGAAGGCCTGCCGGCGGCTCCGCATGGGCAAAGTCGGGCTCGAAACCGTCCTCCACGTCCCGCTCATCGGCGCCGAGGGACTCGGGCCCGATCGAATCGGCCTTTGCCGCGAGGGTCAGGCGAACTCCGACTCCATAACACTCCCCTGGGGAGTAGAAGGAAAATCGGTGCGCCCGCGGCCGGCAAGTCGCGGGGCTGGACTTGACGGCGGCGAGTCTGGCCGAGGTTCGCGTCCCCTTGAGTCCGGGCCGGCCAACCGCTCACGCTCAAGGAACGGAGGAGACGGTGCGGATCCTTGCCATCGAGCGGCCAGTCGAAGGTGCGAGCGAGGCCGACTTCACGCCGGAACTTGGGCGGGCGGAGGCTCGTCAGGCGTGGCGACTCCACCAGGCGGGCGTGATCCGCGAGTTGTACTTCCAGGCCGACCGGCCGACGGCCGTGCTCGTTCTGGAGTGCGATGACGTGGTCGCCGCCCGAGTGGCACTGGCTTCGCTGCCTATGGCGGCAGCCGGGCTGATCGGCTTCGAGATTCTGCCGCTGCGGGCGTATCCGGGCTTTGAGCGGCTCTTTGCGACTACTGACGACCGGGGACGCACGGCAACGCGGTGACCGGCCCAGGAATGTAGCGCGCGACCCAGCCCGAGAGTTCGCAAGACAGGTCTTCGGCCACCTTCGGTCCGGCGCCGTTGCGCTCGTAGGACTCGCGGAAGGCCGAAACGATCCTGATCAGGTCGGCGCGCGCGGCACCGTTCCACTGCAGAGCCGGGCAGACGCCGCGGAGACGGCAGTCCTCCTCGTCGGAGAAGTGGCGGACGGAGTAGTCGCCGAATTCCCGCAGGGCACGCTCGATGGCGACGCGGTCCTGCCCGCTCTCGATAGAGGCGATGAGCACGTCGGCCCGCTCGACCAGCGCGCGACGCTGCTCGTCCAGCACGGGTGCTCCGACTGCCATGCTCGGCTCCCAACCGATCGACATTTCTTGGGCTCCTTGGCTCGCCTCCGGCGGCCGTGCGTTCCATCGCCGGGCCTGCGTCTATGAAGCCTCAGGTTGCGAGTCCCAATGAAGTGCCATTGAGCCCTGCGCCCGGGGACCGTAACGCTCGCGCGGCGTACCAATCGGGTAGGTTCGGACCCTACCGGTCCGGCGGCCGGAGTCGCGGGCGTTCAGGCGGCCAGACGCGGCCGTCGGTTGTTTTCGCGGGCGAGCTTCACCACGGAACCGTCGACTGAGCTGTAGGCAGCGTCGCCAATCTGGAAGCGGCCTACAAGGCCTTCGAGCTGCGTGGCCATATCCGCCATGGTCGCGGCCGAGGCAACGACCTCCTGAGCCTGGCCCGTCATCTGCTCCGTGGCAGCCGAGACTTCCTCGGCCGACGCCGAGTTCTCCTCGCTGATCGCGGCGATCGATTCGACGGCATGAGCCACCTGCTCGGCGCTACCGGTCATCGACTCGGCGGCGGCGTTGGTTTCCTCTGCGATAGCGGCGATGGCATCGGAGGCGGAAACGAGACCGGAACTCGACTGCTGCATTTCGTCCATAGCGGTCACGATCCTGGAGACTGCGGCGTTGGACGAGGCCACGGCCGCGGCGATGTCGTCGAGGGCGGCGCCGGAGCGGGAAGCCAGATCCGCGCCCGTCTCGACTTCGCGAGCGCCGATCTGCATGGCTCTGACGGCTTCCTCCGTGCCAGACTGGACCTCCCCTATTAGAGCGGCGATCTCCTTGGTCGCACGCGATGAACGTTCGGCGAGCTTGCGGACCTCGTCGGCGACCACGGCAAAGCCCTTGCCCTGCTCGCCGGCTCTGGCCGCTTCGATTGCCGCGTTCAGCGCCAGCAGGTTGGTCTGTTCGGCGATGTCGTCGATTGTCGAGACGATCGCCCCGATCTGCTCGCCTTTGGCCCCGAGTTCGGTGACCTTGACCGCGGCACCCTCGACGGCGTCCTTGATGCGGGTCATTCCGTCGGCGGTCTGCTTGACGGTAAGGGCGCCGTTCGCGGCAGCCTCGCCGGCGGCGGCGCCGAGACTCTGGACATCGGCCGAGGCCTGGGATGCGGAGCGGATGGAGCGGGTCATCGCGTCGACTGTGGAAGCCTGCGACTCGACGCTGCTCGCCGTCTGGGCAGCACCCCCACGAACGGACTCGATCACCAACCTCAGACTTGCCACTGCCATGGCAGTGTCGCCGGCTGCTTGTGCCTGGTCGGAGGCGCCGACGGCGACCTGGCCGATCGTTCTCGCGATCTGGCCGGAACCGCTGCCGGATTGCTGAGCGGCGTCGTTCAGCTCGACCGAGGTGCGCGACACCGACTGGGCCGCGACGTGAACCTCTGCCAGCGCCCCGGACAGATTGGCTCGGGCTTGCTCATAGCTGTGCATCGTCTGCGTAATCGAAGCCAGCATGTCGTTGGTGGTTGCGGCAATCCGGCCGACTTCATCGGTCCCGTACTTCGCTATCGGCTTGGTCGCAGGTTCAACGTGGAGCATCAAATTGTTCGCGGCAAACGCCGCCAGGCCGGCCTGCAGGCTGTGGATGCAGTGCTGGGAGATGTCCGCCAGCGTCGCATCGACTTGCTTGATACCGCGCACGACCTGCCCAGAAAGGACGAAGGCGAGACCGCCCCCGACGACGATGACGATCGCGGATCCGACGATCATCAGAATCGGCAAGAAGCCCATCGTAGAGTTGGCGTCGGCAGACGCGGAGCCGGCCGAGCCGGAGACTGCTTCGTAGAGGCCGTCCAGGTCGGAGTCCATGGTTTCGAACAGGGACGCCGTGGCGCCGGACTGGAGCGCCGCAAGCTCGGTGCTCTTGTCGGCCGTCGACAGGCTCGCGGTGGCTACGAGATAGGCGTCCCAGTCGGCCTTCGCGGTGTCGTAGGCGGTCTTCGAGTCGGCGGGGAGCGTCAAGCCGGCGAGAGCGTCGAACGAGTCGGCGACTTCACCCTTGTGCTTCGCCATCGATGCCGCAGCTGCCGCCTGCGTGGTCTGGCCTGTGGCCGCGAGATAGCTGAGTTGGTCGCGGTTGTACTCGGCCACTGCGAGGTGCAAGTCACCGATGAGGCCGGTCGCCGGCAAGTAGATGGAATCGACCGACGCCACGTCGCTCTTGGCGGCCCCCGCGGCAATGATTGTCGCGGCCACGGCCAGGACCATGCCGGCGAGCACTATCCCGACGACGCCGATGATCTTGAACCTGAGCGACCGACGCATGACATTACCTTTCGCGGGGCGCAGCGCCACAAGAACGCTGCCGCTCGACTGGCACGTTGCCGACACGGCAGTCCCCTGGGCGGGCAAGCGGCCGGCAGGGCCGTACCCGTTGCAGGGGGGCACAGGTTGGGTGTCGGCAGGACGGCCCCAGCCTGGAATCAGGCGCCCCGAGATGCGCGGCTCGTCTAGCGAGTCGGCGGCGGGATCTTCAGCTTGTCGCCGGGGTGGACGACGGCTGTGCTGCTCAAACCGTTCATCGAGCGGATGGTCGTCTCCTTCACGCCGAAGAACTTGGCGATGTTGTAGAGGTTGTCCGTGGCCCCGGATCCGTTGCCGCTCGGAGCTGGGCCGCCGCCCCTGACCGTGTACACGTAGCAGTTGGACTGCCCCGTGCATGGAACGACGAGGTTCATCGTCAAGGCCGTGGCTCCGGGCGGCCACGAACTCGTCGGCTTGGGCGTGGCCGTCGGCTTGGGCGTGGCCGTCGGCTTGGGCGTGGCGCTGGCGCTCGCCGAGGCGCTGGGCACCGCCGTGGCCGTGGAGGAAACGCTCGGGCTCGGCGCGACAGTCACGGTCGGCGTCCGAGTCGGGGTCGCCAGGGCGATCGGCGGGTGGCTGGCGGAGCCGCCCCCGCCCAGAGGCCCGATCCTCATGATCGCGCTAAGCAGTATCAAGACGGCCGCTACCACCAGGCCGATGCCGGCCAGCGTCAGCACGGGCACTCCGCCCGCCCGATCATCGGCCTCTTGCGGCTGGGTCTGTGTCTCGTTGGCCAGGAGGGTGCCGCGGACGTAGCGCGGGCAGCTGACGTGGACGCGCTGGAGGCAGACCAGCTCCTGCTGCCGCAACGACAGCGGCAGCGGGTCGCCGTACGCCGCGCAGCGATGTGTCGGCACGGCCGTCTTCTGCGGATCGGCCAACCGGCCGTCGGCTCCGACGCTGCGCAGGAAGTGGCAGCGTACGGGCTCATTGGCCGGCGCCTGCTCGGGCCAGGCGCGTCGCGAGCCAATCTCCACCTGGTCGACCTGCCCCACGGCCGATCCTGATGCACGATTGCCGGCGCCGAACGAAATGTCCGCCGCACCGGCTCCCATGAAGCCGCCCTGCGTGGAGACGTCGAGAGGCGAGTCGTTGTCGGCGAGCGGATCGAACCCGCGCGCGACGCGAGACCGCCCCACCCTCATCTGCTGCTCGTCAGGCGGCGTGCGGCTCCCTCGTCCGTCCTGGTTGTTCGAGCCTCCGCCTGACTCCAACACACTCTCCTGGGCTAGCAATGGCCCGGCAGGTACGATGCCAGGCGCCTGTCGCCGGGCAGTCTAGTACCTTTCGATCGTTGCCGTGCCCTCATCGGCGATGCTAGCCTCCGGGCCTCCGGAGGATTTACGGGTTCGATGGCTCTCCCGCAGCGAATATCCGAGCTCGATCCGATCGCCGCGCCTGCTCAGGAACGGCGCATACGACGTTGCACTTTCCGTCGTCTGAGCCGGATCGCGGCCGATCCAGAAGCGGCCTACGAGGTCAGCTGCCTGTATCCCGACAGGCGCGTGCCCCTGCCACTCGGCGACGTAGAGATGAGCTCCGCCATCTGCGCGTCCTGCACGGCCGACCACATCTTCCGGCCAGACGAGGACTGATCGGCCGGAGGCCGATCAGTTTGGGAGAA
>PMXR01000064.1 GCA_003171035.1 Chloroflexota bacterium
GCGGATGCCACGCACCTCGACCCTGACTTCGGTGATCATCCGCTCGGCCTCGTCGCGTGCGGCCTTGACCGACTCTTCCCGTTCCCGGCGAGCCTTGCGCCGCTCTTCGTCCGCCGACGCAAGTGCGGCCCTGGCTCGCTCTTCGGCCATTCTTGCGTCGGCCAGGGTGTTCGTCGTCTCGATCTGGGTGGCGTTGATCGAGGCGAGCGTTTCCTCGAAGGCCTGCTGCTCGTCGGTGAGACGGGAGCGCGCATCGGCCACGAGCGCCTGCGGCAGCCCGAGTCGCTCGGCTATGGCGAAGGCCTGGCTTCGGCCGGGCAGCCCGATAGTCAGCTTGTACGTGGGCCGCAGCGTCTCCACGTCGAACTCGACGTTGGCGTTGCGAGCCTGAGGTGTCGTGTGCGCGTAAAGCTTCAGCTCGGCGTAGTGGGTCGTGGCCGCGACCAGTGCCCCGGACTTGATGAAGTTGTCCAGAAGCGCCTGAGCGAGCGCGGACCCCTCGGTTGGGTCGGTGCCGGCTCCGAGTTCATCGAGCAGGATCAGCTTGTTCGGCCCGGCCGCCTCGACGATGCGCACGATCGAGCGCATGTGGCCGCTGAAGGTCGAGAGCGACTGCGCCACGGACTGCTCGTCGCCGATGTCGGCATAGATGTCGTCCAGTACCGGCAGGCGGGTGCCAGTATCGGCCGGCACGTGCAGGCCTGCCTGGTGCATCAGGCACAGCAGTCCGAGTGTCCGAAGCGCGACGGTCTTGCCGCCGGTGTTCGGGCCGGTGATCAAGAGCGCGGTGTATTCGCCACCCAGGCGGATGTCGATCGGGACGACGCGGCCGGCAATTCCGGGATGCCGGGCGCCGAGCAGGACGACTTCGGGCCGCCCGGCAATCTCGGCGGCAATGCCGTCCATCTCTTCGGCGAGGCGCGCCTTGGCCGACCAGAAGTCGAACCGCGCCAGAGCATCGAGCGTCTGCAGCAGAGGCTCGGCCTGACTCGCGACGACGGCCGACAGCTCGTCGAGAATACGTTCGATTTCGGCCGTCTCCGCCAGCTGGGCTTCGCGCCAGGCATTGCCCATCTCCACGGCGACAAGCGGCTCGACGAATAGCGTCTGGCCGCTACCGGACGCGTCGTGGACGATGCCCTTGACCTTGCCGCGCGAGTCGGCCCGGATCGGGATCACGTAGCGTCCGCCGCGCAGCGTGACGATCGGCTCCTGCAGCGACCCCGCCAGCTCACCGGAGTGGATGAACTGCTCCAGGCGGCTGCGCAGCCGCTCGTAGGCGATCCGGACGGCACGCCTCAAGCCCCCGAGCCGCGGCGAGGCCGTGTCCAGAAGCTCGCCGGTGGTATCGAAGCTGCGTTGCAGCGTGTTTCGCAGGCTCGGCAGCGGATGTATCTCCCGCGCCAGGTCGCGCAGGAGCGGCCGCTTGTCGCCACTCAGGGCCTCGCCGAGCCGCCCCGCCGCTTCCAGCGTCACCAGGATCTCGATGAAGTGCGACGGATCCAGCCGGCCGCCCCGGGCCGCCCGCTCGATCCACGGCACGATGTCCTTGCTGCCCCCGATGCCGGCGCCGGAGTGCCCGGCCACGAAGGCCCGGGTCTGCGTCGTCTCGTCCAATCCACGGGCCACGACCACCGGTTCTATGGACGGCTCGATCGCCTCCGCGAGGCGGCGGCCGGGCGGGAAGCCGGTATGGGCGGCGAGCCGGGCACGGACCAGCGGGAATTCGAGCAGTGCCATCGAGCGCCGGTCCATGGTGGGGGCCGGAACTTCCGATGGCCGCGGGGCGATGTCGCTCGTTGTGGGTCTTGCGGTCACCGGCTCGCTCCCGCTGAGAGCGAGCGGCTGCCCGGCACGAAGAACCGCCACGGCAGGCTCAGCCAGGGCTCGTCGGCGTAGTCGATCCCGATCCGCGGGCCGGCCTCGATGGCTGGCGCCGGCGTGTCGCCCAACTCGAGTTGCAGGTCCGCGCCGCCGTCGCAGAGGTCGCGGCCGTTCTGCCCACGATCGATGGACAACGCGGCGCAGACAAGGCCCGGACCGGCCGCGAGGCGTGGCGCCGGCAGCGCCTCGATACGCCGCCCGGCCATCTCGGCGGCCGTCTTACCTCTACCGGCGGCAAGGGCAACGACGGCGGCAGATCTCGCCACTCGCATCTCGACAATGCCACGGAGCGGCTCCACGGCCCGAATCAGAACAGCCGCGGCCAAACCCTCGGCCTCGACAACGACGTTCAGACAGTGATACATCCCATAGACAAGGTACACGTACGCCACTCCGGGTGATCCAAACATGACCGCGTTGCGCCTCGACGGGCCGAACCGGGCGTGGGACGCGAGGTCGTCGGGCCCGCCGTAGGCTTCCACTTCGACAATTCGGCCGCTGCGCGCGTTCGGACCACTCCCTCGAGTGATCAACGCCCCGATAAGGCTCCGGGCAGCGACAGGAGCCCCTGCCGCAAGCAGTTCGCGCGGGTAGAGCCCGGGCAGGCGCGGCGACTCAGTGTCAGTCAGGGGAAGAGCGTCACGAGGTCGGTCGGCAGCAGGAACGACATGATGTGCATGAAGCCGGGCACAATGTGGTCCTCGAGCCAGATCGACAGGTGGGACTGGTTGACAATCAGGTCCTGCGCGGTACGCAGGTAGGTCACGTCGCCCGGTTGAGCCGATGGCAGGATGTACGAGTTGAGAATGATGACCACGAAGAGCAGCAGAATCGCTCCCTGAAGGAGCCCCAGAAGGCCCCCGATAACGTCGTCGATGATCGGGTGCTGGGCAGATATGTCGGTCCGCTTGTAGAAGCCCTGGGTCACGATCGAAGACACGACGCCTACGACCGCGAACACGATGATGAAGGCGAGGAGCTTGTTGTAGTCGCGATCGAACTGGGTCCAGTTGTCTCCGAAGAAGCCGCCGAGCGGATCCCTCAGGTTACCGGCCACCAGGAACGCGACGAACATCGAGCCGATGCCTATCAGCCGCCGGATCGCTCCCTGCAGCACACCGAGGAAGAAGAAGACGCCGAGACCGATCAAGATGCCCAGGTCTACCAGGGGCGCACTTCTGATGGCTCCGGTGATGTCCACCGATCTCCCTCCGGCTTCACGCTGGCTGCCGACAGTCTGTCGGACGCGTCTGAGGGTAGCGTAGCAGCGGCGGATCGACCAGAGCAATGAACCCATGCGGCCCAGCCGCATTCCCGCTCCGCTAGCTTCGGATGTGCGCCCCGAGATCGGCCTCGAGCCCGGCCCGGACCGCCGCAACTGCCGCGTCCACCTCGGCCTCGGTCAGGGTCCGGTCCCCCGCCCCGAAGANNAGGTCGAAGAGCCGCACTTCCTGCAGCAGTTCGCCGGCGTGGGCCCAGAAGACGGCCTCGACTTCGGCCGCAGCGCGATCCTCGGCCACGATGACCGCCAGGTCGCGCTCCACGACCGGGAAGCGTCCGATGGCCTCGACGTGGATGGACCGACCGGCCGCCGATTCGAGGCTGCCGATGGCCAGCTCGGCGACGATGACGCGCGGCGCTCTGAGCTCCCACGCTTCGAGCGCGTCGGGGTGGAGCTCCGCCACTCGGCCGCTCAGCCTGCCGTCGTCCGATCTGGTCTCCGCGGTCAGCGCCCGGCCTGGATGGAACGGAAAGCCGCGCCGGTCTGCGGCGTATGTCGGGGCGGGGAGGCGGAGCCGCTCGCATAGCAGCTCGACGATGCCCTTGGCGTCATCGAGGTCGTATTGGCGGGGCTGGCGGTTCCACGCCGCGGGTTCAGCGCTGCCCGTGATCAGGAACGCGAGCCTGGTCCACTCACGGGGAGTGTCGCCGACCCGGCCGTAGCCCTTTCCAATCTCGAAGACCGCGACATCGGAGCGGCCTTGACGTTCGTTCAGAGCCAGGACGTCGAGCAGACTGCCGACGACTTGCTGTCGCAACACCGAGTGCTGGCTCGACAGAGGATTCGTGACCACGACCGGCGTGCCCTGGGCCCGCGCGTCGGGCGGGATCGTCAGGCCTTCGTCGCCGGGCCAGTGCAGCTTGGCCTCGTCTTCCGGCGAAACCAGTGCATGGGTGACGACTTCGGACAGCCCCGCTCCGGCCAGGGTTTCGCGGACGGAGTTACGCACTTCCAGCGGCGAGTGCCGGTAGGCGGGCATCAGGGTATCGGGCAGGTGGGCCGGCGTGGTCTCGTAGCCGCGCACCCGGGCGACTTCCTCGGCCACGTCCGCCTCGACGGCGAGGTCGCGGCGCCAGGTCGGCACCACGGCCACGAGAACCTCCTCGGCGCCGGGGTCCACAACCAGGGACTTGGGCTCGACCGCGACCTGGATCTTGACGCCCTTGGGCGCAGCTTCAGTCTCGACCCCAACTCGCTTCAGCAACGCCTGCTGATCCGCCGCCGGAATCTGATCGCCGAGCAGCTTGCTGACGCGCGATGGCCGGAATGCCAGGCGGGCGGGTGCGGGCTCGTTCGGAGCCGTGTCGATCCGGCCGCGGGCGCACGAACCGCCGGCCCAAGCCAGAGTCAGCTGCGCAACCCTGTCGGCGCCGATGCGGGCGAGCCGATCCTCCTGGCCCTTCTCGAATCGGAGGCTGGCCTCGGATCGAAGGGCATAGCGATGGCCGGTCCGGCGGATGCTGACGGCGTCGAAGACGGCCGACTCAATGGCAATCTCGGTAGTCGCGTCGGTGATTTCGCTGTCGGCTCCACCCATGACGCCGGCGATGCCGATCGGGCCGCTCGGGTCGGCGATGATCAACGTGTCGGGCGTGAGGTCGCGAACGACGTGGTCCAGCGTTTCGAGCCGCTCGCCGGCCTTCGCGAGCCGGACGACGATCGTGCCGTCCCGGACCGCGGCGCCGTTGAACGTATGCGTCGGCTTGCCGAGCTCCAGCATTACGTAGTTGGAGGCGTCGACGACGTTGCTGACCGGCCGCATCCCAGCGGCCTGGAGGCGCATCTGAATCATGTCCGGCGAAGGGCCGATCTTCACGCCGCTGATCCAACGGCCCACGAAACGGGTGCACAGCCCGGGTTCGCGGACCTCGACCTTGAGATGGTCCGTGACGGGCCCACCGGCTTCTTCCACGGTGATCTCCGGCCAGCGAACGGTGGCGCCGGCAGCGGCCGCAACTTCGCGCGCCAGCCCGATCAGGCACAGTGCGTCGCCGCGGTTCGGTTTGACGTCCACGTCCAGGACCACGTCGCCGTACAGGTCGGAGAGCTGCCGGCCGAGCGCGGTGGCGGGCGGCAAGATCAGGATCCCGTCCGCGTCGCTGGTGATGTGAAGTTCGTCTCCGGAGCAGAGCATGCCCTCGGAGGCGATGCCCATCTTCTCGGTCCGCTCGATGCGGCGGTCACCGGGCAGAACCGCACCCGGCAACGCCACCGGCACGCGCTGGCCGGGAGCGATGTTGTTCGCCCCGCAAACGATATGGAGCGGCTCGCCCGCGCCGACGTTGACGGTCGTGAGGTGGAGGCGGTCGGCGTACGGATGCTTCTCGACGGTCAGCAGCTCGCCGACGACGACTGATCTCCAGTCGGCGCCCCAGGCCTCGATGCCCTTGACTTCCATCCCGAGCAGAGTCAGCCGTTCGGCCAGCTCCTCGGGGGTCTGGTCGACATCGACGTACTCGCGCAACCAGCGAAGCGGGACTCTCATCGGAACTGCTCCGGGTAATATACCGTAGTGGCAGACGTTCGCAGGGAGATCATCATGCAACGCTACCCTATCGCCTACCTTCGCCGCTCGTCGGCCGATGCAACGGACCCCGGCGACGTGTCCCGCGAGGCTCAGGAGACCGCCGTCCGTGAACTGGCCCGGCGGGACGGCTACACCGGCGAGGTTAGGACCCTGGCCGATTGGGACCGATCCGCTGACGAGGCCAAGGAAGGCCGCAGGGCCGGGTTTCTCGCCATGCTCGCAGCGATCGACCGTGGCGAGGTTGACGTGGTGTACGCCGCGAGTCTGGATCGGCTCTACCGATCAATGCGGACGTTCGTCCGACTGACCGACGCCGCGAAGGCTCACGACGTGCGCATCGTGACGCTGCGGGAGGGTGTGCTCGGCGGAGATGGCTCGCCGATGGCTCAGGCGTTCGCCGAGATCACGGCCGTTTTCTCGGGCCTCGAACTACGCACCACGAAGGCGCGAGCCGCCGGAGCGATGGCCGTGCGCCGCTCACGCGGAGATCACATCGGACGCGTGGGCTACGGCTACCTGCTGGCCCGGAACGATGCCGGCGCCATTGTCGCCAAGCCGGACCCGGCGCACCCGCTAGACCCTATCGTGAACGCCGTGCGCGAGGCCGGCAGCATCCTGGCCGGCTGCAAGCTGCTCATGGCGCGCGGTGTCCCGGCGCCCGATGGTGGCTTGATGTGGGGGAGCACGACGCTCCGGCGGATCATCGAACGGGCCGCCCCGGAACTGATTCCGACTGCGGGACCGAGCGGCCGCCGGCAGCCGTCAAACGCCGTCCTGTCACAGTTGCTCGTCTGCCATTGCGGCCACGTTCTGACGCCCGAGGGCCGGCGCCGGTACGGCCAACCGGCCTACCGCTGCACCCGCGGAAACCGACTCGGCCGCGAGGTTCACGGCGCCGTCTGGGTGGCCGAGAGCACCGTCCTGCCCTGGGTGAAAGATGAGGTGGCACGGCTGCGAGCGCCGGACGCCGTGACACTCGCCGCCGGTAATGCCGCTGTCCGTTCCGCCCTCGCGGGTCGGCTGGAACGAGCGGCCGAGCTGTACGTACTCGGCCCCGAGAAGGGCGGTTGGACCCGCGAGCGGCACGCCGCGGAAGTGGCCGCCGTGACGACTGAACTAGACCGACTCGGCGACGCTGAGGCCGTGGTAGCCGTTCCGACGATTGACTGGACGTGGGAGCCGCGCAGCGTCAACGTCGTGCTACGGGCGATCCTCGTGCGCGTCGACCTCGACTCGGACCTACGTCCCGTCTCGGCCCTCTGGACGATGCCGGAGTGGCGCGCAGACTAGGCGCGACGCTCAGGACGCCATGGCTGTCCCGGGCAGGGCCAGTGCTCGCCCGGATGCCGTTCGAGGTACTTTCGCGCCGCCGCCTTGGACATCCCGCCGGCGACAAGCCCCCTGATATCCCCAACGTGTCTACCGGCGTTCGCCCACGCGAAGAAATCGGCCATCCCATCGCCTCGGTACTTCGCGTGATACCAGCGGGCTGTCCTCGGAGAGATGCCCTTTACGGTCCTCCGAAGCCAGTCCCCATCGGCAGGATCACGGCCCTGCGCGACGTTGACGAGCATGAACGCAACCGCGCCCCCGATCGTCTCAGCGTCGGGAAGGTCGGTGGCTGACGCGATGGTGGAGAGGTAGGTAGCCACCTCCTCGACGCCCCCCGGGTCCAAGTGAGAGCCGGGTATCCGCGTCTGCCACCAGGCCGTGAGGACCGCGCGCACCGCGGCGCGATTCCGCCACGGGCGGAGATCGTCTAGGGCAGCGTCAAGCTCAGCGTTCCCGGGGTTATGTCGCAATCTTGCCGCGGCCTCGCCGCCAGCATCCACTGTATTCATGCTGCGATGCATGTTACCCGATGGCACGGCACCCGACAATCTGACCGGCGCTGATTTAAGACTCCTGCGCCTCTACCGGCGCGTCGGGCTCGCTCGCCTAGCCCGATCGTATGGCGTGTCCCGGACCCGCCTGGCCACGATCGAAGGGCAGATCGAGCCGCCGCCCTCCATCCGCGCTCGCGAGCGTTACCTAGCCGCACTCCGTGACGTGGCAGAGGCTCGGCGATGACCACGGCGCCGGGAGCCCGCGAGCACGTCGTCAGGCTGGCCGACCTCCCGGCGCCGGGCCGCGCCATCGTCGCCGCCCTCCTCGAAGCCGAGCGCATAGCTCAGCAACAGGCCGTAGCGTCGCCCGCGTTGACTCCCCCGGTAGTCCGGCCGCGGCCATCCCGGCCGCTCCCGGCTGGCGCCGCCCGATGATGACTCGCCCGGCGCCGGCTCCAAAGCGGCAGGATGGCGCCGGCCGGCCCGACTGGCAGGCGGCCGACCCTGGCGCCGTCCGATGCCGCGACTACTCGAAACACCGCCACGAACACCGCCGGGATGGCGACCGTTGGCGATGCTGGCTCTGTTGGCCCGCGGGCTACAAGGTCGACCGATGACCGGGTTCGAGATCCGCGACGCCGCGGGGGAGCTGGTCGCGATCCATGAGCGCATCGACGGGCCGGACGGTAAGCGCTTCGTCTGGCGCCAGCCCGACCGCACGCCCGGGCTCGGCGGGCTGCCAATTGTCGACCTACCGCTGTACGGCGTTCAACACCTGAACGGCAAGGCCACCGTGGTACTCACGGAAGGCGAGAAGGCCGCCGACGCGTTGATAACGGCCGGAGTGCCCGCGGTCGCGAGTGTCACCGGAGCGGCCGCCACACCGGGCCGGGCAGCCCTGGCCGATCTAACCGGCCGGGACGTTGTGCTATGGCCCGATGCCGACGAAGTAGGCGAGGCGCATATGGCGCGGATCGCCGCCGGGCTCGTGGGCATCGCCGCGAGCGTGCGCATGATCTCCTGGCCCGACGCGCCCGCGCATGGCGACGCCGCCGATTATGCCGGCGACCCGTGGGACCTCATAGACACCGCCCGGCGGGTCGGCCCCGACCTGCCCGACGCGCCGACATATCGCACCCTGGCCGAGATTGACGACGCCGCGCCGGCGCCGCTGATCCTCGGGATGCTCGAACCGACCGGCCCCACGCTGGCCTACGCCGCACCCGGCGTCGGCAAGGGCACGACGGGCTCGTGGATCATCCGCGAGTGTCAAGCGCTCGGGATGCGCCCGGCGGTCTATGACGCCGAGACGCGGCCCCGCGAATGGTCGCGCCGCTGCGCCGGGCTCGGCGTGGATCGCTCCCGCGTCCCGTACATCACCCCGGCCGACCTGGGACCGAAGTACGCCGGGCGGCCGTTGTGGGAGTCGGCGCCCGTCCTGGGTTCGATCCTGCAATCGGCCGGCGCCGACCTGCTGCTAGTCGATAGCATCTTGCCCGCCTGTTCGGTCGGGGAGGATCGGCTCCGCTCCGATGCACAGACGCCGTTTCTGTTCGTGTCCGCCCTGGAGGCGCTCGGCATCCCGTCGCTGTCATTCGGACACACGCCGAAGGGCAGCCCGGAAGGCGACCCGTTCGGGTCGTTCGCGTGGATCGCGGCCATGCGGCTGACCTGGATCGGCGCCCGGGCCGAAGGCGATGGCCACCGCGTCCGGTGGCGCCCGCGCAAGCGGAACGAACGCGGCCACGTGCCCGGCATCCTGCTCGCATTCGACTATGACGCCGACGGCCGACTGTGCGGAGTCACCCGCGAGGATGACGAGGAAAGCACACGCGACCGGCTGCTAGCGGCCCTGGTAGGCGGCCCACGATCCGCCGGCGACCTGGCCGACGAGCTGCTAGAAGACGACGACGAACCGCCGACACCCGACCGCCGCGAGCGCACCCTCGAACGTCTCAAGAAGGCCCTACAGCGGATGCGCCGGGAGGGTTGGGTACTCAAAGACGGCACCACGCGCAACGTCGTGTGGCGCCTCGCGGAGCGGCCCCGATGACCGCGCGACGTGTCCCGAATGAGCGACCGGGACAAGCATTCTCGGAGTGTCCCGAGTGTGTCCCGGTTCACGTCCCGAACGTGTCCCGAATGAGCGTGGCGTATGTCCCGGATCGTGTCCCGGATCAATTCGGGACACACACCACACACGGTACGTGTGTGTGTCCCGAGTCCAGCCCGGAGAGGTTGGCATGACCTCACGACCGATCCATGCCGCCCGCCCTGGTCTGACCGGCAACCACCGGACCGACGCCTTCCCTTGCCGCTGCGATCCGTGGCGCCTCGCGGACATGAACGAACCCGGCCGCGTGGTACTCGTGCATCGTCCGTTCGATGAGGATGCCGACACGGCAGAGGCGGGAGACGACCGGGGGAGGGCACACGAGCCCGCACGCTCCGAATTGCGTACCCCGGCTCTTGATAAATGAGTGTCCCCGCCGCGCCCCGTAGTGTCCCGGCCCTTCGCCAGCGCCGCCAGCGCCCGCTGGGAGTCAGCGACCCGCGACAGCCGACAGCCAAGCGCCAGGGACTCACTCAGGCCGAGGTAGCGGCCGCGATCCGCGCGCAAGGCGGACGCTGCGCGATCGGTGGCGAACCGCTCGGCGCCCTGGTCGCGGTCGACCACTGCCACGCCTGCGCCCGGCTCCATGGTCACGCCCCGGAGCGCGGCTGCCCGGCCTGCTTCCGAGGGATCACCTGCACCGCGCACAACACGGCGCTGGGCGCGTTTGGTGACGATCCGGCCATCCTGCGCCGGGCTGCCCTGTACGCCGCTCACGGGAAGCACTGAGATGCCCCGACAGTGCTCCGTCTGCACCGCCCCGGCCCGTGCGACCTTCGAGGCCGCCGTCCTGGCCGGCTCGACTGTCAAGGAAGCCGCCCGCGTCGCCGAGCTGCCGTATCCCGCGGCCAAGCGGCACATTCGGAGCCATGGCCGCGCCACGAGCCCCATGGACGCGCCGGGCGGAGTCCTGGACACGTTCGCCCGCGCCTCCGGGCACTCCGCGATGGCATGGCAACGGCAGATGCTCGAAGAGACCCGCGACACGCTGCTGGTCAAGGGCCGCCAAGTCGGCGCGACGGAGGTTGCCGCCGCCCTCGCCATCCACACCGCTCGGCGCAAGGCGGGCTCGACCTCGGCGATTATCTCCCCGAGTCAGCGGCAGTCGTCCGAGGTGACGGTCCGGGCGCGGTTGGGGCTCTGGGCGCTCGGCGAAACGCTCCGACAGGACAGCGTGAGCCTGCTCCGCCTCGAAAACGGCTCCCGCATCATCAGCTTGCCGGGATCGGCGAGAGGGATACGCGGCTACGCCGCCGACCTTGTGGTCCTGGATGAGGCCGCCTGGATCACGGCCGAGACATTCACCGCCGCGCGGCCGCTGACCGCGGCGACCGGCGGCCGGCTGATCGTCCAGAGCACGCCCGGCGCTCCGGTTGGCCCGTTCTATGAGCTGGCCGAGGCCGTGCCGGACGGCTGGGCATTCCTGAAGGTCCGGAGCGACGAAGTACCGACGATCTCACCCGACTTCCTCGAACGGGAGCGCCGGGATATGGCCCCGGATCTCTTCGCGCAGGAGTACCTGGCCGAATTCGCGCTGGGCGGCGGCCGCTCCCTGTTCAGCCTTGCCCAGCTCGACAGCCTGATCCTGGAGGAAACGCCGTGAAGCATATTGGGATCACCCTCGCCTCATCCGGCGCGGCGATCGTCCACGTTGACCACGGCCCGGATGAGGCGCTGCTCGTCACCGCGATCGAACGGCTGCCGTTCGATCTGGCCGCCGTCGCGAACCGCGTCCGGCAGCTCGATGACGAGATCGCAGAGGTTCGGTTCGTCGTCGATGGCGAGGGAGTCGGCGCGGCCCTCTGGACGGCGCTGGGGCCGCCCAAGGATAAGCGGCGCTGGTCGCTCTACGGCGGCCACGGCGTCGAGCGCCAGACCCTAGTCAATACGCTCCTAGTGGCCGTCTATGAGGAGCGGTTTCACTTCGCGCCAGGACTCGACGAACAGGCCGCGATGTCAAAGGCGATCGTCACCTACCGCCGCGAAGTCCGCGAGGACGGCGTGATCGGCTCCGAGCTTGTTGTGGGGCTGCTCCTAGCCGTGCTCCCGGCGCCGCGCGTCTACGTTCGCAAACCCAGGCGGGCTTATGGGTTCTAGCCAAGGCGTCCCTCACCCCGCACAGACAGGAGACACCGACATGGACCCGCTCGAGGAGATAGCCGCCATCCGCCGGCGCCTCGCCCAGCTCGAGGCCGTGGCCACGGCCGCCACTCAACCCACAGAAGGAGACAAGCCAATGTCAAAGAGCCTCGGATCTGCGATCGATGCCCACTACGGCAACCAGCCGCCGCCCGACCGCGAACGGGCCCGGCTCCAGGCCATCGCCGACCGTTTCCAAGTCGACCCGGCGCTCGAATCCACCCTCGCCGCTCGCGCGAAAGATCCGGCCGGCTACGACGCCGAAATGAAACGCGTGGGAGCCTTTCAGGGCCTCGAACTTGCTGTCTACGGCCGCGGCCGCGACGCTGCGATCAAGCTCGGGACCTTCGTCCCGGCCAAGGAAGAAGGTACGAAGTGAACGGCCATCGACCCGCTCCCGCCATCGTCAAGGAAGGCGGCCCGAACGAGCTCCAGGATCTCGTCAAGCGCTCGAACGTCGTCAGCCTCTCACCGGCTGAGAAGGCGCGCCTGGCCGTGCTCACGTTCGCGCCGGACTCGGCCCTCGAACGGGCCTGGACAATCCGCCAGAACCACCCAGACCTCGCGCACCTGATCCCCTCTAACTACGCCGCCGGATTGGACAACTACTCGGCCCGACGCGCCGCCGCGGTAGCAGCCGGCGTGATCCCGGCCGAGCCCGACGCCCGGCTGGTGGCCTCCGTTGACAACATGGCGACCGAGTACGCCGCGACGGCCGGCGACCCCTACGCCGACACGGACGTCCGACACCGCGCCGCCTTCGCTGCTGCCGTTCAGGCGGGCGACTTTGCCGCGGCCGTAAAGGAATGGGCCGCCTGGCTGGCAGAGCACGCCGAGCGCAACGCCTACGCGAAGCGCAAGGCCGCAGCGATCGAAGCCACCGGCCGGCATGGCTGGGCCGATACTCGACAGGCTCCCGGCTGGACCGCCGAATTCGAGGCCGCCGTGGGCGGCTGGACGGTTGCGGACGATCGGCCCATCATCCAACGCTAACCCCGCGGGACCGCTCGGGGCGGTCCCCGCACCCGGCAGACGGGCGCCGTTTCCCGGCGGCGCCTGCTCTGCCCTCCACCGGAGCCGTTGACGTGGCAGCTACCGGCCGACCTGGGCCATGCCAGGCGAAAGACGGCGTATTGGGTGGCACCGGTGCCCACTAGACCATGAAACGCCCGTCCTGGGCCGTCTGAGGCGGGCATTCTCGGAGACTAATCGGCCCAGACCACAGAACTGCTCGGAATAACAACGGCGCGGAGCCGATTGGCCCGGCCTGGTGGCGGGCGCTTCTCTGTCTGAGCGACCCTACGCCCGGTAGGACTCCAAAACGTCCTCAGCTATGTGCTCGACGTCGGGGTTCTCCTCGACCATGCTACGGCCCCCGATTTCATACCGGGCCTCATCGATGGGAACGATCACGAACCGGGCCCGACCGAGATCCTGGAGCACGGCCTCCGTCTGGTGCGAATCGAACGCATCCCCGGGCGCTTGGTTGCCGCAGCCGCAGCGACCCGTCTCGTCGTCCCGTTGATGCTCGCTGAGACTGCCGGCAAGGGGTCCGAACGCGGGCAGCTTGTACGCGGGATGCTCGCTCATGGTGAATTCGCCCCTTCCGTGCTTGCGAAACACCGGGCCATTACGGGGTGCCTTGCTCGTTCAGTCTACGCCTGCCGGTGGAACTTCGGCCATGCGGTAGATTATCCCTAGCGGAACTGCTCCAGGAAGCGGAGGTCGTTTTCCAGGTAGTAGCGCAGGTCCGGCACGGCGTGGCGCAGGTTGGAGATCCGCTCCACGCCCATCCCGAAGGCGAAGCCCTGGTATCGCTCGGGGTCGATGCCGCCGTACTGCAGCACGACCGGATGAACCATGCCAGCGCCGAGGATCGTCATCCAGCCCGTCTTCGAACAGGCCGGGCAGCCGACGCCACCGCAGACGACGCACTCGACGTCGAACGCCACCGACGGCTCGGTGAACGGGTAGTAGCCGGGCCGGAAGCGCGTCTTGCGCGGGCCGAAGAGGGCGTGCGCGCATTCGTCGAGCAGGCCTTTGAGGTCCGCCATCGACGTTCCCTCGTCAACCATCAGGCCCTCGACCTGGAAGAACTCGAAGGCGTGGCTGGCGTCGACCGCCTCATACCGGAAGCATCGGCCGGGCAGCAGAACGCGGATCGGCGGCTTTGTCGACTGCATGACCCGGATCTGGCCCGGGCTGGTGTGGGTCCGCAGCAGGTGGCCCGGGATGTCAACGTAGAGCGTGTCCCACAGGTCGCGGGCCGGGTGATCCGGGGCGATGTTGAGCATCTGGAAGTTGGTCAGGTCGTCCTCGACCTCGGGGCCCTCGTAGACCACGAAGCCGAACTGGCCGAAGACCTCGGCGATGGCTTCGATCGTCTCTGGAATGGGGTGCAGCGTGCCGCGGCCGAGCGGACGCCCGGGGAGCGTGACGTCGACCTTCTCCGCGGCGAGTCTCTGTGCCTGAACCTGCGTGTGGAGTTCCGACCCGCGCTGCGCCAGGGCGCCCTTGACGGCCTCGCCGACTTCATTGGCGACGGCCCCCACGCGCGGACGATCGTCGGGCGGAAGCGCACCGATGCCACGTAGGACCGCGGTCAGGTCGCCCTTCTTGCCGAGGTACTGGATCTGGAGCGCCTCGAGCGACGCCGGATCCGCCGCGGCCGAAATCTCCTTCAGCGCGCGTGCCTGCAGGTTTCGCAGGTCGGCGCTCAGGCTCTCGAAATCCACGCTGCCGTCCTCACTCTGGTCGCGGGCCTCCCCCGCCGATCGAAGTAGCTATCGAGAATCTAGAGCCCCCGACGCCGAGCCGCCATCCTTCCGGACGGGCCCGAGTCGAGGGCTTGCGATCGGCCGGCCCCGGCCGCTTCGAAAGTCAGGCCGCCTTGGCGACGGCGACGATCTTGGCGAAGGTGGCGGCATCGCGAATCGCGATGTCGGCCAGGATCTTGCGATCCAACTCGATCTTGGCGGTCTTGAGAGCCTGGATGAAGTGTCCGTAGCTCAGGCCGTTCACACGAGCCGCGGCGTTGATGCGGATGATCCAGAGCCGGCGCATCTGGCGCTTGCGAGCCTTGCGGTCGCGCGTGGCATATGCCATGGCGTGGAGCGCGGACTCGTGGGCTCGGCGGATCAGCCGCGAGTTAGTCCCTGTACGACCCTCGGCGTCGTCGAGAAGGCGCTTGTGACGGTGGTGGGCGGTTACGCCCCGCTTGACGCGTGCCATCGAAGATCAGACTCCCAGGTAAGGAAGCAGGCGTCGAACCTGACTGATGGACTCGCCGGTCACGATCGCCTTGCCGTCGTAGCGGCGCGTTCGCCGCGAAGACTTCAGTTCGAGGTGGTGACCACGCCACGACTTGACGCGGTAGGGCTTGCCACTGCCGGTGACCCCGATTCGTTTCGCGGCCCCCTTGTGGCTCTTCATCTTGGGCACGGTCTCACACTCCAGTCGACGCCGAACCGGTCTCCGGCTCGGGTCTCGGCGGCACCGGAACTACCGGCGTCGCCTCGTTCACTGTTTCTTGCGCGGCTTCCGCATCGCCTTCGGCATCGTCCGATTCCTCGTCGGGGGCTCTCGTGTGAGCTTTGCCCGTCGGCGTCGGTTCGTGGACCTTCGGCTTATGGGTCGAGGCGACACTTATGTGCATCGACTTGCCTTCCAGCAATGGAGGCCGCTCGACCACGCCGTGTTCCTTGATCTGTTCCGCGAACTTGTCCAGTAGATCGCGCCCGATCTGCGGGTGGGTTAACTCGCGACCCCGGAATTGGACGGCGATCTTGACGCGATCTCCATCCTCCAGGAACTCGATTGCCCGCCTGACCTTCGTATCGAAGTCGCCCACACCGATCTTCGGCTTGAGGCGAACTTCCTTGAAGGTGACTGAGCGCTGTTTTCGCTTGGCTTCCTTCTCACGCTTGGTCAGTTCGTACTTGTACTGACCAAAGTCTAGGAGCCGCGCCACGGGGGGACTGGCAAGGGGTGCAACCTCTACCAGGTCGAGGCCCCGCTCCTGCGCAAGCCGCATGGCGTCTGCCGTTCGCATGACTCCAAGCTGGCTACCGTCTTCGTCGACGACCCGAACTTCGAAAACACGGATCATCTGATTGATGCGCAGGTCTCGGCTAATGGCGAACCCCTTCTAAGCGTGTTCCGGTTGCCCGTTTCAGGGGGTTCCGTCCCCGAAATCAGACGAGCGGCCCAGCCCGGCNNCACGACAGCACCGGGCGGTCGCCCGCGGGACTATAGCACAGGGGTTTCACGAGCGGCAAACCCCCGACCGGGCCGTTTCGGAGGCTACGGCCGCCTGGCCGCCGTCTCTTCCGCGAGCCGATCGATGAAGGCGTCCCAGGTGACTCCGTTCTCCTGCTCGCCGGCGCGATTGCGGATCGCGACCGTCCTGGCCTCGATCTCGCGGTCGCCCAGCACGAGCATGTACGGAACCTTCTGCTCCTGCGCCAGACGGATCTTGTTCTGCATGCGGCTGTCGGACGAGTCCACCTCGACCCGCAGCTGGCGGGCCTTGAGGAGCGCCTCCAGTTCGCGCGCACCATCGATATGACGGTCCGCAATCGGGATGACCACGGCCTGAACCGGCGCACACCAGACCGGGAACGCCCCGGCGAAGTGCTCGACGAGGACGCCGATGAAGCGCTCCAGCGAGCCGTAGATGGCGCGGTGGATGGTCATCGGCCGGACGGCCTCGCCGTTCTCGTCGATGTAGGTGCAGTCGAACCGCTCGGGCAGCATCACCAGGTCCACCTGGATCGTGGCCGTCTGCCATTCGCGGCCCAGCGCGTCCTCGATCTGGATGTCGATCTTGGGCGCGTAGAACGCGCCGTCCTTGGGCTTGATCCGATAGGGCTTGCCCAGCGAGTCGAGGGCGGCCTTGATCTGCGACTCGGCCGTGTCCCAGAGCGCCTGATCGCCCAGGGCCTTGTCGGGCCGGGTTCCGAACGTGAACTTGGGATCGAGGCCGAACCAGCCGTAGACCTCGTAGACCTCGCCGAGCAGCGCCTTGATCTCATCCTGGAGCTGGTCCGGCCGCAGGTAGATGTGGGCGTCGTCCTGGACGAAGTGCCGGACGCGGGTCAAACCGGAGAGGGTGCCGGAACGTTCGTTGCGGTGCAGCCGCCCGAATTCGGAGAGTCGCAGCGGCAGGTCGCGGTAGGAGCGCAGCCTGCTCTTGTAGATGATCGTGCTCTCGGGGCAATTCATCGGCTTGAGGCTGAAGGTCTGGCCCTCGGACTCCATGACGAACATGCTGTCCTGGTAGTTGGCCCAGTGGCCCGACTGCTCCCACAGCTTCTTGTGAACGAGCATCGGCGTCGAGATTTCCTGGTAGCCGCGGCGGTCCTGGACTTCGCGGATCGCAGTCTCGAGTGTGCGCCAGAGCCGCTGGCCCTTGGGGTGCCAGAACGCCGAGCCCGGGCTGACGTCGTGGAAGCTGAACAGGTCGAGCTGGACACCCAGACGTCGGTGGTCGCGGCGCTTGGCCTCCTCGAGCCGCGTCAGGTAGGCCTCCAGTTCGTCCTGGGTAGACCAGACCGTGCCGTAGATGCGCTGCAGCATCGGCCGCTTTTCGGAGCCGCGCCAGTACGCGCCGGCAACGGTCATCAGCTTGAACGGGCCGATCTTGCCTGTGCTGGCAACGTGTGGTCCCTTGCACAGGTCCACGAACGAGCCGTGCTGGTAGGTCGACGTCCGCGGCACGGCCGTGCCGGCCTCCTTCGCCTTGGCGGCCAGGTCGTCCAGGATTTCGACCTTGAACGGCTGGTTGCGTCCCGCGAAGAACGCGCGTCCTTCTTCGAACGGGACTTCCTTGCGCACGAACAGATGATCGGCGGCGATCGATGCCCGCATCCCGTCCTCGATGGCGGCCAGGTCGTCCGGGGTCAGCGGCCGCGGCAGGAGGAAGTCGTAGTAAAAGCCG
Organism: Chloroflexota bacterium; assembly: GCA_003171035.1. Taxonomy (GTDB): domain Bacteria; phylum Chloroflexota; class Limnocylindria; order Limnocylindrales; family CSP1-4; genus Fen-1039. Next base: position 17,710 of record PMXR01000064.1, read on the forward strand.
TCATCGATGGCGGGTCCGATACCCAGCTGGGCTTCGGGGAAGATGCCCATCACCGCCTCGGCCATCACGTGGGCCGACGAGTGGCGCATGGCATCGAGCTCGCCGTGGGCGCCGGCATCCAGCAGTTCCTCGGCCGAGCCGCGGACCACGGTCTCGAAGAACGGGCCGGCGTCCTCCGGAGTAGCGGGCGCCGCAGCGCCTACCGGTGCCTGGATCGCGTCGTTGTCGCCCATGTCCATCTCCCTGTCACCAATCCTGGCCACTCGGCCGCTCGCGGTCGGGTCTCCAGGAAACACAAAGCCTCCCGTCCGACAGGACGAGAGGCGTCTCTCGCGGTTCCACCCGCCTTCGCCACGGCATCCGGTTTGGCCCGGCGCCGTTGCGCGCTCTTCACCGCGCTAACGGGCGGATCCCGGGCCGGTTGTCGGCCGCTCGCGGGTGGTGTCGCTGCCGCTGGTGCTTCGCCGTCGCTCTCAGCCACGAAGATCGTGGCGACGGCTCTCTTGTTTCCAGTCGGTGCGGCGTGTCCCGCTCAACGCTTTGATATCTGGTGGGCGGTAGAGGACTTGAACCTCTGACCTCATGCATGTCAAGCATGCGCTCTAACCAACTGAGCTAACCGCCCGGGTGCGCGGCGGATCGTAGCACAGGCGAGCGGGACGCTGCCGCGAACCCTGGCGGGCGAGCTACTGCGGAAAGACCAGGCCATGCAGCACGAGGATCACCGAAGGGGGCCCGGCTACGATCGACTCGAGGAACGGTGGAAGCGCCCCTTGTCGTGGCTTGTTGGCCGCAGGCCGTGACCGGTCAAGTCCCGCGACGGCAACCGGAGGGTGCAGGGTTCTCATCCTCTCGGTCGGCACCAGACACCCTAGAGTGCCGGCGGAGCGGCGCCCGGAACAGTACCCGGCGGGGCTCCTATACCAGCTGGCGCCGCTTTCGGCGGCCTATCTACCAGGAAGGGTGGGGGAACGGAATGAAGCGATTCGCATTGATCGTGGTGGCCCTCATGCTGAGCGGCTGCGCCGCCCAGACGGTCGGGACGGTATCGCCAGCGGGCACGCCCGGCGAGGCCGGGACGGTCGGCGAAGTTGCCAGTGTTGCGCCGGCCAACGCGCAGCCGACTCCGACCGGCCCCCCGACGTACAAGCCCGGCGACACGATCACGGTTCAGCAGGAGGGCAAGGACTGGGCGAAGATCACGATCTCCGACGTGAATATCGCGGCCTCCTACAAGAGTGGGGGTAACACCGACACTCCCAAGGTCGCGGGAGACGTGTACATCTCGGCCAATGTCACCTACGAGGCCCTAGACGACGGCGTGACCTACACCTCATACGACTGGCAGGTCTTCTGTGCTGGCACCGCGATGGACACCTACGCCATGGTGTTCTATGGTCCAAAGCCCCAGCTCTCCTCAGGCACGCTGCCGAAAGGTCAGAAGGCTTCGGGCTACGTGGTCTACGAGCTGCCCGCGAAGGGCGAAGTTCGCATGTCGTACGGCGGCCAGCACGGCGGCTCCGTGACGTTCGAGGTTGTCATTCGCCACGCCTGAAGGCTGCGCCAGCTTGTCCAAGGCCCCGCTCCGCTGCCAGCCGACGATCCTGGCCCGATGCCGGCCAGTCGAACAGGTGCGTCAGGGGCCTCGTGGATGCCTCCGCTAATGCGGCATGGGTTGCAGGCATGGCCTGTAATTGGCCGCTGGAGGACCCTTCTGACGCTCCGCCGTTCCCGCCAACCTTGGCCAGCGCCGCCCTTTAGAGCGCTACGGCTGGTAACGCCAGACGTCTCCGGCTTGCAGCGACACGGCCAGTACGTAGTGCTGCTGAATGAAGCTGCGCACCCGCTCGAGGGCCGCACTGTAGCCCGGCGATTGTGGGTTTGCCGCATCGCCGGCAGCCGCGAGCGGTACCAGCCCGCTCCGTTGTGAGGTCGCCGAATTGCCCGCGATGACGAGCTTGGGCGGGTGCGTTTGCCACAAGCTGAGCGTCGTCGCGCCGGCCTGATCGCTGTATCCGGGCATCGTCAGCGGCAGAAAGAAGAAGTACGGCCCGGCAGGGTCGCGGTCGGAGCGGAGATACAGATCGGGGTCGACTCCCCAGACGAAGATCGTGTCCTGCGACCCGGAGTTGGCCATAACGTATGCGGCCAGCTCCGCATTGGGGACGATCAGCGAGTCCTTCGCGGGGGTGGGTCGCACGTGCCAGACCAGGCCCGCGACGGTCAAGGCTAGAAGACCGGCGCCGATGACCTTGAACGTCCTGACTCGCTCCTGCCACAGGCGCGCCAGCGCAAGACCGAACACCACGGCCGCAGGCGCGATCAGGAGCAAGAGGTAGTGCGTGAATATGCGCCGGCCCAGCAGTAGCATCGCCGTCTCGGCCACCAACCACAGCGCGATCGCCACAGGCAGCCTGGTCCTTGCCAGGTCGAGCCCTACGATGGACTTGCGGCCCAGAGGCACCACCAACACCGCTGCAGCAGGAAGCAGAGGCCACAGTTGCGCGAACCCGTGGATCCAATCGCGCAGGACGAACGTTCCGCTGGCCTCATATAGCGAGTTGTAGCGGACGATCGCGTCGAGGGCGGCAGGCACGCTGCCGCTGGCCAGGACCGGGAACCAGAGAACGAAGGTGACCGCCACTGCTCCGAGAATCGCCGGCGCCAGGCGCCGGTCCAGCAACCGCCGCCGCAGCCATGTCCGCGAGGTCGAGCGAGTGAGTGGGAGCGGTGCGCCGTCGATCGGCAACGCCACCCACAACAACGCCAGTGCCGGAACGGTGGCGATGGCAAGCGCTGACATGTTCACGGACCACGCGAACCCCACGCCCGCGACCGCGGGCCAGATCCAGTGCCGACGTCCCTTTCCCATGCCCACTACCGCGGCGAATGCCACTGCCAGCCCTGCAGACGCGAAAGTCTCGGTCATGCCGCCGCCGTTCGACAGCGCAGGCAGCGAGAGACCTCCCACGACCACCACGACCGTGGATACGCCCACCCAGAACCGCTCCGATGCCTCGGCAACGAGCCAGCCGCACGCCATTGCAGCGACGCCGATCATGACCGCCGTGATCGCCTGCAGGGAGACACTGACGTCACCAGGGTCGAGCAACCAGGCCAAGGAGCCGACCATGTATATGCCCGGCGGCTTGTTGTCGAACAACTCGGTGTAGGGCGCATGCCCTTCCACGATTCCCCTGCCGAATACGGTGAAGCCGGCCGGGTCGATGTAGAACGGCCTGGGCTGGATGGCGAAAATCGCGGCCGCGACACCGATGGCCAACAACCCAACCAGACCCCAGCGCAGTTGGGGACGAGAGATTGACATCGTTCTCCAGGGATGTTCTGAGGGGTGGTGGATGGCAGTGCGATCCGCGCGGCCGGCATAGTAGCACGCGATGATCTATGGGCACGGCCTCCGCCGTCGTGTGTCCCCGGCCGTGGAGCCCATCCACCCGCGCAGGACGAAGCCCCTCAAGAAAGGCAGATTTGCGCCGCCGCATGGTCGAAGGGCACTGCCTCGTCGACGACGCGTACCCAAGTCGACCCATGTCTGGAGTAGCCGATCTCACGGACCGAGCCTACCGTGCCATCAGCCGCCACGGTCCCCGAGAGCATGAACATCTCCGACCCGGCCGAGTCGAGTGCCAGGGCCCAAACTACTTGGGCCTCACCCAAGGTCGCCACCGATTCAGGCTGAGCAGTCGATCCGATCGAACTGGCCGGACTGACGAAGATCGCGGCTCCCGTCGCCATCGCGACCGTCTGACGATCACCGGAGACCGCGAACTCTCGCACACCTGCCAGCGACCTCCACGCCTCCAGCGAGTGGCCTCGGACGTCCAGGACGGCCAGCCGCGAGATCAGCTCCTGGTCCGTCGTCAGGACGAGTAGTCGCGACGCGTCGAGCCATGCCACCAGCGGCGTGAAGGGCTGGACGGGCGCCGGAGTCACCGGCGTCACGGTTCCGTCGGCGCCGGCGGTGGCATAGGCCACGCTCGTCTCGTCCGCGGTGACGAAAGCGATCGCCGGGCCCGTGGCGTCCAGATCGACGATCGGGGCGGAGGGAGCCTGTCCGGGCCACTTGAGCGCCGTTACGGTGCCGGTGTGCGACGGGTCGCCGGCCGCCCGAACATCCACGCTGTGCCCCGACGCAATTGCGAGGCCGCTTCCCGCCCGACTCAACGCCGTGGCGCCCGGGACGCCTCCAGCGTCCTGCCATATCCCGGCGGCGGTCAGTATCCACAACTCCTTCGCAGAGCCTTGTCCGTCGGCCAGGACGGCCACGCCCGGGCCTGAGCCGAGTTGACTCGCAGCGATGGTCGGGCCGGGGGCCGTGGCCAAGGCCGGTGCGGAAGTCCGCGGGCTCGGCGTCTCGACCGGCCCGGAAGCCACCGGTGAAGCCGCCCCTCCCGCCGTGCACGCGAAGCTCACAAGCGCGACCACCGAGGCTGTCGTCGCAAACCGGATCCGTGGACCAATTCTGGACATCGTCCTCCCCTTCCTCTAGGAGCCCGTGGCCGCCGGAAACGACCACGGGCCCAGAACTCCCGGCGGATGCCGGATTTGCTACTCCACTACGTCGCCACCAATGACCGAACCGTCGGCGGCATCGACATAGAGCGTGACCAGCCGAAGTGAGTCGGCCGCCCGACCCGACGGCTTGACATTGGCGACCCATGCGAGCCGGTACGGTTCCGTCGCCAAGTCCATCTTTGCTGGGTCGAACGCCGCGTTCGGGCCGACCCACTCCAGCTCCATGGACTGGACGCTGAAGCCGGAGTCGTTGCCCTGGAACCAGGAGCCGCAGCGGGTCGTGACGACGCTCCGCGCCTGATCCTGGGCGATGGTCCGGGCCGGGGCAGCGGCGAGTTCGTGTTCAACCCGAGCGACGCTCTGGATCCGGCCGTCTTGCCAGACATGAACGCTGAGCTCGTCTCCGCGAACCCTGAAGCCACCTTGGGCCCGGTCCCAGTGCACGTCCCAGCCGCCGGCTGCCTCGTTCGCCTGCGCCCTTGCTCGACCGTTCGGCGCATAGCCGGCCGAAGTCAGCCCTCGCTGGGCCGTCTTGACTGCTTCGTCGCCTGAAATTCCCGATCCGTTCCGCGAAGGCGCATCGAAACGAACCGCGGCCAGCAGGCGGCCGCTGCCGTCGAACTGCGCCAGCGACAGCGGCTGACCCGCGGCGTCGACCTCGGCAACCTCGTCGTACGTGGAGTTCTGCAGGCCATCGGCGACGTGCCGGCCCTTCCGAGTCGCGCCCTTGGCGAAGCCGAGAGCATCGCGCATGGACGCTGCCCTGGCGAACACGTCCGGACGATCGTCGGCGTATATGGCCATTTCGCTCACGGCGGATCGGCCGGTAACCATGGCCGCAACACGGTTCGACTGGAGAGCCGCCGATCGGCTCGAACCGGCCGCCGCGATTGCGCCGCCGGAGGCCGCCAATCCGCCGACCACGATCGTCACTGCAATTGCCGCCTTTGCGGCTCCGTTGGTAGTCATCGCCGACATAGCGCTCACCCGGGCCTTCCGTTGTAGTTCGGGTTGCCCCACCAGTTCGCCTGGAATGGATCCGACGCATCGGGCGCGCTGTAGCCACCGATGCCGCTGGCGTAGGCGAATGCCTGCGATACCGTCCTGGATCCACCGCTGAGATAGCTCCAGAACGCCTTCTCGAAGCGCAGCATCGAGCTGTCATAGGTGCTGTACACGTAGCCGAGGTAGAACTCGTTCTCCGTGCTGTTCTTGACCTTCTCGACGTTGAACGCCCCCGGCATCGTGCTAGAGCTCGAGCCGAGGTAGCAGGTGGACATCACGATCAAGTTGTAGGGCGCGGTCCAGGCGGCCGCCTTGACGGCGCTCGACCTGACCACATCCCTGGAGAAGCTGGAGCACGATGTGGAGCCGGGGTCCTGGAGGAACGCCGAGTCGATGTTCGGTCGACCCGACGCAGCCCAGTAGTTGTCACCGTGGCTGTGCACGTATACGGCCCAGTCGGGCCAGACGGCGTTGAGGAATGCCGTTCGGGTGAACGAGGGCCCGATGGCCCCGCCGATCGGGCTGTACCCCAGTGCCGCCAGCTGAGTTCGGGCCAGCGAGTTGAGCTGACTCGGATAGCTGTCCGAGAACCCGAGACAGCGCGTGGTGAAGCTGTCCGAGTTCGTCCAGGCGGCGGCGTCGTACGCCATCACGCTTGGCGCCAGGGCCCCAAGCGACGTCACCGCAAGCAGAACGGAAACGAGCAAGACCTGCGCTCGCTTCATGAGACCTCCTTCGAGGCGGGCAAAGAGCTTCTTGCGGCGGGCGGAATGAACGGGCACCGGCGGTCGATTGCCCAGGTTGTGGCTGCGCTTGTAGGCGGCGGCTCCCTCCTCTTCTTGGAGCGTCGTTCGGCGGCAGATGACTGCGGTGGTTCGGCCGCCCTCTCGTCCAGCGGACCGACGGCCGAAACACCAACGTGTCCGACCCTACGCGTCGCCGCTTATCTGCCGCTTATCTGGCGGCTTCCGAGGCGCCCGCGGCCGGGTCCCCTGCCCCATCGTGGTCCATCTTCACGTAGCGGATCGGGCCACGCCGCATCGCCAGGTCGGCCAGGGCACGGGGCACGACGAACAGCCACAGGCCGTTGAACATCGAGACACGCAAAGCGCGGCCCAGTCGTTCCGCGGCGCCAAGCGGCCGGCCGTCCGGACCGGTTTCCCAGCGCAGCGAATCCCAGCCCAGCACGGCGCTGATGCCCAGGTAGCCGGCAACTATTGAAGCGAGGCTCCGCCGGCGGCCGGTAACGACTGCCGCCGCCGCGGCTCCGAGCACAACCGGGGGCACGGCCAGCTGGCAGACGTATGTGGCGAAGTCCAGCCGAGCGGCGATGGGAAGTTCGGAACTGGTCATCACCGCTGGTCCATGTTCGAAGGCTCGCCGAAAGGCGCCCTCGGCCCAGCGCAGGCGCTGCCGCCAAAGGTTGCCGACCGTGCGGACCGGCTCCTCCCAGACCTCGGCGTCGAGGGCCCAGGCCACTCTCTCGCCTGCCGCGGCCGCGATCCTGCTCGAAAGGTCGATGTCCTCGCACAGCGCTTCCGCGCGCCAGCCCCCGACCCGGCTCAGCAGTTCGCGCCTGACCATGATGCCGTTGCCCCGGAACTCCGAGCAGCCGCCCATGGCCCACCGTCCACGGTTCAGCTCGCCGTCGAGGGTCTGCTCGTCGGCCTGGGCCCCGGCCAGCCAGCCGCTGGCTGAGTCGAGGATGCGGCGGCGTGCCGTGACGGCGTTCGCGCCGGCTGCGAAATACCCCGCCGCGCGACGGAGGAACCACGGTTCGAGGCGAGCGTCGGCGTCGAGAACCAGAACCACGTCGCCCTTGCATATATCGGGCTGCGCGGCCGTGAGAGCGGCACCCTTTCCGTCGGGCAGGTTGTCCCCGCGCCGCTCCACGACGCGGGTGACGGCCGCTATCCCCTGCTCCGCCGCCGCGGCCACTACAGCTTCGGCCGTCCCGTCGGTAGAGCGGTCGTCAACGACGATCAGCTCGTATAGCGGCGTCGACCCAGCAGCCCGGTAGTCCTGGCAGCTGACGTCGATCACGAGCCGGCGCATGACGGCGGCTTCGTCACGGGCGCCGACCACGATGCTGAAAGTCGGTTTGGCCCGGGCCCGGGTCAACGCCGCGGCGGCGGCTTCCGGACTGATCGGCGGCCGGCGGGACGCCAGTGCCACGGGCACGGCGCAACCAACGGCGATTCCCGCGGTGATGATCGGCACAGCGCCGCCGAGACGTTTATGGCCAGACAGTACGCCAACTGCGAAACCGCCGGCCAGCAGACCCAGCGCCGCGGCCCGCCAGGCGTCCGGCGTGGTCTGCGGCGTAGCGCCGGGTCTGGCCCCGGGCCGGGCGGCGGCGGGCATCAGAGAGTCTCGCCGTCCTCGAGCGCGCGGTCTCTCCGGCCGCGGTCCCTGCCACCAGGCTTCGGCGCCACCGCGACTGCCGCCAGGACCGCGGCCGCGACCGGGGCAGCTGAACCGTCGCCGCCGCCGAGGTCGCTGGGCGGAATTGCTGCCGTCATTGGGTCGACCGGGGCGCCGCTCGGAGTCGACGGCGCGCGGGCACCATCGCCGCTCGGCGTCCGTCTATGGCTCAGGACACTCGCCAGGCCCCACAGGCAGACGAATCCGCCCACGACGAAGATGACCGGCTCACGTCCGAATATGTCGGCCACTGGAGCCACGATGATGATCGGCGCCAGGCTGGCGACGGACACGAGCATGTTCAGCACGCCGAAGACCCGGCCCCGAACGTCTTCCGGGAGTTCTTCCTGCAGCTGGGTCTGGGCGGAGATTGCCACTACGGCGTAGCCGGCCCCGACGAAGAAGGCGATGCCCATCACCAGCGAGAGCAGCGAAACGACGCGGCTCGCCTCCTGGAGGCCAGTCGAGCTGGCCCGGTCCTGGAGGAAGTGCGATATCGGGCCGGAGCAGGCAAGGACCGCCAGCAAGATTCCGGTCGCGATCATGCCGGTCTCGATCGTCCGCCGCCGGGGCAGGTAGCGGCCGTAGGAATTGAGGAAGAGGATGCCCATCGCGATGCCAAGCCCGAGCGGCAGGACGATGAGAGCGAAGTCCTTCTCGCCCAGGGCCAGCGTCGTCTTGGCGAAACCGGGCCCCAAAACTCCCAGGATCCCGACAAGCGCGCCGGTGATGCCGAGGTACGACAGCGACCAGCCGACGTTGCGGTGGTCCCGGATATACCGGATCCCCTCGGTGAACTGCCCGAGCATCGTTCCGACCGCGCGCTCGGCGTCGGCAACCGTCTGTCCCGCGGTAACCGACTCCGCGGCGGCCTTCGGCGAGGACGGCAGCGTGAAGCAGAAGACCGCGGCGACAAAGTAGAGCACGGCGACGATCACGATCAGGAGTTCCGCACTTGCGATCGCCACGACGAACGGCCCGAACAGCGCAAACCCCAGGGCGAAGGCGACGTTCATAGTCAGCGTGAAGAGCCCGTTGGCGGCCAGGAGCTGCTTCTTGGGCACGAGCGAAGGGATCATCGAGGCCTCGGCCGGCCCGAAGAAGGTCGTCACAGTCGACACGAACACCATCAGCAAGTACAGCATCAACAGGTTGTTGCCGACGAGGACGATCGCCATGAAAGCGAAGCCACGCATGATGTTCGTAACCACCAGCAGGTGCCGCTTGTCGACCCGATCGACGAAGACCCCGGCGATGGCCGAGAACACGATGGCCGGGAGCAGGAAGCTCAACAGCAGAGCGCCGACGGCGCTGCTCGACGCGTACGAAGCCGTAATGATGATCGTCAGGCCGTAGATGACCATGTTGCCGCCGACCTGCGTGGACAGCTGAGCCAGCCAGAGCAGCAGGAAGGGGCGGTTGTGCAGGACGGCCAGAGCCGACGTGTCCTCAGGCTGCACGTCCGGCGTCTCGGTCGAGAGCACGTTGGCCTTGGGAGTCCGCCGTGGCGGCGTCGGCAGATTCAACGCTCAACCTCGTGGAGGGCTGCGTCGCGGGCAACGGGCGCCACGGCCCGGCTCATCGCCAGATCGCCCCGCTCAACGAATTGAGTCATGCGTCGCTCCACGGTTCTGCGGTCCAGCATGACGTGCCGGTCGCATTTCCGGCACCGCAGCCCCAGGTCGGCCCCCAGACGATCGATCAACCATTCGCTCCCGCCGCAGGGATGTATGCGCCTAAGTGTCAAGACGTCGCCCAGGCGGAACTCAACGACGGAAGGCTGCGGCTCGGGCACTACCGGGGCCCTGGTTGAGGGGACACGTTTGAGGCATACATAACGGCCGCAGAATCTATCAGAGCCGAGGCCACGCGTGGCAGCGTTTCCTCCCTACGGCTGCCCTCAACCAACTGAAACCCCGACGAGAGGTCTCAAGCGGCCCGGCCCCGGGCCGACACAACCATGGCCAGAGCGACGCCCATGAGCACGACACCCAGGACGGCCATGACGCCGGCCAGCAGGTAGATCGGGGCTCGATTCTGCGGCGTCGGGGACGACGTCTGGCCCGAGGTGCCGGAAGGCGGCGTAGTGCCCGAAGGCGTCACGGCCCCTCCCGGTGCGCTCGTGGCTTCCGGCTGAGGCCCGTACCTGGTAGCAGTGGCGTTGTTTGCGGCCATGAACGCGGAGTCGAACGTGGCCACGTCCACGCCGAACGCGGCCTGGAACGCCTGGTCATCCGAACTGCCGGCCGCGTACGCCTGGACCAGCTTGAGGATGTCGGCCTTGCCGTACTTGCCGACAATCATGTCTACCGCGGCGACAGACTCCGCGTACGCCAGGTAGATCCTGTCCGAGTCCAGCGGGAAGTAGTTGGTCAGGGCCAGGAGTGAGGGCATGCTGCCGCTCTGGACGCTCTGGGTCACGATGCTCCGGCTGTCCGGGTCGTAACCCTGGGCGATGTACTGCGCGAAGCCTTCATTGAGCCAGCGCGGCGGCTCGTGGTAGGGATTCTTGGTGGCGTCGGAGAAGACGATGTGTGTGGGCTCGTGCGGCATGACCTGGGCGGCGTAATTCGCATCGCCGGGCGCGACGACGGCGAAGCAGGTACGGTATGAGGGCAGCGCCACTCCACCCACCGTCCCGGGTTCACTCAGGCCATCCTGGAACGCCGACTGGCTCGGATAGACGTAGTAGTCGATCGGCTGCGTCTCGGTCACGCCGAACATCGCCGCCGCCTTGCTGACTCCCGCGTCGGCCAGACTCAGCATCTGTTGGGCGAACGAGTCGGATCCCTGGATGTAGTGGAGCCGGACGACGGTGCCGATCTTGGTCTTCCACGTGAACCGGTCGTCGTTGTAGGTCACGTCGATCTTCGGGCCGTCGACCGTGGTCCCGTCCTGGAGGACGACCTCGAATTGACCCACGACCGGAGCGAAGGGCGACACCAGGCCGCTCGACGTATCCAGCGAGAAGGTCAGCGACGAGCTTCCGATTGAGGTGACGGCGCCAACTTCCGGTCCGACGATGCCCGGCAACGTGACCGAGTCGTTCGGGATCGATATCAGGATGCTGGCAGACTCGATCGTCGCGCCGCTGTACGGCTGGGTGAAGTCGATGGACTGGCCGAATTGCGATGTCGCCGACGGAGTACCGAAGGTCAGCGAGGCCGCAGCGACGGGACTCGCCAGACATATCAGCACGACCGGCACGCAGGCCAGGGCCGCCGCCAGGCGACGTGCCGAGCGGGGCATGTCAGTCAGTGTCACGACCCGGCCGCCCACGACATGCCCGCATAGCGGACGAGTCCCTGGCTATTGGGCAGCGCGCCCAGCAGGCCGGTGGCAACCAGCGAGTAGCCCGATCCGTAGTCGACCGGTATCACCGGTGCCTGGTCCTTAACGATGGATTGAGCGTCATCGAACGCCTTCTGGGTCGTGGCAGCGTCCGTTCCAGACAGGGCCCGACTGATCGCCGCATCGAAGTCGGTGTTGGACCAGCGGCCATAGTTGTTGGGCTGGGAGGTACCGAGCAGCAGTCCGAGGAAGTCGTTGGCACCCGGATAGTCGGCGACCCAGTCCATCTCGTAAAAATCCGGCGGATTTGTGAGCAGTTGGGCGTTGTATGTCGTCCAATCCTCGACCCTGAAGGAGATGTCGATACCAAGGTTGTCGTGGAGCTGATGCATGATGGCGCCTTCCATCTGGCCGTCATCGCCGCCGGTGGTGATCAGCGTCACGCTCGGGAACCCTGCACCTCCCGGGAATCCGGCCGCCGCGAGCTCCGCCTTCGCAGTCTGGAGATCGAACGTCGGGCCGAAGTCGGTCGTCGCGTGGCCGGGCACTCCGATCGGAACCATGCCCGTGGCCGAGACCATTCCGGGCACCGCCTCGAGCGAGACGATCCGGCGCCAGTCGACGCCCAGCTGGAACGCGCGTCGGACGTGAACGTCGTTGAACGGCGCCCTGGTCGTATTGAAGCCGTAGTACTCCACCGACGGGGAAGGCTCCAGGCGCAACGAAGGGCCGAGCGTCTTGTCGTAGGCGATCCAGGTCGCGTCGTTGCCGGCGATCGGGGTGTAGTCGATGTTGCCGGCCTGGAACTCGTCGACGATACCGTTGGATCCGGGGCTGTTGAGGATGTGGACGGTCGTGATCGAGGGCGAGCCTGCCCAGTAGTTCGGGTTGGCGATCAGAGTCGTCTCGGTTGCGCTGACGTCGTACAGGACGTACGCGCCGCTGCCGACGAACGTGCCCGGCTCGAGCAGCTTCGGGTTGGACGAGAGGCCGGCCGGAACCACGGCCAGCGTCGGGCTCGAGACGATAGCCGGGAAGTCGGAGGCGGCGCTATCCATGTCTACTTCCACGTCCGTGTCACTTGTCGCATGGATGCCGACGGCCGACTTTGGGCCGCTGCCGTCGCGATATGCCCGTGCACCGGTCACTCCGTCGAGCAACGACGCCAGCTGGCTCGGATTGGTGGGCGACAGGACCCGCATCCAGCTGCCGACGACATCGCTCCCCTTGAGGTCCGTCCCGTCGGAGAACTTCAGACCCGCACGCAGGTGGAAAACGATCTTCTTACCGCCGTTGGTGGCGTCCCAGGACGACGCCAGGGCCGGCCGAACCTGAGCGGCGGAATCTATGGAAGTCAGTGACTCGAAGAGCTGCGTGACCACCTGGGCGCTGCCGGCGTCCGACTGGACAGCCGGGTCCAGCGACGCGGCCGCAGGCCCGTAGACCGTGGCGCTGTCGCGCGAGGCGGCGCTCGTCAGGGGATGCCAGGCCGCGACCGTCCCAAAGACCAACGCGATCAACAGCACCGATCCCGCGACCATCAGGCGTCGAAGCCGGTCTCGACCGCCGCGGTCGAAACGGACTGGATACGAGCTGTTCATCGGCCGTCTTGCTTTGGCATGGGTCGGAGTATAGGAGTGTCGCGCCGCGATCGCCGCCGGCGCAATACGCCGGACCGCTCAGTCGGTCTCGCCCGCCAGCCGTTCCAGCGCCGTGGAACCCAGGTCGGCCACAAGCGCGATCTCACTGGCGTGACCGAGTTGCTTGGCCCGGCTCGGTTCGGCCACACCCAGGATCCCCACCACCCGGCCGCCCACGAGCAGCGGCGCGCCGGTACGCACGGCGTTGCCGTCGTCCTCGGCCGCGAGCCTGGCGCTCTCCCAGACCCGGCCCCACAGGCCTCCACCACGCCGAATCGACTGGGACCGGCCCAGGAATGCGCCGCTGGCCGCGATCTGCACGAGGCCGGGCCCCTTCGTCGAGACCGACCTTGCCGCCCCGCCCGCGACCGCGAGCGCCGGCTGCTCGAACGCGTCCATCTCGTCGCTCAGCGCCACGAAAGCGTCCGAGCCGGCACATATGGTGGTCACCGCACACACCATCGCCGCCGCGACGGCCTCGGTCGAATCGGCCCTGATCAGGTCGCGCGCGGCGTCCACCCACGATGTCGAGGCCGGTTCCGGAGCCCGCATTCGGGTCGCGGAGCCCATCGCGGGCGCTTCCGTCCGCTGCCGTTTCGCGCGGTAGAGCGCGGCGTCCGCGGCCTCCACGAGCGCCGCTTGAGATCGCCCGTCGGCCGGCCAGTGGGCGGCCCCGACCGAGGCCGTGACCACGACATCGGTGCTTTCGAACGAACTGCCCACGCCGGCACTCACCGCCGCCCGGACACGCCCGGCAACCTCCTCGGCGTGGACTCTGGACGCCCCGGGCAGAAGCAGCGCGAATTCGTCGCCGCCGTACCGATACGCCGTGTCTCGCTGCCGCGTGGCGCTGACGATCGCTTTGGCAACCGCCCGCAGCAGAGTGTCGCCGGCCGGATGGCCGTAGGTGTCGTTGAAGACCTTGAACGAGTCGAGGTCCATCATCAGCAGCGAGAACGGCTGGTCAGCTTCGATCATGGCGGCCAGATCGCGCTCGAAAGTGCCATGGTTTCGCAGCCCCGTCAGGGCATCCAGATCGGCCCGTGTCGAGACGGTCACGTGGGCCTCGGCGTTCTGGAGTGCGATCGACGCCTGGCTCGCGAACAGCTTGCTGAGTTCGAATTCGTGCTCGCCGAAGTGCGCTTCGGGGCCGCCGAAGCGGATCAGATTCAGGCTGCCGACCACCTCGCCGTGAACCCTGAGCGGCACGACGATGACGCTCCGGGTCGTCACGCGGGCGTCCTTGATCCCCGGCGCGCCTGGAGCCGGCTCCGAGACCTCGCCCGCAGGAGTCGCCACTTCCGCTCCTGGACCGACCGACAGAAGCTCATCCCCCACGTCGTTGGCGCAGACCGCGTCGCCGCGGCCGATGACCCAGCTGGTCAGCCCTTCGTCAAATGACTTGTCCCAGGTTGCCGCGTCGCCTCCGTCCGCCGATCTCGTTCGCGTCAGGACCGGCTCAATGCCGCCCGTGGCGGCCCGGCAGCTGTATATGGTCAGGCGGTCGTACGGCACGACGGTACCCATCGTCTCGGCGATCTGCTCCAGGACCCGGCGCGGATCGAGAGTCGAAACCAGCTGCTCACTGAGCTCGAGCAGCCGCCGGCCGGCGGCAACCTGCTGCTCGAGCAGAACGTGCTGGCGTTCCAACTCCTCGATGTTGTCGGCATTGACGATTGCCTGGGCGGCATACCGCCCGAAGATCGAGAGGGCCCGTTCGTCGTCCGGGCCGTACTTGCCGACGCCCTGCTTGGACACGACCAAAACGCCCTGAACGTTGTCGCCGTAGGACATCGGCACCAGCAGCAGCGACTCCGGCCCGAATGTCGAGCGGAAGATCGAACGGCGCTCGACAGAGGCGTCGGGGATGATCAACGGCTCGTTGCGCTTGGCCACCCAGCCCGGCAGCGTCTCACCGTGGCCGCTGGCAAGGGCCTCGAGGGGCGGCGCCTCGATACCGACAAAGGTTCCCGAGGCCGCCACGGGGCGGAAGTCGCCCTCGGGATCGAGGCGGTAGACGCGCACCGTGTCGCAGTCGACCAGGCGCCCGACTTCGCCCACGATCGCCTCGCCGATGGCCTCGACGTCGCGCAGCTGATTCAGCCGCAGGCTCAGTTCGTGGATCGCGGCCAGCCTGTTGGCGAGGGATCGAACCGACGAGTAGAGACGCGCATTCTGCATCGCCGTGGCCAGCTGCCCGGCCAGACCCGTGGCCAGACCGAGGTCGCGGACCGTCCAGGGATGCGGCCTGCGATGGACGACCAGCAGCATTCCCAGCATCTCGCCGGGGATACGGCAAGGGACGCCGGCGAGGCCGACGATGCCTTCGCGGTCGGTGATCTGCCTGATCTCCTCGGCGATCGGGTTGGTCGGGTCGTTGAGCGGCACGGCCACGAGCGGGCTCTCCGGCCAGCGCTGCATGATCGACTGGAGCGGCGCGGTGACGTGCCGGTCGAACGACTCGAGCACGTCGTGCGCGATGGAGCGGCTGGCCGTCAGAACCAGCGAATGGTCGACCCCCTCGCGCCAGAAAGCGGCCCCATCAGCCACGAGGACGAGTTCGACAGAGGCCAGAACCTCATCGAAGAGGCGCTCGCGGGCGGATCGCTCGGCTTCGGTGTCCAGTAGCTCCGGTGTCGCTCGGCCGATGCCTTCAATGCCGTCGGCGCCGGTCTCGCTGGCCTCGTCGGCCGCGGTCCGGGTCGGTCGACCGGACTCTTGTCCGGAGTGTCGGCTCTCCATTGCTGGCCCATTGTCTCGCGTCGGAATGCCGATAACATCGCCCTCTTGTGTGGGGGTCCTATAGGACCGACCCCGCGGCTTCGTGGTGGCCGTCCCACGCGTCGTGAGGGTGCGAGTGCGCCACCACGCCGTGCTCGTGGAGATGCTCGTGAATGAGGTTCGCGCTCACGAGCAGGTCTCGATCGGCGAGAACCGCCGCCGGCGTACCGTCGGCCACGACCCTACCCTGCTCGCTGAGGACCACGACCCGGTCGGCGATGAGCGGGACGATGTCCAGCTCGTGCGTCGCCACGATCAAGGTCCGGCCGGCTGCGGCGAGGCGCTGGATGAGGTCGACCAGAACCCACTTGGTGCGCGGGTCGAGTGACGCGGTTGGTTCGTCGAGCAGGACGACCTGGGGACGCAGCGACAGCACCGAGGCGATGGCGGCCCGCTTCTTCTCCCCGCCCGACAACTCGAACGGCGCCCGATCGGCCAGATGGGCGATACCCATCTCGGCCAGTGCATCGGCGCACCGCCGGCCGACTTCGTCGCGCTCGAGACCGAGCTGCAGCGGCCCGAAGGCAACGTCGTCGAGAACCGTGGCGCTGAACAACTGGATGTCCGGGTCCTGGAACACGAGGCCGACTTCACGGTGGAAGTGGAAGCCGTCCTCGCCGGCCGCGACCGCAGCGACGTCCAGACCGAGGGCCCTGATGGAGCCACTTGTAGGTCCGACGATGCCGTCCAGAAGCTTGAGCAGCGTGGACTTGCCGCTGCCGTTGGCACCGAGCAGCACCACTCGCTCGCCCGGCCAGATCGCCAGGTTGACACCGTCGAGGGCGATCTGGCGCCCGGAGTACTTGTACCCGACGTCGTGCAGAGCGAAGAGCGGCTCGCCGGGGCCGACCGCGAGCGGGGTCCCGGGGGCGGCCGCGTGGGCCGTTTCGATCGTCATGGCAGCACCTTTCCGGCGAGGATCGCGGCCGCGGCAACTCCGACCGTGAGCGCCAGCATGGCCCAGTCCGACGGACGGACCCGATAGGTTGAGAAGGTTCGCACCTCGCCTCCGAAACCGCGGGCCAGCATGGCCGCGTAGACGTCGTTGCTCATCTTGAACGCCCGGCTCATCAGGTTGCCCATGGTGCCGGTAATCCAGCGGCGCTGCTCGCCGCCGGTGGATCGGCCCACCACCCGGCTCTTGCGGGCGAGCAGGATGCCGTTGGTGGTATGCAGAAACAGGAAGATGTAGCGATATGTCATCGACAGAACCAGGACGAAGACCTGCGGCACCTTAAGCGCGCGGAGGCTTTTGAGGACGTCGGCCCAGGGCGTCGTCACCACCAGCAAGACGGCCAGCGAAACGGATACTCCGACACGGCTGATGAAGAGCGCGGCTCCGAACAGGCCGTTGATCGATGGCGCGATGTGCGCCGGCCCGATGCCGATATCGAAGAGCCTGGGCCCCGGAACGAAGAAGATCGCCGGGACCACGACGATGCCGGCGAAGAATGGGATGCCGAGCCAGACGCGCTTGACGAAGAAGCCGAACGGGACGCGGCTGGCAGCCGCGGCGGCCAGGGTCGCGGCATAGAGAATCGCCAATCCGGAGATGGAGGTAGAGAGGCTCGCCGCCAGGATGGCCACCAGTCCGGCGACCATCTTGATCCGTGGATCCCGGCGCTGGAGCCAGCCGGCCGACCTGGCGTGATGCTCCGTGAAGATGGCATGCTCGATGTTGCCGGTGATGCCGGCGACCGTTTGCTCGAGCCAGCCGATCCGGCCTTCACCTGGGTGTGGCGCCCTGATCGGCTGTGCGGCGGTCGTCATATCGCCGATCCTTCCGAGTTGGCTTCGACGGGCACGCCGCGTCGAAGCAGTCTCGCGATGGCGTACACCGCGCCGCCGACAGCCAGGATCCCGACGATGCCCGAGATCTCATACCCGACGGCGGCGTGCCAGAGCGGAGCGCTGGCACGCGAGAAGAACGGGAGCGGCACGTCGTAGCCTGCGAGCGGCGCGCTGAAGACACCGGACAGGGACCGCAGCCCGGGCGGCACGTAGCCGAACGCCGCATTGACGTCCGCGGTGGAGCCTTCGCCGTAGGCAATCCCGGGAGCGATCAGGCCCAGCGGGGCCACCACGGCGATCGCCACGAATGAAGTTCCGAGGCGCTTGATGCCGCGCGGCAGCAGCAGATAGGCCACCGGGATGAGAACCGCCGCCACGACGGCTGTGACCAGCAGCATCGCCCCGACCGAGGGCCAGCTGACACGCGACCAGTCGGCACCAAAGATGTGCCCCGGATCGCCGCGGCCCTCGACCAGACCGATGATGGCGAGCACGGTGACGACGGCGGCGACCGAAGCGGCCACGAGCTGCCAGAGCGGCCGGCGGGCCACGGTGCCTTCGGCTGCCGCGTCCGGTGCGAAGATCCGCTGCAGGCTGGTCAGGTATTCGGGGTGCCGCCGCTGCAGATATGCGACGCCAAGTCCGGTAACCAGCGCCTCCACGATCGAGGCCCCGAATGCGTGGGCGATCACCATCGCCGGGATCGCTTCCGAGAGCCCGTACGGGCTGTAGAGGGCGTGGCCGTTCGACGAGAAGAGGATCGGCTCGATGCCCAGTTCGATGCCGACCGCCAGAGCCGCGACGGTGATCCCCGCGTAGGCCCCGATGCCCGCGGCGACGGCGCGTCTGGTGGAGAGCACGGGCGAGCCGGCCCCGATCACGCGATACGTCCCGTAGCCCACGAACGGCAGGATGATCCCCATGTTCAGGCAGTTGGCGAAGATCGCCAGCACACCGCCGTCCCCAAAGAAGAGCGCCTGCAGGATCAGCGCCGTACTGACCGCTATCGCGGCCGCCCACGGTCCCAGGACGACGGCTATCAACGTGCCCCCTACCGCATGAGCCGTCGTGCCGCCCGGCACCGGCACGTTGAACATCATCACCGTGAAGCTGAGCGCGGAGAAGATCGCCAGCAGCGGCACGGTCCGGTTGTTGAGGACCTTCTTCACCTTCTGGGTCGCCATCGCCCAGACCGGGATGGTCGGCGCCGCCAGCGCGAGCGCGACGGCGGGAGCGAGGTAGCCATCCGGAATGTGCACCTACGCCTCCTTTGTGCCGCCTGACGAAACATCTCGCTATTGCAACTAATTGCGCTTGGGGCCAGTCTACGCTCGGTGGGGATGCGGGACACAATTGGGAGGATGGCGGACCGTCAGATGCCACAGTCAGCAACGAACCAGGGTGGACCGGCCCCGGCTGGGACCGTTGGCGCCGCCACCGCGGTCGCATGGGACGGCGTCGCCGATCTCCTGCGGGCCGGCGGCCTGCGCTGGACGCCGCAACGAAGGACCCTCGTCGACGTGCTGAAGGAGCATGAGGGCCACGTCACCGCCACCGAACTGATCGCCCGCTGCCGCGAGCTCGACCGGACTACCACGCCGTCGACGGTCTACCGGACGCTGGACGTGCTCGAGGAATTCGGGCTGGTCGCCCACGGCCACGGTCCGGACGGACGTGAGGAATACCACGTTCTGCCCGAGCAGGTCCACGGACATCTCTACTGCAGCGGGTGCGGGGCCACGTGGGAGATACGGCCGGAGACTGGCGCCGCGATCGTCGACGCTCTGGCGGCCGATCTGGGTTTCTCCGTCGACCTATCGCACGTGACCATCTCGGGGCGATGCCGCGGCTGCCACGACTCCCCTACCGACTAGCCGTCAGGCCATCAGTACGTGGCCAAAGACGTGCCGGCGGCCGGTGGCAGTGAACGGATCCTCGAACCTGTAGTCGCCCGTCGCAAGTTCGCGTTCATAGCCGCACAGAACGATTGTCGGGTCGCCGTCGCGATGTTCCAGCCCGATCGCGATGGCGTCCATCAAGCCACCACCCTCCTGACGCGGCACGAGCGCATCCCAACAGACGGCGCAGGCCCGGATCGTGCCGGCCTTCGCCTCCACGCGAAACGTGGCATACAGCGCGTCCACGATCAGGGGGTTGGATGGCTCGTCGAGACTCGGGGCTACATCGATCAGGGCCAGTTGCCCGCCCGTTGCCACCCTGCCACCGAACGGTTGGAACTCGCCGCTCTCCTCGAGCATCCTCTCGGCCAATCCGAGAATCGGCAAGACCAACTCGTTGAAATCAGTGCGGATCTCCGGTTGCATCGGCCCTCCGGGTCACAGGCCGGCCAGGTGGTGTGGCTCGGCGCTTCGGTGTCTCCCCCGTTAGGGCATCGGTCGGAGATGGCCGGGCCGTGAGCCCGTGCCGGGCTGCCGGCGATCTTCTCGGTGCGGTCAGTCGCCAGTAACTGCCGCTGGAGCCGCGGCGGCGCTCGGGGCGCGCAGCGAGGCGGCCGCCGCCCAACCGGCCAGGACCATGCCGGCGACGAAGACCGGCCACGGGAACCAGCCGGGCATGTCGCCGGCGAGGAGCGACGGGGCATTCGACAAGAAGCTCGCCACAACCAGCAGGCCGCCGGAGACGGCAGCAATCCCCCGACCCATGGTCACGACCGGCACGCGCCCATCGACGACCCCGTGAGCGGCCGCCAGCCCGGCCCCGACCAGGGCCAGGCTCACGACCACCGGCGCCCAGACCGGCCCGGCCCACGGCACCGGAATCAGGAATAGCACATCCCAGGTGTTCAGGCCGTGTGGCCAGCCGATGAAGACCCAGAGCCAGACGTAGTAGAAGACGTCCCAGACCCCGAAAGCTACAGCGGTCCAGGCCAGACGGTCGACGGCACGCCGGCCGACCAGGCACCCCAGCGCCACCAGCATCACCAGCGTGGCGAATTCCCTGCCGACCTCGATAGCCACGAGGTTGCCGACTACGTCGGTCTGGCGCAGCGGGAACAGTTCTTCGGGAGTCATCCCGATGGCACGCTGCAGATACACCACGACGGCCGATTCCATGTACGCCATCGCGACCGCAAAGCCGACGACGATTAGGGCGACGCTCCGGAACCGCACTGGCAACCTCGACCTGCGACTGCCTGGAGTCCCGAGCCTACTGCTGTTCGCCCTCGGCCGCCGGACGACGCCACAGAGGTCCGGCCCGTGGATGGCTGCCTCTGTTCCGGCGACGGCGACGTCTGTAGACTCGACACACACAGCTCAGGCGAGACCGGGGTGAGCGATGGGTGCCAGAGCCAACTACTTTCTGATTCGCGACGGAACCTTACGGGCATTCCATGCGAGTTCGGGCGCCGACAGCCTGGCGTCTGAGATGTTCTGGGGCGAAGAGCGGGCGATCCCGTTCGTCGAGCGACTGCCGGAGGTCAACGAGCGGTCTTTCCTCGACGGCGAGGCCGGCGGCGTCATCGACATCGACCACAACCTCGTGCTTCTATTCGGCGGCCCCGTCCAGCCGGACATTCCTCTTCGGCGCCTGTACGTAAGACTCGCCCTGATTGGATGGTTCGGCTGGGAGGTGCGGTGGGCGCTCGCAGGCCGTCGGGACCTGATCCGCTACCTCGGCCTGCCGCCGGACGTCGCGGCGCCTGTGCCGGCCGAGGTGAGTACCAGGTCCAAGAAGTCGGACCAGGACGATCCGCTTCAACTGCGCAAGACGCGTGGCCCGGTCGATACCGTGATCAGCGTCTCCCTTCGGAACGGCTCGCTCCGGCTCTACCCCATCTGTCTCCCGGCGATCACGACGCCGGTGCCGGTGCCCCGGCTGATCGAGGCCGCGAATGCCCGCACGGCGCCCCCTCGGCTCTTCTGGAACGACCTGACGGAGAAGTTCCCAACCGGCGGTCTGCATCTCGACGAAGCCAAGCAGCACGGAATCTGGTGGGCGGCCGACACGAGCCATGCGATATGCAAGTCGTCGGGCGCGCCCGGCTGGAACGTCGAGAAGCTCGACGATCGCTTCGAAGCGCAGGTCGAGGAGACCGGCGGCGCCTTGCACTTGCCCCAGCGATCGCAGGCCGATCTCGTGGACAAACTTCGCGGCATCCTGCAGATTGGGCGCTCGGACATCCTCCACGGACACGAAAAGCGCGTCTTCGGCGATGCCCTCGAGGCGGCCGGCGTCCGGTAAGGCAAGGGTGGGAATTGGCGCCCCGGCCGGGGTTAGGAGCGCGTTGCCAGCGCAGTACGACTCGCCTGAATACTGCTTCGCAGCGAGCTAGACGCCCCGACGGCACGTCACCTTCATGGGTTTACTTCGGGGCGAGTCGCCCTTCTCCGTCAAGGCGTAGCGCGACATCCAAGTCAGTCTCGCCGGGGCCGCGGTTCGCATCAACCCGTTCGACCAGGTAAGCGACTTGCTCGACGTACCGGCTGATGAACTCGGCGCAGGCTCGCGCCTTGTCCGTGAACACCAGGGGGTGGGGTTGACGTCGATTCGCCGGATCGTAGTATCCGAGCCGATACTCGCCTGACGCCTCGGAGCTCAGCCACCATTCCGGCGTGCTCCTGTTGTCCGCCGACCATTCGAACCAAGAATCCACCCACCGCGGGTGGTTCACCAGACAGTCAAGGAGGCGATCCACTGAGACAGCAGCCGCGTCCCTCAAGCAGCCCGACTGGCGGACGAGTTCGACCGGGCTGAGATTCCTCGAACGATGGTCCAACGGTAGGCGACAGACTGCCTCGACTATCTCGTCCAT
>PMXR01000102.1 GCA_003171035.1 Chloroflexota bacterium
CTCGCTCCTACTGCGGGCTGGGTGGACTGATCAGACTCGGGATTTCTGGACGAGTTCGGCCGCCAGATTGGCGGGTACTTCTGCGTAGTGCGACAACTCCATCGAGTAACTGGCTCGGCCCTGGGTCATCGACCGCAGGTCCGTGGCGTAGCCGAACATCTCGGCCAGGGGGACGCGCGCCCGAACCACCTGCGTGGAGGAGCGCGATTCCATTGCCTCGATGTGTCCGCGGCGAGCGTTGATATCGCCGATGACGTCACCGAGGAACGCTTCCGGCATCGTCACCTCGACGTGCATGACAGGTTCGAGGATCGCCGGCGAAGCCTTCGCCGTTGCTTCCTTGAGTGCCATCGACGCGGCGATGCGGAAGGCCATTTCGCTCGAGTCGACTTCGTGGAACGAGCCGTCGAAGAGCGTGACCTTCACATCGACCATCGGGTACCCGGCGTACGGTCCCGTGTCGAGTGCGTCGCGGATGCCCATATCGATGGGCTTGATGTATTCGCGCGGGATGGTGCCACCGACGATCTTGTCGATGAACTCGTATCCCTTGCCCTGCTCGTTCGGCTCGACCTTGATGACGACGTGGCCGTACTGGCCCTTGCCGCCGGTCTGCTTGACGTGCCGGTAGTTACCCTCCGCCGAGCGGCGAATGGTCTCGCGATAGGAGACGCGTGGCCGGCCGACGTTGGCCGCGACCTTGAACTCGCGGACCATGCGGTCCACGAGAACGTCGAGGTGCAGCTCGCCCATGCCGGCGATGCGGGTCTGGCCACTCTCCTCGTCCGTGTGGACGCGGAAGGTGGGGTCTTCCTCGGCGAGTCGCTGCAGGGCGATGCCGAGCTTCTCCTGGTCGGCCTTGGTCTTGGGCTCGATGGCCACTTCGATGACCGGCTCGGGGAAGACGATCGACTCCAGCACGATCGGGTGTTCCTGATCACACAGGGTGTCGCCGGTGAAGGTGTCCTTGAGTCCGACCGCGGCGGCAATGTCGCCGGCGTAGACGGTCTCGATCTCCTCACGGTGGTTGGCGTGCATCTGGAGGATGCGGCCGATCCGTTCCTTCTTGCCCTTGGAGGCGTTGTAGACGTAGGAGCCGGCGTTCAGCGTGCCGGAGTAGACCCGGAAGAAGGCGAGCTTGCCGACGTACGGGTCCGCGGCAATCTTGAAGGCCAGGGCCGAGAAGGGCTGGCTGTCGTCGGCCGAGCGCGTGACTTCCGCATGGGTCACGGGTTGGATGCCGACAACGGGCTTGACGTCGAGCGGCGACGGCAGGTAGTCGACGACCGCGTCGAGAACCGGCTGGACGCCCTTGTTCTTGAGCGCGGAGCCTGCCAGGACGGGCACGATGCGGTAGTCGAGGGTGCCGATCCGGAGGCCGCGCTTGATTTCGTCGGGGCTGAGGGTGTGGCCCTCGAGGTACTTGTGAGTGAGCTCGTCATCCATCTCGGCGACGATCTCGACCATCTTCTCGCGCTCGGTCTTGGCCTGCTCGAGCAGATCGGCCGGGATATCGATCGTTTCCGACTCGGCCCCCAGGTCCTCGGCCTTGTAGACGATCGCTTTCATGGCGATCAGGTCCACGATGCCAACGAACTTGTCCTCGAGGCCAATCGGGATCTGGATCGGTACCGGACGGGCACCGAGGCGATCCTTGATCATCTCCACGCAGCGCCAGAAGTCGGCGCCGGTGCGGTCGAGCTTGTTGATGAAGCAGATGCGCGGGACGGTGTACTTGTCGGCCTGGCGCCAGACCGTCTCGGACTGGGGCTCGACACCGGCTACGCCGTCGAAGACGACGACCGCACCGTCGAGAACGCGCAGGCTGCGCTCGACTTCAACAGTGAAGTCCACGTGCCCGGGCGNNACAGGTAGTAGCCGCGGCAGTGATCGTAATGCCGCGCTCCTGCTCCTGGGGCATCCAGTCCATGGTGGCCGCGCCCTCATGGACTTCTCCGATCTTGTAGATCTTCTTCGTATAGAAGAGGACCCGCTCGGTGACCGTGGTCTTCCCAGCGTCGATATGGGCAATGATTCCGATGTTCCGCGTCTTAGCGAGCGGAACTTGACGTGCCACGAAGATCTATATCTCCTGCTGGGTTCCGACTACCACTTGAAGTGGCTGAACGCCTTGTTCGCGTCGGCCATCTTGTGGGTATCTTCACGACGCTTGACCGCAGCTCCGAGGCCGTTCATGGCATCGACGAGCTCGGCGGCAAGCTTCTCCGACATGCTCTTGCCGCTGCGCTTGCGAGCCGCCTGAACGAGCCAGCGGACGCCGAGCGACATGCGGCGATCGCCCCGGATCTCGACCGGGACCTGGTAAGTGGCGCCACCGACGCGGCGCGGCTTGACTTCGATGATCGGCGTCGCGTTGCGCATGGCCGACTCGAGAACCTCGACGCCGGGCCGGCGAGCCTGGGCTTCGGCACGGGCCAGAGCCTCTCGCAGGATGCGCTCCGACAGATGGCGCTTGCCGTCTGTCATCAGCTTGGTCGCAAAGCGGCTGGTCAGGCGGTTCGAAGGTGCGCCCTGGTACTTGGTTTTGCGGGCAATAGTGTGTCGACGGGGCATCGGTTACTTCTTGCCCTTCTGCTGAGGGGCCTTGGCCCCGTACTTGGAGCGGCCCTGCTTGCGATCTTTGACGCCCGCGGCGTCAAGGGTTCCTCTAATGATGTGGTACTTCACCGACGGCAGGTCCTTCACACGGCCGCCGCGAACCAGCACTACGGAGTGCTCCTGGAGGTTGTGGCCGATCCCGGGGATGTAGGCGGTCACTTCCATCTGGTTGGTGAGGCGGACGCGGGCAATCTTGCGGAGGGCCGAGTTCGGCTTCTTCGGCGTCATGGTGCGCACCTGCAGGCAGACGCCGCGCTTCTGCGGTGCACCGGGGATGGCGACCTGGCGCTGGCGAAGGCTGTTCCAGTTCTTGCGCATAGCCGGCGCCTTGATCTTCGAGATCTTCGGCTGGCGGCCATGCCGCACGAGCTGGCTGATTGTCGGCACGGAGACGCTGCTCCTTTCGCTTACCTGCGGATGAATGGTCTGTTTCTGTTCGGCGATCCCGAGTCACAACGACTCGCGGCCGGGCTTGGGCCCCGGTGCGAGTCCAATCGACGGGAACTGCGCCGTCGCGGTGGCCTCCGGCGTCCGATGGGCCGCCGCTGCGGCACCGGTCGCGACATGGAGGCGATCTGTTGGCGCAAATCGCTTCTATGGTCTGGGCTGGTCGTTCCGAGTCCGGTCAGCATCCGGTCCCAGTGAACGGCCGCTGTCCTGGCTTATCGGCCCCGTGATTGGCGCGTACCGACCACGGCTTCCCGGGAAGCCACGAAGGCGGAGTTTAGCAGCGGGCCGCCCGTGCAGTCAAACGTTCATCTTGGGCAACGAGACCCATGGAGCCCGGGCAAGACCTGGTCCGGGTTTCATGCGACAGGCTCTTGAATAGTCTGAGTTGCGGCCGGGAGCGCGACCGCGGCGGCGCCAGGGCTCGGCAAGGTCGCTACGTGCCAGCCCGCCTGGACGAAGTTGGTCTGGACGGGAGCTGGTTCTTTGAACTTGAGGGACCACCGCCCCGGTATCGCGTACTCATCAAACGTCATCCGGACCTTGTCTACCGGATTGAACCACGACAGCCATTGCTTGAGATACACGACACCACCGCCGGAAGCCCGGTCGAACAGGGCGAGATAGCCGGCAACCAGATCCGGCGTCATCTCCTGCAGTGATGAGATGCTCAACGCCAGGTCGATGGAGTCAGAAGCGATCTGACCTGCATCCTCGGGGTGCAAGAAGCGCAGCCTTGACGGATCGAACAGGAGCGAGAGATACCATCTGGAAATGGACAGGGCGGGCTCAATGTCAACGATGGTGTACGTCGCCTGTGGGTATCTGCTCATCAGCGCATAGGCGGTACGGCCGTATCCGGCCCCCAACTCGAGTATGGACGCCGGACGCCTACCATCGAGGACCCTCTCGATCGCGGCGAGTTCGAGCGCGCTGTTTGCCAGATCCTGGGAAATCAACCGACCGGACGACATCACTGGGAGTGGGTTGCCCGTTAGTGGTTCCGGGAGGGCAGTTGTTCGGGTCGGGTCGTGGCGCGTGGCGTAACGCCAAAGCAGTCTTACCGCGAAGACATAGAGCCAGCGATCCCGCTTGGGCCACATCTTGCCCAGGTCTTCCTCGGTCCCGCTATCGAGAGGCTCCGTCGCGTCGGCACTGCTTCCCTTGCCCGAGCTCGGCCATCGCATGCCGCTCCACGTATCGTCCGAGAGATCCGCGGCAGCCAGCGCGCATCGCACTATCGACAATGGCGAACTGTGCCGGAGCAGGAAGCGCATCTGTTCGCTTCGCCGGATAGACGACCAGCTCCATCGCCAGGTGAAGTACCGAAAGGCTAGATTCCTCTTGATGGACTGGAAGCCGTACTCCGCCAGGTCCGCGCGATGCTTGCCGCCAAGCTGTTGCCAGAAGCCCATCTGCTACTCCTTTCGCAGCGCCGCCGATACCAAGCGCGAGCGGCATTTCTGCCGCTCGCACCTTTGCTATCCGTATCAAGCCACTTTGGCGGTGGTCGGGGCTACTCCCCGTCTTTGGTGACCTCGCCCAGGATCTCCTCGAGGCCCGGAACTCCCGGCTCCTCGGCCTCGTCCTTCGCGTCGGTGCCGAGAGCTGCCAGGAAGGGATTGACGAAGTCGTCGTCCTCCTCGTTGGCCGCGCCCCCGACGCTGGCCGAGAGAAGCGAAGCGAGATCCGCGGTTTCCTCGGACGGTCGGCCACCGGCCTCCTCGAGGAACGGGTTGTACTCGTATTCCGGACCGCGCAGCCTCTCGATAGACTCGCCGGCGAGTGCCTCTTCGGCAGCCCGTCGGGCGCGTTCGCGAGCGGCGGCGATGTTGGCCGGCGCGCCGGTCCCGGCTGGGATCAGCTTGCCGATGATGACGTTCTCCTTGAGGCCGATCAGGTGGTCCTTGGCGCCGTTGATGGCGGCCTCGGTGAGCACCCGGGTCGTCTCCTGGAAGGAGGCCGCCGCCAGGAATGACGAGGTATTGAGTGATGCCTTGGTCACGCCGAGCAGGACCGTCTGTGCCGTCGAAGGCTCGCCGCCTTCGGCCAGGACACGGTTGTTGACTTCCTCGAAGTCGAGGCGGTCGATCAGCTCGGTCGGGAGCAGATCCGTGTCGCCCGGCTGGTCGATGCGGACCTTGCGGAGCATCTGCCGGACGATGATCTCGATGTGCTTGTCGTTGATCGTGACGCCCTGGCTCCGGTAAACCTTCTGGACTTCCTTGACCAGGTAGCGCTGGACAGAGTCCTTGCCCCGGGTCTCTAGGTATTCCTGCGGGTTGATCGGGCCGTCGGTGATGGCGTCGCCGGCGCGGATCTCCGCACCGTTCTCGATCATCAGCTTGGCGTTGTGAGGGATGGCGTATTCGCGTTCGACCGTGTCCTCGGACCGGACGACCAGGCCTTCGGAGTCCTGAACCAGGAAACCCTTGGCCGGAGCGGTGACGTCGTTGGCCTTGTCGCCGCCTTCGCCGCGAGCGATGACCTGGCCGGCTTCGACCATGTCACCGGCAGCGGCCAGCATCTCGGCGCCGGGAGCCAGCGCGAGATGGCTGTCGTACTGCTCCTTGCTCGTGACCTTGACCCGGGTTCCGGTGTCGCCGCGGACGATCTCGACGATGCCGTCGATGTGGCTGATCTCGGCCTTGCCCTTGGGGACGCGGCCCTCGAACAGCTCCTCGACTCGCGGCAGGCCGGCGGTGATGTCCAGGCCGGCGACGCCGCCGGTGTGGAACGTTCGCATCGTCAGCTGCGTGCCCGGCTCGCCGATGGACTGGGCGGCGATGATACCGACGGCCTCACCGATCCCGACCAGATGGCCGGTGGCCAGGTTGCGGCCGTAGCAAAGCCGGCAGACGCCGTGGCGAGCCTCGCAGGAGAGCGGCGATCGGACGAGCACGCCGTCGATCCCCGACTCGTCGATCGCCAGGGCAACAGCCTCGGTGATCTCCTGGTTTCGCTCGCACACGACCTCGCCGGTCGTGGGATGGATGAGATCGGCGGAGGAAAGCCGGCCGACCATTCGCTTCTGGTAGGCGCCCTTCTCGTTGCTTGTGATCTCGGCCGATTCCTGTCGCGTGATCCAGGAACCTTCGTGGGTGCCGCAGTCTTCTTCGCGCGTGATCACGTCTTGAGCTACGTCCACCAGACGTCGGGTCAGATAACCCGAGTCGGCGGTACGGAGGGCGGTGTCCGCGAGGCCCTTACGGGCTCCGTGGGTGGAGATGAAGTACTCGAGGACCGTCATGCCTTCGCGGAAGTTGCTCCGCACCGGCACGTCGATGATCCGGCCCGACGGGTCGGCCATGAGGCCTCGCATGCCGCCGAGCTGGCTGAT
>PMXR01000033.1 GCA_003171035.1 Chloroflexota bacterium
GGTTCCAGGGCCGGCTCGGGTCGCCGTGGCGGCGGCTGTACATGAGCGGCAGATAGGTCCCACACAGCCGGACCAGCTGGGCGTCGCCCGTCGCCGCCGCGGCACTGCGCAGCGAAGTGATCGAGATCGTCTCAGGCAGCCCGGCCAGCCAATCCCCCATTCGTGCGCGGAGCGGAGCGTTCTGGGCCTGTAGGAAGGTCTCCAGATCGCGCCGCGGGAATCGGTACGAGTCGAGGAAGGTCCCGCCACGCAGGCAGTTGAAGAGAACGCTGCCGAAATGGTGGACGGTGGCAGCCTCGTCGGCGGTCTCCTGGAGCCCATCGGCCGCGGCGACAAGGCGGCGCAGGTTCTGCCGATCGGCGGAGATGGCCGCACGGAGCTCGGCCTCGAGCACCTTCGGCTCCGCCAGCTGATCGCGCAGCGAGATCAGTCGCGAGTGGTCCAGGGCCGTGTCGGCCACGGTGTACCAGCTGTGCGTGGCGCTCGGGTCTAGATCGACGCTGTCGGACACCAGGTACGACCCGAAGTCGCCTCTCAGCTCACGCTCGACGGCGATCTTCTCGCCCGCTCGGAACGCTTGCAGGCTTCGGTCCGACAGAATCACCTCAGGGTGGGGATGGCCGACCGACCAGGCCGCCGTCGCGCTCAGGGACTCGTACGGCAGAGGCTTGTCAGCCATCGCCGAGTTCAAGGTGTAGATCCCCATCGGCACGTCGGGCAGCACCTCGTGGCGCATGTAGGCTGCCACGAGGTAGCTCAGCGAGGCGTACGTCCTCTCGTCCACGCCGGCCGGCAGCAGCATCTGGAACCCGTCCAGGTAGTCCACGTGGACCGGCCCTGCGCCGATGTTCTCGAGCACGGCATGCCGCACGAGGCCGAACTGAGCGCACGTGCTGAGGCTCCAGGTGAAGCGGAGCCCCAACTCGTGGTTGATCTCCTCGAACAGAACGTTGGTGCCCAGGACGTGTTTGTAGAGGTTGCGGGTGATCGGCAGCCCCTGGGAGTCGGGGCGCCAGGGCTCCCACAAAGACGAGTTCGAGCCGCCGCGACGAACGCGGAAGGCGCTGAGCGACCCGCTGCCGTCGGCGTGGCGGAGCAGCTTGTCGACGGTCTCGTACGGGAACATGGCGCCATCGGGGTCGACACGGCCGGCCGTGAACGGCGAGTTGCTGCCGACGAACAGCCAGGCATCGCTGTCGCTGACGATGCTCATCAGGAACGGCGCCAGGTGGTCGACGTCGCGGATGCAGGCGTACCGCTGGCCCTCCAGGCTCACGAACTCATGAAGAGCCGGTGCCGCCGCGGCACTCTGAACGAAATCGCCCAAAGGGCCCCTCTCAGTCGTCATGATGCGTTCCGGATGCTGGACTGCTCGTCATCGCCTCGCTCCTACGGCTTGGCCGGTGGAGTCTCCGGCGGTATTGCTGATTTGGCCCTGATGAAGGGCATGCTCGATTGCCCAGATCGCCAGCGGGCGCAGGTACATCGCGGCCCGGTACTGGCCGTCCTGCAGGTATCCCTCCGGCGTCCGGAACCACAGCCCTCGGCCGTAGGTCACCGCGAACGCCCCGTGGGCCGTGCGCCAGCCCTCCCTGAGGAGCCCGCGGCCGATCATGAATGCCGCCAGGGCGTAGCTGATCCCGATCCAGCTCTCGGCCGACTGCTCGGTCGACTCGTCGATCGAACCGTCGGGTCGGATGCCGTTGACGGCGCCCATCTCGCCGCCGCCGAACCCCAGGACGTTCGAGTCGTAGATAGTGCGCAGCGCCGTCAGGATCCGATCCGGAGACACTAGGTCGCCGAGTCCGGTCGCATCGGCGTACCACTGGCCTGCGAGCTGGTCGGCCATGATCGAATCCGATGAAGCTTCGCCGCTGGCGTCGAAGCGATAGCAGCGTCCGTTCCAGAGCTTGGCTTCGAAGGCGGCGCTGCCGCGATCGTGCACCTGCCGGAACCGCGCGACGTTCGCCGCGTCGCCGACCATCTCACCCATCCGCATGGCGGCGCGGAGTGCCGCAAGCCACAGCGATCCGCTGTAGGCGCCGGGCCCGAGCATCGACCACTGGTCGTAGGTCTGGTCGGCTTGGCCGTCGTGTTCCGGTAGCCCGTCGCCGTCCCTGTCGAACTGACCGAGGTAATCCATCGCCTGGACGACCGCCGGCCAGGTTTCGCGAGCAAGGTCCGGGGCGGGGACGAGCAGGACATCGCGCCAGACCTGGAGGACGAACTTGCTGTTCAGGTCCTTCCAGATGTTTATGTCTCTCCAGTCGTAGACATTCGGCCGCAGGAAGGGATTCTCCTGCGGTCCACCCAGATCGTGAGGCAACGCGCCTCGCCGTTTCCGCTGAGCGGTGTCGCCTTCAAGCCCGATGTCTACGATCTCGGGATCGTCGAAATCCACGGTCGCCGCGAAATCCTTGATGACGCCGAGATCCAGGTCGGGCCACAGCATCAGCAACGCCCACGACGCATAGAAGTTGACGTCGAGGGTGTTGTAGCAGGGGTAGTCGTAGCACTCCAGGACGGCGAAATGACCGAGCGGCTCGTATCCCCAGCCGTTGGCAGGTCTGTTCACGACCGCAACGGCCGCGGGGCCGCCGGCCGGTTCGGTCTTGTGGAACGGCCCGCCGGCTGCAGACCTGTTCGAGGCTGCGGCTGCTTCGGTCCCGCCGGCCGATCCGGGTTCTCGGAACGGCTCGCCGTCGGTCCAGAGCGTGCCGCCGTCGACGAGGTAGTACAGCTCGTTGAAGAGCGCGCCCTTGTACCAGTCGGGGCGCATCGGATCGGCCAGGATCGGCGCCTGCCAGGCGTCGATCGCCGAAGACCACTCGGATCGCTTGTTTAGAGCTTCAGCGCCGAGTGCCCAGGCGTTGGCGCCGCTGCGGTCGAAGAACCGCGTATAGCGCTTGTACCAGCACGTGCCGGAGCCAAACTCGACGACCGGCAGGTCCCAAACGAGAGCGAATGAGACCCGTTTCGTCTCGCCCGGGGCAAGGTCGAACGTCGCGGCGAGGGCTGCCCCGAGGGCTTCGCCGGTTCGACTGGGGCGAGAGTCGGTGGCGTCGCCGAGCCGGCCGTCGGCGGCAAAGTCGGCCCAAACATCCGACCCGTCATCGGCCACGAACCGATCGCAAGTCGTCAGCTGTATTCCGGGCTCCGCACCGGCCATGATCGCGTAGCTGCCGTTCCAGGGCTCGCCGGCAGCATCTTGCGGCCCCTGCAGCACAACCCCGGTCAGGCCGTCCTTGCGCCGCGTGGCATTTCGATGCCCCGCCCGGCGGTCCTGCCCGCGATCCCGGCCGATGTCGTTCAGCCAGCTGAACATCAGCCCGACGGTCACCGGATCCGGGCTCGGATTCTCGATCTGCCACTCGAGGAGGCCGACCGGATAGCTGCTCTCGCGGTAGTTGCCCGGTATGACAGGGCTGAACTGACGTTGCGTCAGCCGGATTGGCAGCGCGTCCCAGTCGTACTCGAACCAGGCATACGGGAAGAGGGCATGGTAGGTGCCCGATCCCTCAGGCAGGTCCCAGTTCCAGCCTCGAAGCGTCTCGGGGCGAATGGTCGAGAGCACATGGGCCGACTTGGTTTCGCCGCGAGCCACAAAGACCGAGAACTGGTTCGCCGGGACGGTCTCGAAGCGGTGCCGGCCCACGTCGAGATGCCAGCGGGCGAAGTCCCCGCGCTGGGTCCGCCCGATGCTGCCAGCCCCGAGTCCGCCGAGTGGCACGCCACCCCACGGACCATCGTCTATCAGCGGCGGGTCGATGTCGCGGGACCTCTCCGAGCCGTCGTAGGGAAGCCCGATCGGCCGTTGCCAGGTATGGGAAGGCGGCCCGATAGGATCGCTTCCACGTCTCGTGTTCATGAACGGCTATTTCTCGACGCCGGAGATGATCACCCCTCGCATGAAGGCTCGCTGTCCCATGAAGAAGATCACCACGGGCACAATCATGGCCAGCAATGCGGCGCACTGAGTCAGGGTGCCGTTATTGGCATTGCCGTAGGTGGCGCTGAAGGCCTGCAGGCCCAACGTCATGGTGTACAGATCGGGGTGACCCGACAGGTAGACCAGAGGGGCGAAGAAGTCGTTCCACGAGAAGAAGAAGTGGAACAGCGACACGGCGATTATCGCCGGCATCGCCTGCGGCACGATCACGGACCACAGGATGCGGAGCGGGCTCGCTCCGTCGATCTGGGCAGCCTCGTCAAGCTCTCTCGGCAGTGTTAAGAAGTATTGCCTCAAGAGGAAGACGTTGTAGGCGTTGGCGAAGAAGTTGGGCACGAGCAGCGGTAACAACGTGCCCGTCCAGGCGATCTCCGTGTACGCGATGTACTGAGGGATCAGCAGGACCTGGAACGGCAACATGATCGTCATGATCAGCACGAGGAAGAGCCCGTTCTTGCCGGGGATCCTGAACCGGGCGAAGCCGAAGGCGACGACCACGGCCGAACTGACGGCGCCTATCGTTCCGACTATCGAAACGACGAAGGTGTTCCGGAACAGCAGCGGGAAGTTGAGAACATTCAGCACCGAGCCGAAGTTGTCGAACTTGGGTGAGAAGTACCACATCGCATTGAGGCCGCGCCAGTTGCCGGTCCACTCGATCTCTTTGCCGGTCTTGGGGTCGATGAAGGTGCTGGTGGTCCGCCTCGCAGTCTCGAGTGCGAGCACCTCGTTCCCATTTGCGGTTGGGACTGAGTAGAGCGGGTAAGCCTGACCGTTCGCGGCCGTATACGTCTCGATCGAAGCGGGATACACCGGCGGGTGCAGCGCCACGACCTGGTCGCCATCCTTGAATGCCGTCATCACCATTTGGACAAGCGGAATCAAGAAGATCATCGCTAGAGAGGCGGTAAGCAACGTCAGGCCCAGCTTCGAGCTGCCGACCTGCATCGAATGGACCCGGTGTGAGTGCTTCTTGCCGCTCCGGGGTTTGGACACCGATCGGGTGGATCCATCGCCGGCGATCACGTCGGGACCGACGATCGGGCCCTCGACTTCGGCTGGTTCCTGGGCGCCGGTCAGCGGCCCGGTGTCGGCTATCGCGTCATTGCCGGCGATCGAGTCGCTGCCGGTCATCTATAACCTCCGAAGGAAAGTGCTACCGAGCCGATGCGGGGCAGACGTTGCCGACATCGGGTCGGATGGAAGGCCGGTCGAGGTCCTGCCTGTGACTCCCGAGGGCGCCAATGCAGGCGAGCCTCGTCGGCCGTCGCCATGAAACAGGGAGCGGGACCCGGAGGACCATCGGGTCCCGCTCTCCCCGTTCATGAACTTCTACTTCTCGACGCCGGAGATGATCACCCCTCGCATGAAGGCTCGCTGGCCGGCGAAGAAGATCGCCACCGGCACGATCATTGCCAGTAGCGCTCCGGTCTGGGTCAGGGTGCCACTGCCCGCACGGGCGTAGGTGGCGCTGAAGGCCTGGAGGCCTACGGTCATGGTGAACAGGTCGTTGTGACCTGACAGGTACACAAGAGGCGCGAAGAAGTCGTTCCACGAGAAGAAGAAGTGGAATAGAGACACGGCGACGATCGCCGGCCATGCCTGAGGCACGATCACCGAGAACAGGATCCGGAGCGGGCTCGCGCCATCAATCTGGGCGGCCTCGTCCAGTTCTCGAGGCAGAGTCAAGAAGTACTGCCTCAAGAGGAAGACGTTGTAAGCGTTGGCGAAGAAGTGGGGCACGATCAGCGGTAACAACGTGCCCGTCCAGCCGATCGCCATGAAGCCCATGTACTGCGGTATCAGCAAGACCTGGAACGGCAGCATGATCGTCATGATCAGCAGCATGAACAGGCCGTTCTTACCCGGGATATGGAACCGGGCGAAGCCAAAAGCGACGAGGATGGCGGAAGTAACCGCACCGATCGTCCCCAGAACGGAGACGAAAAGGGTATTCCTCAACAGCAAGGGGAAGTTGAGGACGCCAAGCACGTTGTCGAAGTTGGCCCATTTGATACTCAGCAACCAAACCGGGGTCAGGCTGCGCCAGTTGCCCGTCCATTCGACCGTCTGACCGGTCTTGGTATCGATGAAGGTGCTGTCCGTTCGGCGCGGGTCCTTGAGCGCCAGCTCCTGGGTGCCGCTGGCCGTCGGGACTTCGTAGACGACGTACTGCTGGCCATCGCTGGCCGTGTACATCTCTTGCGTGGCGGGGTACAGCGGCGCGTTTAGAGCGGTCATCTGGTCGCTGTCTTTCAAAGAAGTCAGGACCATGTACAGGAACGGCAGCAGGAAGATCATCGCCATTGAGGCGGTGAACAACGTAACGCCGACCTTGGAGATTCTGAGCCTTATCTGATGCGCGCGATGCGACCGTTTGGCCGCGTTGGTGGGGAGAGAAAGCAGCACGTCGTTGGCGGTCATCGGTCGCCTCCCGCGTAGAAGACCCAGCGTGCCGACGTCCTGAAGAGCACGAGAGCCGCGGTCACGACGATTGCCATCATCAGCCAGGCGAGCGCGGAGGCGTAACCCATTTGATTGTACGACCAGCCCTCTTTGTAGAGGTTGAGGTTGAAGAAGAATGTCGAACCGCCCGGGTTCCCCGTGCCGCCCGGATCGAGCACGTATGCCTGGGTGAAGTACTGCGACACGCCGATGATGCTGATCAGGATGTTGTAGAAGAGGACCGGCGAGAGCATCGGCAGCGTGACATTCCGGAATCGAGCCCAGGCTCCCCCGCCGTCGATCTTCACGGCCTCGTACAGCTCGGTCGGAATCCCCTGCAACCCGGCAAGGAAGATCAACATCATGTTCCCGACGCCCCACGTGCCGAGGAACACCAGGCCGGGCAGGGCCCAGGCCGGATCATTGAACCAGTCCGGAGAAGGAAGTCCAAAGGTGCTCAGGATCTGCGCCAGCCAACCGGTGCTGCCGTTCAAATACCCCTGCCACACGATGGTGCTCGCCACGAGCGGGACCATCACCGGCATGAAGAAGAGCGTCCTGAAGACG
Organism: Chloroflexota bacterium; assembly: GCA_003171035.1. Classification (GTDB taxonomy): domain Bacteria; phylum Chloroflexota; class Limnocylindria; order Limnocylindrales; family CSP1-4; genus Fen-1039. The sequence goes on from PMXR01000033.1 coordinate 6,962, forward strand.
GGCTTACCCAGGAGCAGCTTCTGGTTAAGTAACAGCGCGAGGCCCAGAGCCAGGCAGATCATCAGCGGGACGGACATGATCGCAAATCTGACTGTAACGCCCAGCGACGCGCCGGCGTTCCCGTTGTTGAGTAGTTCGCTCCACATGCGGGCGTAGTTGTCCAGCCCGACGAAGCGGGTGTCACCCGGATGGCTCAGATTGAAGTTGGTGAAGGAAAGCACGAGGGAGGCGAGGATCGGCAGCGCGGTGAACACCACCAGGCCGAAGAGCCAGGGCGACAGGAACGCGAGGCCCCACCATGTCTCACGACGCTGGAGACTCATTCCCTTTTTGGGAGGGGCGTTTACCGATTGCTTGTCGTCGACGATCACCATCGATTCGCTCCGAAATCGCCGTGAATGGCTCGGGCGGCCGGCACGTTGTCGGCCGCCCGAGGATTACCTACCCACGAAGTGGGTTGCGAACTCCGCTACGGGGCGGCGTTGAAGTCTGCCTGGAGGGCAGTGACAACGGCCTTGTAGACGTCGTCCATGTTCTGTCCGGACTTGGATCCAAGGGTCGTCCAGACCTTGCTGTAGTCGTCCTCTGACTTGATGTAGTTGGGCATCGAAGCTTCGTGGTGGATCGCCGGAGCGTACTTCTCCATGTCGATGGCGACTTGCCAGTTCACGACGTTGCCGGGGAACTCAGGGGCCAGGAGGGCGTCGACGTACTTGTGGTAGAAGGTCAGCTGGTCGCCGACGAGCGGGATGCCGCCGTAGGAGGCCGAGAGATCGCCACGGCTGGCGATGTAGGACAGGGCAACGAATGCATCCTGGGGGTCCTTAGAGGCCTTGGCGATGCTGAAGACGTCCATGTCCAAGGGGGCCGTGATCGTGCCGTTGTAGCTCGGCTGGATCGCGATGTCCCACTTCTTGATGGTCTTGCTGGGGCTGCTCGCCGACATGCAGCAGTCGTACCACTGGAACATCTCGCTCATGGCAACGTGGCCCGAGGACGTCGGGTTGCCGCTCGCGAGGAGGGAAGAGCCTTCCTCGGTGGCGTTGGCAATGAAGTGGTCAGTCCAGATGCCGTTGTAATACCAGGCCCAAGCGGCCTTCCACGGATCCGGGAACTGGGCGGTCTTGCCGTCAGTGGCAACGAAGCTGCCGCTGCCGAAGTCGGAGCCCATGCGGCGGCCTTCGCTCCACATGAAGCTGAAGCCGAACTGGACCTGATGGGTCGGATCGAAACCGGCCTGAGTGGCGTCCTTGCCGGCGCTGTCAACGGACAGCTTCATGGCCAGCTTGCGGACGGTGTCCCAGGACCAATCGACCTGCGCGCCGTCCAGGGTGTACTTGTCGCCGACCTTTTGCGGCGGGTAGGGAAGCTGCGCCTCGTCGAAGAGGTCCTTGTCGTAGAAGATCATCGACGGGTAGACCGCGTACGGGAAGCCGTCGAGCACGCCGTTGGTGCTCAGAAGCTTGAGAACGTTCGGGTCGTACTGGGTTAGGTCGTATCCCGCAGCCTTGGCAAGCGGGGTGATGTCAGCGAACTGACCCGGGAACGCGGCGCGACCCTTGACGCCAACTGGGCCGATGATGTCGGGCGCATTGCCGGCGGTCAGCTGAGTCTTGAGGATGTCAGTCGCGGTGGAGTTCTGAACGATGTTTAGCGAGAGCAGGATCGGCATGCCCTTAGTACCGGTGGGCGTCTTGTCCTGCGCTGCGTTGAAGTCGGCGACAACCGCCTGCTCAACGGTGATCTGGGACGGGTTGCCGCCAGAACCGAGGCCGACGAACCACTGAACGACGACGTGGTCGACGCCGCCGACGTTGATAATCTGGCCGCCGCCGGCCTGGGGCGTACTGCCGGCTGCTGCCGGGGCCGTTGTGGCCGAGCTCGAGCATGCAGTGGCCGCGAGTGCGACTATTGACGCCAGGGCTGCGAACCGAGTGATACCACTCCGAACCATTAGGTCTCCCTTCCTATCCCCTAGGTAACGAAATATGGGGCTCCTGAAACTTCCAGCGCGTGCCAGAGGTTGGCCCGCGCTCAGTCGCTCAGCTCTTCCTTGTCGGCGGCCCTCCAGTCGATTGCCTGACGATGAGCTCGGTCTCCAGGATCACGTGGCGAACTATCTGGTCCCGTGCGTCGATCGTCTGGAGCAGTACGTTGGCCAGTTCGCGACCGGTCACTTCCATCGACTGGCGCACGCTCGAAAGAGCGGGCTGGGTCGAAAGGGCGATGATCGAGTCGTCGAAACCAACGACCGCGACGTCTTCCGGCACTGTCCTGCCGGCCGCGTAGAGCGCCGAAAGCGCTCCTGCGGCCATCAGGTCCGATGCGGCGAATACGGCATCAATGTCCGGGCAGCGCTGGAGCAGGATTTCCATGGCGTGCTGACCACCCTCGCGGGAGAAGCCGCCACTTTCCTCCAGGTTCGTATCTGTCGTCCGTCCAGCGGCTCGGATCGCTTCGCGGTAGCCACGCCTGCGCGTGACTGCCGCCGGCATGTCGAGCGTCCCAGTGATCGTGGCGATCCTGGTCCGCCCGAGAGAGATGAGATGGTTCACGGCTGAGATTGCGCCGCCGATGTTGTCGATGTCGACGTAGCTGACCCGGGCCCCGTGGGGCGGCTCGCCGCCCACGACAACCGGGACGCCATGCGACTTGAGATGCTCCGGGAGCGGGTCGTCGCCGTGCAGCGAAAACAGGATCACGCCATCCACGTGGCCACCGGTGAGGTAGCGAGCGGCGCGGCGTTCCTCTTCGGGAGATTGGGACATAACCAGGACCAAGGCCTGTTCACGCGCGGCCAGCCCTACGCTGATGCCACGCAATACCTCGGCGAAATACGGATCGCCGAAGATGCGTCCTGTCGGCTCGGCAATCACGACGCCGATCGATTCATTCCGGCGGGTAACGAGAGCGCGAGCGGCTCGATTCGGGACATACCCGAGTTCAGCGATCGCCCGCTCCACGGACCGGCGGGATTCAGTCTTGATCTTTGGGGAGCCATTGACAACCCTGGATACGGTCGCCCGCGAGACACCTGCGGCTCGAGCAACTGCTTCGAGCGTGGGGTTGCTCACGAACGAACCTCCTGCAAGGCTTTTCAGAGCGTGCCGACTCGGGCACGTTGACAACCCACCGCCGCGTTCTCGGGCGTGAACGCGGGGCAACGGAGATGAGTAATTCCAGCCCCCGGAACTCAGATCCCATTCCTGCGACGCCGTGGCACGCAGTGCCGCCGGCACTTCACGTCTCGGTCGCGACCCCGGCGATCGCTCCGACCTCTCCTCTGGCTCCTGGTACCCAGGTTGACGGTACCGTGCTCGCGCGATCCTCTCATCCCCGAATCGTGATCCTCCATGAGAGCGCTCTCACGCATGTGCAAGAGAGTAACAGAGCGTGTCAAGAGAGCGCTCTCACGGAGAGCGCTCTCACGTGACTAAATCATCCGAGCGCGTTCGGAGCTCGCGGCGGAGCCGGCCTCATCCAGATGCAGGACGAGGCCGGCGGCCCGATCGGCGGAGCGAATAGTACGGAAGTCGGAGGTGTCGCGCTGATGCGAGCCCGAGCCGCTCGTGCACGGAGCGATTTGCCTCGTGGCGAGCTCGGCGGCGGCCTACTTCTCGAACTGCCCGGCCGGACCGTTCGCGCGGATGATCGACTTGATGTCGGACCAGGGCAATGTGACCGCGGGCTGGCCTGCGGACTGATCGGCGATCTGTCCCTGCGCCCACGTGAACTCCAAACCGGCCGTTGTCATGTCCCATGCGTCAAAGAAGGAAAGCGAGTTCGCCTTGCCGTCCCACTTCAAGGTGCTGCCGAGATTGGTCGACAGGCCCGAGTGGGCCTTGTCGGCGATCGCCGACAGGGCCGCCTTCTGGTCCGTGAGTAGCTCCGACAGATCGACCGTAGCGCCGGTCGGAACCCAGAAATTGATGCTCCCCGGTTGCGCGACGAGCTTTCCGGAGCCCGAGAGGGTGGTCAGGATGCTGAAACGCAGACTTACGATCGTGGGCGAGGTCATCGCCACCGAGAAGTCGCCTTCGAGCGTACTCGGCGCTGCCCCACTGGCCACTCCAGGCAGGCTGCCGCCGGTGAAGTCATGGATGTAGCCATTGACCTTGGCCGTGATCGCGTCGTTCATCTTGGTCAGGGTGGCTTCCGAGACGCCCGACAGAACGGGCTTCTTGAATGTCACGGTCCAAGTGTTGTCCGGTGCGCTGGAGGTGATGGCAATGGTGTCTACCGTCGGGGTCTCCCCGATTCCGGCGGTGTCCGCCGCGGGCGGGGCCGTGTAGACGATCTCCGGAGTTGCGGACGGGCCGGCGGAGCACCCGGCCACGGCCAAAGCCGCCGCCGCCACTACGCAGGCCAATTCCCCCCACCAGGGCCTTCGGCCGACTGCCTTCGCCATCCGTTTCCTCCAAACCTGTGTCCGCGTGTTCCGGCGCTGCCGACCAGCGCTCGGTCGTGTGAATCCTGCCAGAAAATCCCGCTACCGAACGTACGAACCCGGCAGCCTCCCGGACCGGACGCGCAAAGCCCTTACCGGACGACTCGGTCGACCTTCATGTACGGCTTCAATGCCTCGGGGACGATCAGGCTTCCGTCTTCCTGTTGATATGTCTCGAGGATCGCCGCGACTGTCCTGGCCAGGGCCAGGCCGGACCCATTGAGCGTGTGCACCAGCTCGGGTTTGGCGCCGGGCTCGGGTCGGTAGCGGATCGCCATGCGGCGAGCCTGGTAGTCGCGGAAGTTGGAGCACGAGCTGACCTCGAGCCAGCGCTCGACGCCCGGGGCCCAGACTTCCAGGTCGTATTTCTTGGCCTGGACAAAGCCCATGTCTTTGGTCGCCATGAGCAGGACCCTGTACGCGAGCCCGAGCCGCTGCAGGATGACCTCCGCCCGTGACGTCAGCCATTCGAGCGCTTCGGTCGAGGCCTCCGGCTTCTCGAAGAAGACCATCTCGACCTTGTCGAACTGATGCACGCGCAGGATGCCGCGGGTGTCCTTGCCGGCCGCTCCCGCTTCGCGGCGGAAACAGGGCGAGTAGGCGGCATAACGGATCGGCAGCTGGTCGGCCTCGAAGATCTCGTCACGGTGCAGGTTCGTGACCGGCACCTCAGCCGTGGGAACGAGATACAGCTCGTCACGAGTGACGATATACATAAGATCTTCTTTGTCCGGGATCTGGCCCGTGCCACGAGCCGAGGCCGCATTGACCATCGCCGGCGGCCAGATCTCGGTCATGCCGTGCTCGCCGGTGTGGATGTCGAGCATCATGTCGATCAGCGAACGCTGCAGCCTCGAGCCCGGCCCGGTGTAGACCGGAAAGCCCGAGCCGGTGATCTTTGCGCCGCGCTCCAGGTCGAACATCTTCAGGTCGGCGGCGACTTCCCAGTGCGGCCGGCGCGTCCACTGCACGCCATTGGCGGTGACGTCCTTGGGAAGAACCTCGCCCCAGGTGCGGACGACCTGATTGGCCGACTCGTCACCAACCGGAACGTCCGGGTCGGCCGGGTTCGGGATTCGCACCATCAGTTCTTCGAGCTGCGTCTCGGCCGCAGCCAGTTCGGCGTCGATCCGTTCGATCTGGGTGCCGGCATCGGTTGAAGCCTTGCGCAAAGCCGCGACCTCCGGTCCGGTCGGCGCGGCGCCGGCTCGAATCGCTTCGCCGATTTGCCTGGAGGCGGAATTGCGCTCGGCCTTGAGCTGATCCGACTCGCCCAGGAGTTCGCGGCGCCGGGTCTCCAGCGCCAGCGCGGCATCGACGATCGACGGGTCCTCGCCCTTGTCGATCGCGCCCTGCCGAATACGCTCCGGCTCTTCGCGCAGCCTGGCCAGCCCAATGCTCATACGTTGCTACTCCCTGGTCGTCGTCTCAGCGGCCCTCGTCCGATCGCCCCTGCCGCCGAAGTGTATCCCGCAACCTCCGCAATGCGTGCGGTAGGAGTCCAACGCAAGGCGTTTGCCGGCTCGGGTCTACTGCCCCGACGCGGCTCGCAGCCGCTCGACAACGAAGGCGGGATCGAGGCTTGCCAGGAGCCAGCCGGCGCGCGGCCCGTTGCTGCGGCCCAGGAAGGCCGCATAGATCGCCCCGAAGCCCTTGCCCGAAGCCAGCTCCGTTTCCGAGGCCACGCGGAAGATCAGCGTCTGCCACGCGTCGCCCGAAACCGGCTTCTCCGAGGCGGCCGCCGTGGCCAGGGCCGCCAGGTAGGCAAGCTGGGCTAAGTCGAGCATGGCCACCTCGGCAGGTAGAGCGTCATGCTGAACCACGAGCCTGGCCCTCTCCGGGGCGTACGACTCGAGCCAGGCTCGGGCGGCAGCCGTCCGGTCGGCCAGGATCATCTCCTCCAGCTTGGTCAGGGCCGCGCCCTTCTCAGCCTCCATGCGCGCCTTGATGTCGACACCGGGGATCTGCAGGAGCAGCGCCAGGTGGCCGAAAGCGGGCCGGAATGTCTTCGCGGCAACGGCCGGATCGGCGCTCGGGAGCAGCGAATAGGCGTATACGCGGTCGTAGTCGGCGGGCAACTCGCCCTTGACCTCGATCCCCGCAGTGGCGGCGGCGATCCGATCGAATTCGTCGAAGAGGCGCGGGATAGTGTCGCCCTCCGGGTCGAAGTCGATGACCTGGCTCGGCCGCGGACGCAGGAAGAGGAACCGCAGCAGTTCAGGAGGTAGGACCTCAGCCACCGTATGGGCCGCTGCGCCCTTGCCCTTGGAGGTGGACATCTTCTTGCCGCCGATGTTGAGGAACTCGTAGGCGACGTTGCGCGGCGGCTCCACCTCGAAGACCTCGCGGCTGATGGCGTCGGAGCGGTCGCGCGACCCACCGGCTGTAGCCAGGTCTTTGCCGCAGCCCTCGATCGTCACTCCGAGAAGGCCCCACTTCGCCGCCCATTCCAGGTTCCAGGGCAGCTTGGCATTGCCGCCAAGCGGAGAAACCCGGCCCTCGTGGCCGCAGCCCTTCGCCCACGCGACCATGTCGGGCTTGCACTGATAGGCCAGCGTCGAGCCGTCCCAGCCCGTGGCGTACGTGGTGCCGATCTTGCCGCACTGCTCGCAGATCACCTGGATCGGCAGCCACTCGCTTGATCTCTCGACGTGACTGACCCGGCTGTAGATCTCGCGAACCCGATCGGCTCGGTCCAGCGCGAGCTTGACATATGGATCCATCCGGCCCGCGGCGTAGAGTTCGCTGACCCAGTAGAACTCCGGGGTGATACCGAGCGGCTCGAAGGTCCGGAAGAAGATCTCCCCTACGAAGTGCCGGGCGTAGTTGGCCGCGCTGCTGCCTTCCGGCGCGGGCACGCGGGAAAGTGGCGCACCCATGTAGCGGTCGATGGCATCGGGTGTGAGCTTGGCCTGGGAGTCCATGGCGTCCATGTCGTCGACGCCGTAGAGGAACGTCGAGGGCACACCCGCTGCCTGCAGCGCGCGATGGATGGCATCGTGGAGTACGACCCCACGCAGCGATCCGACATGGACCGTCCCCGACGGGGATTTGGAATCGTTGACGACCTGCGGTCCGCTGACGGATCCGGCGAGTTCGTCGGCCCAGTACATGGGGGCGCGCTAGCTGATTTCGAGGATCTTGTACGAGAAGTCGCCGGCCGGAACGTGGACGACTACCGCATCGCCCTTGTGCTTGCCCAGCAGGGCGCGGCCGACCGGTGACTCGTTCGAGATCCTGCCTTCACCGGGGCTCGCCTCGGTGGAGCCGACGATGGTGAAGACTTCCTTGCCGTCGGTACCGTCGACTTTCACGGTCGAACCGATCTGGACGTGATCGGTGCCGTGGGTGCCGTCGATGACCGTGGCGTTCTTGATGAGAGCCTCGAGCCGCTGGATCGAACCTTCCACGAATGCCTGCTCGTTCTTGGCGTCTTCATATTCGGCGTTTTCGGCCAGGTCGCCGTGTTCCTTGGCGTCGTGGATTCTCTGCGCGATCTCCTGACGCCGGACGCTGACGAGTTCCTCGAGGTCGGCCCGTAGCTTGACCAGGCCTTCTTCGGAGATGTATTGAGTCTTGTTATTCAAGCGGGAGGCTCCCGTTCTCGTCCGTCCGGCAATCGCCGGCGAAGCTCCGGCGCCTCGCGGCCCGGGATATGGAAAAGAACTTCAGGCGCACCGTCGTCGGTGTCCTGAAGTTCGACCGGCGCGTATGCTAGCCGCCGCCTTTGCCCCTGTCAAAGCGAAAGCCGGCCTGGGCCGCAAGACGGCCGTCGCGAGCCGTCACCCCAGCCCATGCCGCCGGGTCGGCGCAGGACCGGCACCTGCTTGCATTTCGTGCGGCATCATGGCCAGCAACGCAGGGAGGGAGCGACAGAGTGGATTCTCGAGCGAGCCGGGCCGATACCGCCAGAGCCGCGGCGGAGATGGGGACGGGACCGCGGGTTGGCGATCCTGTTGCACGACCCCGGCGACTGCCCGTCGCCGTTCGGGCCGTGGCCATCCTTGCGGTAGCGGCCTTGGCAGGCGGGGCCGCGTTGGCTGGGACCCGCCTCGCATTCGAGAGGCAGGCCACAACTTCGTCCGCGTCGCCACTCGGGATTTCCCTCGCGTCGACCTCTGCCACGTCGACCTCCGCCACGGCGGCTTTGTCGACGGCCACTGCATCCCCGGTACCGCCGTCGGAAACGCCGCCCAACTCCCCTGCCCCCGGGGGGTTCGCCAAAACCGGCTCGATGCTGACGCCCAGGTCCGGCGCCACGGCGACACTGTTGCGCGATGGTCGCGTCCTCATCGCCGGTGGAGCCCGTGAGGATCACGACGCGGTGGCGTCGCTGGAGGTATTCGACCCCCGAACAGGTCGTTTCAGCGCCGCCGGGACGATGAGCACTTCGAGAATCGAGCACACAGCCACGGTTCTCCCGGACGGCCGCGTGCTGCTCGCGGGCGGCATGAACGACGAGGGCGGCTGGCTGAACACGGCCGAGATCTGGAACCCGACTACGGGTGCCGTCACGCCGACCGGGCCGATGACGGGCCCGCGGCCGGGTGGCAGCGCCGTGCTCCTTCGAGACGGCCGCGTCTTCATCGCCGGCAGAACTGGGGGCTCCTTCCTGGTCGCGGTGTCCACGAGCTTCGCGGAGATCTTCGACCCTGCGACCGGGGCGTTCACTTCGGCGGGATCGCCGGCCGGCGAGGCCGATGGATACATGTTTGGCGCGGCATCGGCGGTCGAGCTGGCCGATGGCCGGGTCCTCGTGGCGGAGGCCGATCCAGGTACACGGCACGCCGAGTTGTACGACCCGACGAACCGGACCTGGAGCAAGACCGGTTCGATGCTGATGAGCCGGCCCGCTCGCTCTGCCACTCTCCTCAACAACGGCCGAGTCCTATTCGCCGGCGGCGTGCCGGACTCGGGCTCCGGCCCGACGGCGACGTCCGAGCTATACGACCCGACGAGTGGGACCTTCCGAGCCACCGGCTCGATGGCGCAACCACGTGCCGGCCAGTGCACGACCAGCCTCGCTGACGGGCGGGTCCTGATCTCCGGCGGCTGGGATGGCAGCGCGGCGCTGCGGAGCGCGGAGATATACGACGCCGCCACCGGCAAGTTCCTGCCCGCCGGGTCTATGACTGTGTCGCGCTGGGGACACACGGCAACGCTCCTGCCAAATGGTCTGGTTCTCATGGCTGGAGGCGGCGACGGGAATTCGGATCGGACCGACGCCGAGCTCTTCAATCCGCCGGCTCGGCGCTGACGCGTCCGCGAGCGCGCGACTACTGCGTTCTACGGTCGGCCCACCCGCGTTTGCATCAGGACGGTTGTCCCGAGTGGGGAGGGACGAATGTGGACTGTGATCCTGAAGCCCGGCTGGTCAGTATTCGCACCAACAAAAGCACAGCACCGGCCCCGCCTTCTGGATCCTCCCTCCTCCTCCCCGGAAGTCGGGGCCGGTCCGCGTCTATGGCAGAGCGGCGTGGCCCAGGGCGAACGTCAGCGCGGCCGTTTAGCGTCCCAAAGAAGCCAGCCTGCTGCGGATCCGCTGCATCGACGTCCTGTCGGAAAACGCCACGAAGACCGTGTCGTCGCCCGCGATGCTGCCGACGACCTCGGGCCAACGGGTCCGATCCAGCGCCGCGGCGATGGCATGCGCCGAACCCGGCAGAGTCTTCACCACGAGCATGAGACCGGCTTCGTGGACTTCCACCGGAAGGTCGTGCAAGAGCGCCCGCAGGCGTTCCTCGCCGGTGCTCTCCGCTTCGGTGACACGGGCCGGCACGACGTACGACTGCACGCCGCCCTGGCTCGACTTGATCAGCCCCAGCTCGGCCACGTCGCGGCTGATCGTCGCCTGAGTGGCGCGGAAACCACGTTCGCGCAGTGCGCCGGCGAGTTCCTGCTGGGTCCTGATCGGCCGCTGCCCAAGCAAGTCGCGGATCTCCCGCTGTCGAAGCTGCTTGATGACTTCCATCGGGGCGGCGGCGGGCTCAGGCGCCGTGAGGCGAGAGAAGAACGATGAAGACGACGACCGCGGCGACGATGCGGTAGACGATGAAGGCCGTCAGTGGCTGCCGCTTGAGGAACTCGAGCATGAACCGGACCGCCAGGAAACCCGAGATCAGAGCGGCGAAGAAGCCGATCACGACGACGTTCAACTCCGGGCTCGGCCCGGCTTCATGAGTAAGGAACTTTCGGGCTTCCCAAACACCGGCGCCGCCGATGACGGGCGTTGCCATGAGGAAGCTGAAGCGGGCGGCTGCCTCGCGGTTCAGACCGAGGAACATGCCGGCGGAGATGCTGATGCCGGAGCGGCTGATACCCGGAACGAGGGCGATCACCTGGGCGATACCGATGCCGAGCGACTCGCGGAAGCTGAGCGATGTTTCATCGCGCTGCTTGCTGCCCCATCGGTCGGCCAGCCACAGGATCGCGGCGCCTACGCACAGCATGAGCGCGATGCGGGCCGGTTCGCGCACCAGGTCCTCGAGCTTCGACTCGAAGATTGGGCCTACGAGGACGGCGGGGATGGTGGCGACGACCAGCAGGAATGCCATCTTCCGATTCGGATCGCCCTTGAACGAGCGATCTCGGATGGTGGCCAGGCCGGCTGGGATGAGCATCACCCAATCGCGCCAGAAGAAGACAAGCAGGGCCACAAAGGTGCCCATGTGCAGGATGACCGTGAAGGCCACCGAATCGATGAACGGATCCTTCCAGCCGAATAGCCACGGCACCAGTACCAGGTGGCCGGAGCTCGAAACGGGGATGAACTCCGTGAGACCCTGAACGAGCCCCATGATCAGCGCCTGGATGGACAGGTCCACGACGTCTCCTTGGTGCGAATGTGGTTCAAGGCCTCAGATACGCGTGAGCCGGCAGTCGCGCGACCGCCGGCTCGACGCTACTGAACTCGACTAGCGGATGAAGAGCGGGGCCATCACAAGAGTGATAGTTGCCAGCAGCTTCACCAGAACGTGGAGCGACGGACCGGCAGTGTCCTTAAAGGGATCGCCGACCGTGTCGCCGACGACGGCGGCCTGGTGCGCAAGCGTGCCCTTACCGAGAACCTTGCCATTCTCGTCGAGCAGGTGTCCCGACTCGATGTACTTCTTGGCNNGCAACGGCCTCGTAGCCGAGCAGGACGCCGACGATGATCGGGGTGGCGACGGCGACGATGCCCGGAAGCATCATTTCCTTGAGCGCTGCGCGGGTCGTGATGTCGACGACGCGAGCGTAGTCCGGGCGGCCGGTGTAATCCATGATCCCGGGGATTTCGCGGAACTGGCGCCGGACTTCGACGATGATCGCCTGGGCCGTGGTGCCGACTGCGCGGATTGCCAGTGAGCTGAAGAAGTAGACGAGCATCGCGGCGATCAGCGCAGCCACGAAAACGTTGACATTCTCGAGATTGACCGAAGTCATCAGACCCTGCGCCGCGGTGCGCGTTCCGGCCTCGATCTGGCGGCCGAGGATCAGGTTGACCTTGTCGATGTAGGCCGAGAACAGCAGGAAGGCGGCCAACGAGGCGGACGCGATGGCGTAGCCCTTGGTCAGTGCCTTGGTGGTGTTGCCGACAGCGTCGAGTCGGTCGGTGATTTCGCGGGCGCCGGCCTCGGCGCGGCTGAACTCGGCGATGCCGCCGGCGTTGTCGGTGATCGGGCCGAAGGTATCCATGGCCAGCACGTACGCGCAGGTCATGAGCATGCCCATGGTCGCGACGGCGGTTCCGAAGATGCCACCGATGTTCTTGCCGGTTGCGTCAAGGAGGCCGGCCTGAGAGCCCAGCCAGTTGCTGACGATGAGCGCAACGCCGATCGTCAGCGCGGTGACGAGGGTCGTCTCGAAGCCAACGGCCATGCCGGCGATGATGTTGGTCGCCGGACCGGTCTTGGAAGCTTCAGCGATCTCGCGGACGGGGCGGAAGCCGCCGGCGGTGTAGTACTGGGTGATGTAGACGAAGGCGATGCTGGTGGCGAGGCCGACGACGCCGCAGCCGAAGAAGAAGACCCAGGTCGGGATCCCGTTCGGACCGGTCTGAGTTCCGGTGTTCATCATCTGGCTGGTTACGAGCGCCAGAGCCGCTGCGCTCAGCAGGGTCGTGACCCAGTAGCCGCGGTTCAGGATGTTCATCGGGTTCTCGGTCTCTTTGCCGCGGATGAAGAACATCGCGACGATGGTGGACATGAGGCCGAAGGCTCGAATGACCAGCGGGAAGAAGATCCAGGCGGTCGGGTTCGGCCAGCCGAGACGGGACGCCAGGGTGTAGACCGCGACGCCCAGGATCATGGCGCCGATGTTCTCGGCAGCGGTGGACTCGAAGAGGTCGGCGCCACGGCCGGCGCAGTCGCCGACGTTGTCACCGACGAGGTCCGCGATGACGCCCGCGTTGCGTGGGTCGTCTTCCGGAATGCCGGCCTCAACCTTGCCGACGAGGTCGGAGCCCACGTCCGCGGCCTTGGTGTAGATACCACCGCCGAGCTGGGCGAAGAGGGCCACGAAGCTGGCGCCGAAGCCGTAGCCGACGATCAGGAACGGGGCGTCCTTGGCGCTGTCGCCACCAGACAGGCCGCCGTTGATGGCGAAGATGGACCAGACGCCGAGCAGAGAGAGGGCGACGACGAGGAAGCCGGAGACGGCTCCACCGCGCATGGCGACCTGGACGGCCTCGACGAGGCTGCGGCGAGCGGCGGAGGCAACACGAACGTTCGCCCGGACGCTGACGAGCATGCCGATGATGCCGCAGGCCATCGAACAGGCGGCGCCGATGAGGAACGCTCCGCCGGTGCGAATGCCGATGTCGACACCAACGTGCGACGTGTCCGCCACGCTCGACGTCTCCAGCAGCGAAATGATGCCGAAGATCACGACTGCGCCGATCAGGGCGAGCGCACCGATGGTGAAGTATTGACGCTTGATGAAGGCGACCGCGCCCTCTTGGATCGTCGCGGAGACGTCCATCATTTCCTTGGTCCCGGTGTCGCGGGACAGGACGTCACGGGCGAGGAAGATCGCGAACCCTACCGCGAGCAGACCCGCGATCGGGATGAACGCTTGGAGAATTGTCGGGTCCATGGGGGGCGAGCGGCTCCTTCTCTTGAGGGCACGGACGGAGCGCGGCTGGACGGCGCGCCTCCGGGATCAGGGCCCGGTTCCGTTTGTGAGATGCATACTCGGGCCCGGCGGAGTGTATCAATGCCCGAAAGGGGGGGTCAAACTGCGAAACGTCCCATGAATATGCATTTGGGGCGGCTGAAGCGGGACATTTGGTCCCGACGGCCCGGGACATTCGGCCCGAGCGTGACCACGGACGTGGTAGATCGACGGTCGCCTAGGGAACCCAATCCGGGGACGACCCGTCGGTCGACAGAATCGTCAGCCCCGTGCCGTCGACGTTGATCGTCCAGATGCCGGCCGACACGAACGGCGTCTGCGAGCCAACCCGCGCGAACGCAATCACGGACCCGTTCGGCGAGAATGAAGGGCGGGCTTCGCGGTACGTCGCGTCGGTGGTCAGCGCCAGCGAGACCCCGCCCGGGGCGCTCTCATATGAAAGGTGGTACGAGCCGTCGGCGGCTGCGTATACCACAGCAAGCTCAGACCCCTCATTCGCCACGTCGCTCCCGGCCGGTCCACAACTGCTGATCGAGCCCGTAAGCGCGACCTGCCGGCAGCCCCACGTAACCCCCTGGTCGCTCGACGCAGAGAGGTAGAACACGCCGTTGGCCTGATCCCAGACCGGGCTCGAGTTGCCCTGCAGGCTCAGCCTGATAGGCGCCGCGGCACCGGTCGTGTCCACGAGCTCGACTCCGTCATCGGCGCCCCGAACCAGCAGCATCGTCTTGCCGTCGGCGGTGAGAGCGGCCCGGGAAGCCCAGGCCGATTGCCCCGGACGACCGGTAAGGCCATCCGCACCGACATTCACGCCGTTGGGACTCGGGGCGCCGTCGGGCGTCAGCTGCTTGGTGTCGGACCCGCTTGTCAGCGGATAGCGCCAGTAGCCATCGTCGACGCCCTGGCTGTCGCGGCGGCCCACGATTACCGCCGTGCCGTCGGGCGTGATCGTTGGGGCATACTCGAAATCGCCGTTCTGGGTCAACGTCGTGACGTTTCCGCCGGTGATGGACATGAGCTTCACGACGCCGCCGGAACTGTAGACGATCGCCGTGCCGTCGCCGCTGATGTCGTACGCGACTGTCGGCTGCAGTTCGGAGGTCACTTCGTGCTGATTTGACCCGTCCGCGTTCATCAGCCACACGTTGTCGACTCCACTACGGCGGGAGATGAACGCGATCTGGTTGAGGGCGGTCGCGCCAAAAGCGCCGGTGATGAATCGCCAGCTCTGTCCGGCATCTGCCTGGCCGTCCGTCCGCTTGACCGTTGGGCTCAGAGTCACCGAATACGTCGTATCGGCGGCAAGCGGGCCGTCCGGCGTGAAGACCAGCAGGTTGCCGCCCGCGGCGGGGCTCGTGGCCGTAACCTGGCTGGACGAGCCGTTGCCGGACAGAGACAGGACCTTCGTAGAGCCAGAGACCGCCGGTTTGAGTGTTATGGCCCCGCCGATCGACGACGGATCGATCGGCCCGTCGAAGACGACGGCGATCTGGCTGTTGACGCTGATTCCGTCCGTGTTGGGAGACGGAATGAGCGAGGTGGCACGCAAGCCGTTGCCGACCGTCGCGAATGTCGTAGCGAAGAGCGGCAGGCTCGAACCGTCCTGATCGACGGCCGAGTCGCCTATCGAGATCGTATAGGTGGTGCCGTACGCCATGGCGCTGGTCGGGGCGATGGTCAGGACCGGCCCGTTCCACGACACCTGATAGGTGATTTCGGGTTTCATGGACAGGGCGCCGATGACCTTCTGTGTGTCCATCGGCCGGTCGAACGTGATTTGGATCGACGCGTCGACCGGCACGGACTGGGTGTTCAACGGAGGAGCGACTGATGCGACCATCGGTGACCCTACGGTCGTGAAGTTCAGGTCCTGCCCACTCGATTGGGCGTTGCCGGCGATGTCCTCCACGCCAGGCCCCACGCGGGCCCGGAACTTGGTGGAGAGGGTCAGCTTCGCCGCAGGCGTGAAGATGAGGAGCATTCGGCCTTGCCAGTGGAAGGCTCCCTCGATCTTCGGGGATCCCGGCGCCGCGGCCGTCAAGCTGAAGGCGTCTTGCGCCGTCTGGGCCTGGACGGGTTCACTGAACGTGACGTCGATCGACGTCAGCGTCCTCGCCAGACTCGAACCGCCGGGGTTGCTGACCGACAGCGTGAAGGTCGGCGGGACCCGATCGATCGCCATGGCGTTGTAGAGAATCGCTGCCAGAACGGCCAGGGCAGTGACCGCCGACAGCAGCCTGAGAAAGCGGCCGCTCAGCAGCCAGCGGAGTCGCTTGGGTAGTTCCACGGGGCAGGACGATAGCACAGCCCCTATACTCGCG
>PMXR01000035.1:0-6623 GCA_003171035.1 Chloroflexota bacterium
GTCTCGGCGCCATCGTCGGTCACGAAGACTTCGCCGTGCTGGTAGGGCGACATCGTCCCCGGGTCGACATTGATGTAGGGATCGAGCTTCAAAACGGAGACGGAGAGGCCTCGCGCCTTGAGCAGGCGGCCGATGCTGGCGGCGGTGATTCCCTTCCCAAGAGAGGAGGTGACCCCTCCGGTCACAAAGACATACTTCGCCATAGCGCGAAAGCTCCTCCGGGGTTTTTCCCATTCTACGGACCGGAGGCGCGAAGGGCAAACGCGGGTGGCGCGGGGCGGGCCGAGAGCCCGATTGGGAATTGGTTGCGGATCACCGGCGGCCTCGACGATCTGATCCGAGCCGGTCGTCGGAAGAGCGGCGTGGCTACCGGCGCGGCGGTGGGTCGGTGCGGCCGGGACCCCAGACCTCCGGGCCGCAGATGAACGGTTTGGGGGAATGGCGAGGTGCCGACGATGGGTCGGCGTGCCAGGCGGCGACGGTGGCGTCGAGCCAGCTCTGGATCTCGGCGAAGTCGCGCCACTCGGTGAAGGGCCAGCCCTCCGTGCGACACAGGGTGATCAGGTCTCGCTTGGCGAATATCACGTCCGAATAGGCAGCCGCGTATCGATCGCTCTCGCCGTCGCCGATGAACACGACGGTTCGGCCGGCGGCCTGGTGGGCCAGGACCCGTTGCCGTTTGCAGGTTCCGCAGACCAGGCAATCGGGGTTGCCGTTGGGGAAGGTCATTTTGGCGTGGGTGCCATCGAACGTCGTCTGAGCGGTGATGACCGGGATCGGCGGAACGCCGAGTGTGCGTAGTGCCGGCTCGATGAAGAAGCCGAAGCCATCGCTGACGACTTCGATCGGGATGTCGAGCTCGAGCGCGCGGCGGACGAGCGGCGCGAAGGTCCGATCGTGATCTTGAGCCTCGGCGACGGCAACGACGGGAGCCGGATCTCCGGGCAGCAGCTTCACCTGGCTGGCGAAGAGAGATCGAGATCCCAAGAGGCCGTCGGTATAGGCGGCGTCTTGCTCCGCATACGCGTCGCCGAGCAGGCTGTAGAGGATCTTGTCCGAGACATCTGTGAGCGAGATCGTCCCGTCGTAGTCGACCAGAACGGCTATCGGAGGTTGTCCGGGGCAAAGCGGCGGTATGGGCGGGGCAACGGAAGCGGCGACCCGCGCCTGGGACTCGGCTGGCATAGCGGAGAGGATACCGGGCCTTGTCGCTCGGGGTCCGGAGCTACCGGAACCGCGCCCGCCGCCAGCGCGATCGTGCGGGCGAGCGCGCCACGAGGATCCCGAGCACGATCACTCCGCCGCCGATCAGTTGGCCGACCACGATCGCCTCGCCCAGAAAGGCGGCCGCGAGCACGACCGCGAAGGCAGGCACCAGAAACTGGAAGAGCATCGTCCTGGCCGGCCCGAGCACCTTGACGGCCTCGAACAGGACGACGTTCGCGGCCGCCGCGGGAATCAGCGCACAGAAGAGCACGATGCCGACCGTGCCGGCGTGGATGCGCCCCGGGTCGAAGCTGGCGGCCTGCCAGATGGCGAACGGCAGGATACCGAGCGACCCGAGGCCGATCGTCCACGTGGCGGTCCGAAGCGGCGAGTGGCGCACCAGTACAGGCGTCCCGAACGCGACATAAACCGCCCAGCAGACAGTCGCCGCGAAAGTCATCAAGTCGCCGAGCGACGCACCGGTGATGCCGATCCCGTGAGTCGCGACCACGACGCCCACCGCTCCGGCGAACGCGACCGCGCCGCCGACGATCTTGGCCCGAGAGAGAGTGTCCGATCCGACGGCAGCGCACAAGAGCATCGTCGAGACGGGCGTGGCCGCGGTTATCAGCGCCGAGTTGGACGCTGTAGTCTGGCCGAGCGCGGTTGCCCACAGATCCTGGTAGAGCCCGAACCCGGCCAGCCCCAGCAGAAACACGGGGACGATGTCGCGGCGCGGCAAGCCCACGCTGCCTTCGCGAAGCTTGAGGACCGCCAGCAGAACCAGGAACGCGGTTCCAAACCGAACGAAAGCGAAGATCAGAGGCGGAACTTCGGCCAGGGCGGCTTTCACGGCGACGACGTTCATGCCCCACGAGAACATCACGAGCAGGGCCGCGACTTCGGCGATCCGAAGGGTTCGCCGGCTGGCGGGCGCGGTGCCGGCGGGCGCGGTGCCGGCGGGGGCCGCGGTGCTCGGCGCGGTGCCGGCGGGGGCCGCGGTGCTCGGCGCGGAAGCGGCGGGCTCGGGGCCCGCAGCAGCGCTCGGTGTGGTCACCGAATCGCCCCGACCTGGAACCGGCCGTGGCTCTGACAACAAAACCGCCCGGACCTCACGGCCCGGGCGACCTGAGCGATTGCGCCAACGTCGATGGCTAGAGGTTCTCCTGATCGAGATCGAGCGACTCTTCGTCGCCCTCCTCGGTGAGCTTCAGCCAGATGAAGAGGCCGGCCAGAACAACGAGCGGGATCACGACGAGGGCGGCGACCACCAGTAGCAGGAACATGGCCATGATCTTCACGATTCTCATCGTCTACCTCCCTACCCGCCCTCGGCTCGGAGTTCAGGCTCCCGGCTGAGGCTTGGCCTTTTCGCCTCGGAAGTCCGGGGCCTGGGCGATCATCGCCTCGACCTCGTCCCGCGTGAATTCGGCGAGCACGTGCCGGCTGCCCGTCTGCGTCCGCATCAGAAGTCGAAGTACGAAGGCCCCGTCCTGCTCGAAGAAGAAGATGTCCTGCGGCTTCTGCTCGTCGACGTATCGGCCGACGACTCGAAATGCCTGCTCATAGTAGCCCGCCTGGCCCCAGGTCACCGCACGATGCTCGTTGTCGCGCCTGGCATGCCCTTCTTCCATGAAGCGGGCGATGTCGTCGTCGAGGAACGTGAACGTCTCTTTGCTCTGCTTTCCGAGGTTTTCCGACCAGGTCCCCTGAGCGGCAGTGTCCACCACCAGGCCCTGCACCACGAATCCGTCGGGCGCTTCGACGACCATGGTTTCGCGCATGCCTCGCTGGTCGAGGAAGGCACCGATAGAGCGCAGAACTTCCTCGTAGTTCTGCCGCGGACTGCCGTCGTAGATCCGCATATGGCTTCCTCGCTTCACCGACCGTATCGGACCATGGGCCTGGGCCGAGCCCGGGTTGCGATCGCGGCGCTTGAGCAGCGAACGCCACCTTCGCGGCGAGTGTAGCAGCCTGCCGGTGGCCCGCAACGCCCGCCTGAGCCGCAATGCACGGCAGCCGGCCGGCAGCCAAACGCACCGCCGGCCTCGACCGGCCGTAGAATGAATGGCGTGATCGACCCAAGGCGTCGATCGGATAGAAATGACCTCTTGACGCCCACCTCGACGGCCAAGTTTCGGACAGCTGCCGACCCTCACCGAGGCCGTCGAGCGAGACTGGTGTTCCAACCCCCCGACGCCCCGACGGCGGCCCGACGGTCGCGTCCCGCCCGGCGCCGGCACGGCGACGGCAACTGTATGGAACGTAACGGAGGATCGAATGACCGCACCAGTCGACAAGCTGGACCGGCTTGCCATCGACACCATCCGGACGCTCTCCATGGACGCCGTTCAGAAGGCCAATTCGGGGCATCCCGGTGCGCCGATGGGCATGGCTCCGATGGCGTACACGCTTTGGACGCGATTCCTGCGCCACGCCCCCACTGATCCGAGCTGGCCGAATCGGGACCGATTCGTGCTGTCGGCCGGCCACGCCAGCATGTTGCTGTACTCGCTCCTCTATCTCACCGGCTACGGGCTCACGATCGAGGACCTCGAATCGTTCCGGCAGTGGGGTTCGCTGACGCCGGGCCATCCCGAGCACGGCCACACCAGGGGCGTCGAGGCGACGACGGGGCCGCTCGGCCAGGGTTTCGCCAACGGCGTCGGCATGGCCATCGCGCAGCGCCGCCTGGCCGCCGAGTTCAACCGTCCCGGCCACACACTGATCGACCACCACGTCTACGCCATCTGCTCCGACGGCGACCTCCAGGAAGGGATCTCGGCCGAGGCCGCGTCGCTGGCCGGCCATCTCAAGCTGGGCAGACTCGTCTATCTGTACGACGACAACCACATCCAGCTCGACGGCCCCACCGCCATGGCGTTCTCCGACCGGACCCTGGAGCGGTTCGACGCCTACGGCTGGCACACCAACCGCGTCGAGGATGGCAACGACGTGGCCGCGATCGAAGCCGCGATCGAGGCGGCGCGCGCCGAGGAGCGACCAAGCCTGATCGCCGTGCGGACGCACATCGGCTACGGGGCGCCGACCAAACACGACAGCCAGAAAGCCCACGGGTCGCCGCTGGGAGAGGACGAAGTCCGCGGCGCCAAGGAGTTCTACGGCTGGGATCCCGACAAGCACTTCTTCGTCCCGGACGAAGCTCTGGCCCGCTTCCGCGCGGCCATACCGGCCGGCGAGAAGCTCGTGGCGGAGTGGCACGACCGGCTGGCGCGCTACGCGGCCGTGTACCCGGACCAGGCCGCGGAGCTGGAGCGGCGCCTGGCCTGCCGGCTGCCCAAAGGCTGGGACAAACCCCTCAAGAGCTATCCGGTCGGCGATGGACCGGCGACCAGGAAGGCAAGCCAGGAAGCTATCCAGGCCCTGGCAGTGACGCTGCCGGAGCTCTTCGGCGGATCTGCCGACCTGTCCGAATCGAACCTGACCGACGTCGAAGGCGCCGGCATGTTCGAGGATGAGAACCCGTTCGGGCGGAACATCCGTTTCGGGGTGCGTGAGCACGCCATGGGCGGGATCGTCAACGGCATCGCCCTCTACGGCGGCTTCATCCCGTACGCGGCCACGTTCCTGACCTTCAGCGACTACATGCGTGGATCGGTGCGACTGGCGGCCCTCCAGAGGTTGCGGCTCGTCTACGTGTGGACCCACGACTCCATCGGCGTCGGCGAGGACGGCCCCACGCACCAGCCGATTGAGCACGCCGCGTCCCTGCGCGCGATCCCCAACCTGACGGTCATGCGGCCCGGCGACGCGAACGAAGCGGTTGCGGCCTGGGCTTGCGCGGTCGACGTGTGCGAAGGCCCCACGGCTCTGCTGCTGACCCGCCAGAAGCTGCCGGTTCTCCCCGGCACCCTCGAGAAGGCCCGCAAGGGCGTGGCCGCCGGCGGCTACGTGCTGCGCGACGCATCCGGCGACGCCGGCAAGCCCGACCTGATCCTCATCGGCACGGGCTCGGAGCTGCAGCTGGCGATGGCCGCCGCAGACGTCCTCGAGAAGGAGGGCATCCGTACTCGCGTCGTGAGCCTGCCTTCGTGGGAGCTCTTCGAGGCCCAGGGAGAGGCCTATCGCGAATCGGTGCTGCCGCGTGCGGTTCGCAAGCGGGTCACCATCGAGGCCCAGAGCCCGTTCGGTTGGGATCGCTACGCCGGCGACGAGGGTGCGATCATCGGCATCGACCGCTTCGGCGCCTCGGCCCCGGCCGAGCAGATATTCAAGGCCCTCGGCATCACGGCCGACCGGCTCGTGGAAGTCGCCCGCGAGGTAGTCCGCGACGGGTCCCACGGCCGCGTCACCGCACCGGGCGGCGACAAGCACTGAGCGCGGGCAACAAGGAAGGAGCTCCGATGCGCATCGCTCTGGCTGCCGACCATGCCGGCGCCGAACTCAAGGCCGAACTGCTTACCCGGCTGGCGCCGCTCGGCCACGAACTGATCGACCTGGGCGGCGACGGCTCGAACGCCGAAGACGACTATCCCGACTACGCCCGAGCGCTTGCCCTCGCCATCCTGGATGGCAAGGCAGACCGCGGCCTGCTGATCTGCGGCAGCGGCGTCGGTGCTTCCATCGCCGCGTCCAAAATGCCGGGCATCCGCGCAGGGTTGTGCCACGACACGTATTCCGCCGGCCAGGGTGTAGAGCACGACGACATGAACGTGCTCGCGCTCGGAGCCCGAGTCATCGGCATAGAAACGGCCGTTTCGTGCGCCGAGAGTTTCCTGGCCGCACGCTTCAGCGGCGCCTCGCGCCACGTCCGGCGCGTCGGCAAGATCCGCGCCATCGAACAAGAGGCCGCCACGATGGAACTGACCGGGCGAGGCTGATCCGCGGCTGACCGGCGGCTGGAACATCGGTGCCGCCTCGACCGCAAGGCAGCACGAGCAAGGAACGTCCCGAGATCCTCCGCCCGAATCTGGCTGCAGGCCTGTATCTTTTCGGCGAGACATCTCCACAGAATCTGATCGACTGTGCGCCGCGGCCACCGCGCGCCAACCACGAGGCTGCCCAATGAAGGATTTCGACCTAGACCTCACCCTCGGCGACGCCGCGCTGGAGGCTGCCCTGGCCGCAGCCCGCGACCTGGCCGTCAAGGACAAGTGGGCAGATCGCGCAATCGGCCGCCGCGATCCCTCGGTCTGGAGCAGCGAGGATGTCGTGCAGCGGGCGATCTCGACCCGGCTCGGCTGGCTCGAGGCACCATTCCACTTCGCCGATGAAACCGATCAGCTCAAGGCGTTCGCCGCCGCGATCCGCGACGAGGGGTTCACGACGGCCGTACTCGGCGGCATGGGCGGAAGCAGCCTGGCGCCGGCCCTCTTGACCGACGTGTTCGGCACGGCCGAGGGCGGGACCGCGGTCCGCGTCCTGGACTCCACCGATCCGGCCGCGGTCGCCGCCAC
>PMXR01000035.1:6630-33312 GCA_003171035.1 Chloroflexota bacterium
AGACGCGCTGAGCGATGCCCACGTCGGACGGCAGACGCAGCCGGGCGACTTCATGGCCGCGATCACCGACCCGGACAAGAGCCTCAAGTCGATCCCGCACCACGACCAGCTACGCGAGGTCTTCCTCAATCCGCCCGATGTCGGCGGCCGCTACTCCGCGCTGACGTACGTCGGCCTCGTTCCGGGCGCGCTGCTCGGCATCGATCTCGATGTGCTCCTCGAGAAAGCCCGGGCAATGGTCGTGGCCTGCGGCGCCACCGACCCGGCATCCAACCCCGGCCTGGCCCTTGGAATCGCGATGGGCGTCTTGGCCGCCAACGGTCGCGACAAGCTGACCTTCGTCATCGACCGCGAGCTGGCCGCCTTCGGCCCGTGGGTCGAGCAGCTCATCGCCGAGAGCACCGGCAAGGAGACGCTCGCCAGCGTCGCCAAGCGGGCCCACGACGCAGCCCCGCCGGCCGCCCGAGTCGGGGTCGTGCCGGTGGACGGCGAGCCTATCGGCGCCGTCTCCACCTACGGCAACGACCGGGTCTTCGTCCGGATCACTCTCAACGGGTCCGCCGGCCCCGACCCGTCGATCGGCTCCAAGGTCGACGCTCGCCTGGCCGAACTGGCGGCGGCCGGACATCCGGTCATCCGCATCGCCGTCGGTTCGAAGATCGAACTCGGCGCCGAGTTCGTACGCTGGGAGATCGCCACGGCCCTGGCCAGCATCGTTCTGGGCATCGATCCGTTCGACCAGCCCAACGTCGAGGAAGCCAAGACGAACACGCGTGCCGTCCTCGCCGCGTACGAATCCGGCGCGGCCCCGAGCGGTGGTTCCACCGCCGTGAGCGCCGCGGACGAGGCCGCACTCGGAGACGCGCTCAAGGCCCATCTCGGCAAGCTCGTGGCCAACGGCTATGCGTCCATTCAGGCGTACGTGGCCCAGACGCCGGCACGCGACAAGGCTCTCTCGGGCATCCGGACGCTCCTCCGCGACAAAACGCATCGGGCCACGACCGTAGGCTACGGCCCGCGGTTCCTGCACTCCACCGGGCAGCTCCACAAGGGCGGCGCCCCGATCGGCTGGTTCCTTCAGCTCATTGCCGAGCATCCCGACGACCGCGAGATCCCGGGCAAGGCCTACACCTTTGGTTCGTTGATCGACGCCCAGGCCATCGGCGACGCCCAGACGATCGAAAGTCACGACCTGCCGATCCTGCGCATCAACCTTGGCAGCGACCCGGACGCCGGCCTGGCCACGCTCGGCCGCGCCCTCGCCGCCGCACTCGGCACGGCGTAGCGATGGACGCCAGCACCGACCGCCGACCAAAGGGCCCGGGCCGACCCGCGACCGCACCGCCGGTCGCGCGCACCACCCTGCAGCTCAGGCAAGCGGCGACGTCGGCGCGAAGGCACAGCCGGCCCGACCCGGACAAGAACCCGCTCCGCGAAGGCCTGCGCCTGGAACAGGTCCCCGATCCGTGCGCCTTCGTGCTGTTCGGCGCCACGGGCGACCTGGCCCACCGCAAGGTAATCCCGGCGATCTACCAGCTGTGGCGGACGAACCTGCTGCCGGCCGAGTTCAGCCTGGTGGCAGTGGCCCGCCGGCCGTACACCAACGAGTCGTTCGCGGCCGAGATCAGGGCCTCGCTCGAGAAGTACTCGCGCGTGCAGCCGATCGACGAGGCGGCCTGGGCCGAGCTGGCCAAGCGGATCGTCTACCACCAGCTCGACTTCGCGGACGACGCCGCCTTCGACAGCCTCGGAACGCGGCTCGACGAACTCGACAAGGAATGCGGCACGGCCGGCAACCGGCTCTTCTACCTGGCCACTCAACCCTCGCAGGTCACCGAGATCGTCCGCCAGATGGGTCGCGTCGGCCTCGACCACGAGATGCGCGGTGGCGGCTGGCGCCGGCTGGTCGTCGAGAAGCCGTTCGGGCGCGACTTCGAATCGGCGCGCTTGCTGAACCACGAGGTCAACAAGGTCTTCCGCGAGTCGCAGGTCTACCGCATCGACCACTACCTGGGCAAGGAGACGGTCCGGAACCTGCTCGTTTTCAGGTTCGGCAACGGCATCTTCGAGCCCGTTTGGAATCGCAGCTACGTGGACCACGTCCAGATCACCGTCGGTGAGTCGATCGGCGTCGAAGGCCGCGGTGCCTTCTACGAGGAGACCGGCGCCAGCCGCGACATCCTGCAGAACCACCTCCTGCAGCTGATGACCCTTGTGGCAATGGAGCCGCCGTCGTCGTTCCAAGCCGACGCCCTGCGCGACCAGAAGCTCGCCGTACTCCGGGCGATCTGCACGCCGACTCCGGATGAGATAAAGCACGAGATCGTGCGCGGCCAGTACGGCCCCGGCTGGGTCGAGGGCGAGCCGGTGCCCGGCTACCGCCAGGAGCCGGAGGTCGATCCCGAATCGGAAACCGAGACCTTCGTCGCCGGCCGCTTCACGATCGACGACTGGCGCTGGAGTGGCGTCCCGTTCTACCTGCGCGCCGGCAAACGGCTGCCGAAGCGCGCGACCGAGATCGCGATCCAGTTCAAGGAAGTGCCGCTGCGACTCTTCCGCGACTCGGCCGGGGATCCCGCGCCAAACGTACTGGCGATGCGGATCCAGCCCGACGAAGGAATCATGCTGCGCTTCGCAGCCAAGGTTCCGGGCCTGGGGCTCGACGTCCGGGCGGTCAACATGGACTTCGCCTACGACACCTCGTTCGTGGTTGATTCCCCGGATGCATATGAAACGCTGATCCTCGACGCGCTCCTCGGCGACGCCTCGCTCTTCACACGCGCCGACGAAGTGGAAGCGGCCTGGTCGGTGGTGACGCCGATCATCAACGCCTGGGCCGAACAGCCGGCTCCACACTTCCCCGACTACGCCGCGGGATCCTGGGGCCCGGAAACGGCGGATCAGCTCATCGAGCGGGACGGCCGGCGGTGGCGCAGGATCTGAACGGGCCACGTCCGGTGGCCCACTCCATTCCCGAGGTCGAGGGCCAGCTGAGCAATCTGTGGGCCCGAGCCGCGGTCGTTCGCGCCCAGGCCGCCGATGCTCACGCCAGGCTCGTGGCCGCTCAGGCCGAGGCCGCCGCGCGCGCGGCCGCGGCGCTTGCCGCCTCCCAGGAAACCAGCGATGCCGGCGGCCACCATGTCGCCGCGCGAACCAGCGTGCTCAATCTGGTCGTGATGGCAGGCGACGCGGACACTGCCGACGCCTGCGCCCTCACCATCGCCGCCACGGCCGGCCGCCATGCGTCTCGCTCTCTCGTTCTGACCGAGGTGGACCCGGAAGGGCCCAGCGGCCTCGACGCCCGCATCGAGGCTCTGGCCCTCACCACGTCGGCGGGCAAGGCCGAAACCGGGGCCGAGATGATCTACGTCACCGCTCACGGTGAAACCGGCTCACACCTGGCTTCGATCATCGTCCCGCTTCTCGTGCACGACCTACCCGTGGCCTTGTGGTGGCCTGCCGATCCGCCCTTCGAGACCCACCGCGCCGAGCGGCTGCTGCCCCTCGCCGATCGGTTGATCGTCGACGGCTCGGCCTGGTCCGGGTGCGGCCTGGGCATGCTGGGCCAGCTGGCGGCAGTGGCCGAACAGCGCAACCTGGTCGTGATGGACTGGGCCTTGCTGCGCCAGTCGCGATGGCGCGAGGCACTGGCCTCCGTGTACGACCTGCCGGATCTTCGGCCGCACCTGGGCGCCGTCCGCCGCATCGAAGTCGAATACGCCGCCACCAAAGCCGGCGATCCGGACGGCGATACCAACGTGGTCAGGCCGCTGTACCACGTCGCCTGGCTGGCATCGCGACTTGGCATGACCGTGGTTTCACCGTTGCGCCGCCTGGACACTGGCACAAGAACCGCCATGCTCCGCCAGTCGGGCCATGAGGTCGAAGTCGTGCTGATGCCGGCCGTCTCCAAGCTGCCGGATGGATCGACCGTCCGGGTCGAGATCACCTCGCGGCTGCGTGGCGCCGAACTGATCGGGACCGTGGCGGCCAGCGATCGCAGCGTCGACGTTGTGATTCTGGACAACGGCCGCGAGCGCGTCCGCAGAAGCTACGCTGCGCCGCGCCTCAAGGACGCCGATCTTCTGGGGCGAGCAGTCGAGGAGGGCGCCGCCGACCCGGTTTCGGTGCATGCCCTCTCTACCGCCGGCAGGCTGCTGGGCGTAGAGTCAGCAGCGCACAAGGCGGTCGGCTGCTAGGAGCCCGAACAGATGACTGAACACGAGCCTGATCTCTCCCCGACCTCTGAGACGATGGTCGGCCGGTCGGTCGCGTCCCTACCCGCGCCAAACAAGGGGGAGCCGGAACTCGTGGTCGCGGCCGGGCCGGACGAAGCCGCAGCCGAAGCCGCGGAACGAATCGCTGCGGCCTTGATCGCGGCCGTCGACCGGCGGGGCCGGGCCGACTTCTGCACTACCGGCGGCAGCACCCCAATCCCGATCTACCGGCTGCTGGCGCAGTCCCCGCTCGTCGATCAGGTCCCGTGGCAGAACGTCCATGTCTGGTGGGGCGACGATCGTTTCGTGCCTCGCGGCCACCCGGAATCCAACGTGACCTCGCTCGACGACGTCCTGCTGGGAGGCGGTGGAAGCGTCGGTGGCGCGCCGCTGCCTACGGCCAACATCCACCCGTTCCCCACAGACCGGGCCCTGGCCGAGGTTCGTGACAATCACTGGTGCGCCACACGCTATGCCGAGGAACTCTGCGCCGGGGTCCCGATAGTCGACGGCAACTGGCCGGGCTTCGACCTCATCCTGACGGGCGTCGGCGACGACGGCCACGTGCTGTCGTGCTTCCCCGACTCGCCGGCGCTGGACAGCATGGCCTGGACGATGGGCGTGCCTGCGCCGTCGCACATCGGACCGCACTTGCCGCGCGTCACCGTGAACCCGCGACTTCTCGAGGCGGGGCCGGTTCTGGTCGTGACCTGGGGAGCGGTCAAGGCGCCAGCGCTGGGCCACGTCTTCGGCGCGGTCCGCGACGGCCGTCGCTGGCCGGTTCAGAGAACACGCCGAACCGGCGCGATCTGGATCGTGGATGTGGCCGCGGCCGCCGAGATCCCCGCGGAGTTGCGCAGCTAGCCGATCAGGCGGCCTGGGTCGCGGCGGCTCGAGCGGCAAGAGCCGCAAGAGCGGCGTTCACGTTGCCGCCGAGCGCTTTGAGGAGCTGCAGGTACTCGGCTCGATCCTCTGGTTTGACCGTGGCCGGGATACTCGTCGTGCTCACCGTGGCGGCCGGGGTCGACAGAGCGGCGACGGTGACGGCGGGCGCGGCGCGTTCGTGGCCGGCATGTGCAGGCGGGGCGGGCGGGGCGGCTTTGGCGGGCGACTTCTGCGAGGCGGCTGCTGCCGCCAGGTGGTCCCGGGCGGCTGAAGTGGGGTCGATTGCGCTGACGTTCATGGCGAATCCTCGGTTACTCGCCGGAGGTATCGGCTGAGACCGCCGCAACGGGAGTCAGCGGCCGTTCGACGATGCGCCGCGGGCGCGCCACGAGGCCCGTATCGAGTCGCATCCCGACCCGCCCGATCAGCTCGGCGAGGCGTCCTGCGGATGAGCCGCCAGCGCCGCCTTGCGGCAATCCTCCATCGCCGCGCCGATTTCCCAGAACGTGGCGGAGTACTGCTGGGAAATCGTGATCTTCTCGCCGCCGGTCCGGGTCACGATCAGCCACGCCTTTGTCCCCCTGCGGTCGGTCTGACTGCCAACCACACTTCCGGAGACCTGGCTCCAGGCCATCTTCAGCGGGACCTGGAACGGCCGCCACGGCCGCTCCAGTCGGAACCCGTTCGCCCCGACCAGGAGCTCCGTACGCCAGTACTGCAGGGCCAATGCCCAGAACACCGAAGGCAACAGGGCGAGTGTGAAGATGCCGCCCGGGTTCCAATAGTTGTTGCGCCACGAGGCAGAGCCGAAGAGCACGAGCATTGCCAACCCGATGCCGGCCAGCACGCCGGCGATGGGCAGGCTGCCTCGAAAGACGGTGCAGTGGCCGAGCTCCTCATCCTCGACCGTCCACCGACCGCTGAAGATCGCCACTCTGCTCTCCGCTACGGACCCGAACCGGGCCGAGTGTTGCCGACCCTTCCGATCAGGGCCGTCCGACTCGAGGACCCAGGCGAGCGCACGGCCGGCGCCGATCTGAGGCGCGATCAGTCTACGTTCCAAGGAGATTGCCCGTCTGGGAGCCGAACAACGAAGAACCGCCGCTCCGAAGAGCGGCGGTTCGTTTGGGCAGCTGATGAACGGCCCGTGGGGCCGCCGGCAGGCCGTGTCGCTATGCGGCTTGCGCCGGTTCGAACTTGGACTTGCGCAGGAACCACAGGAACATCGCCCCGCCCGTGGCGGCGAACCCGAGCAGGCTCAGGTTGAGGATCGCGTACGGCAGCGAGAGGTCCTGGCCGACTACGAGCGCGCCGGGGATCCCGCCGAGTCCGGCGATGGAGTTCAGGG
This sequence comes from Chloroflexota bacterium, assembly GCA_003171035.1. Taxonomy (GTDB): domain Bacteria; phylum Chloroflexota; class Limnocylindria; order Limnocylindrales; family CSP1-4; genus Fen-1039. The sequence continues at coordinate 13,081 of PMXR01000035.1, forward strand.
ACGCTACCTGGTCCCCAGCCTCCACTCCGTAGATCTGCGGAATGATATAGAGCGCGGAGGCGATAACGAGGAGGACCGATACGATCCGGAATGTCCTGGCATTGTCGTCGGAGTCGCCGGTCACCTTGGCGAACAAGGCCCAGAAGAGCACCAATGACGCCAGCGGCGCCGTGATCGGCAGGCCCAGATCGGAGTTCAGATACAGGTTGGGGAATAGGAAGATCGCGCTCAGGGCCAGCGTGATCACCATGAGCGCGTCGCGCATCAGCACGTAGCTGAGCCACCATACGTCGCCGCCGAATCGGAGCGTGAGGCTCTGCAGGTACCGGACGATGTACGGCCGAGCGAAATGCAGGGCCAGGGTGAAGGACCACAGGATCGGCAGGATTGCGGCGATGGAGAGGACGAGCCAGTACTGGGTTCCCTGGACGAGAGCTGCTTGCTGGTCAGGCATCGTGATCTCCTAGCTCTGGGCCGCTGGCTGGGTGGCCGGGGCTTCGGACTTGCGAGGCGGCGGTGAGGCCAGTCTCAGGTTGTATGCAACGGCGACCAAACCCATGACGCCCACCAGAGCACCGGATAGATAGCAGAGGGCAAGCGCCCAGGTGGGGTTGTGAGAGCTGACCAGGATCGAGGACAGCTGCGTGGCGATGCTGCTGTTGACCGTCGTGACCTGACTGCCGAGGAGGTAGGGCACCAGGTAGAGCGACGCTCCGAGCCCGATCAGGACCGTCTGGGCCTGGAAGCTGCGGGGGTTCGTCTCACCGTTGGTCATCAACTTGAGGATCAGGACGGCGAATGCCGCCGCCGCGGCCAACCCGCCGGTGATCGGAAGGTCGTTGTTCTTCACCACGTCGGGGTATAGGAAGATGAAGCTGCCCAGGAATACCTGGAGCAGGAACACGTCGCGCATGCCGACGTAGATCGTCCACCACAGATCGGCACCGAGCCGGAGGGTGAACTTGCGCGTCAGCGCGAGCATATAGGGCCGAGCCAGGTGAAGGGCGACGGCCAGCAGCCAGAGCGCCACAAGAGCGGCGGCAATGGTTCCTTCGATGAACTGTTCGGCCGCGCCGAACGCGGGAGAATCCATCAGTCTCGACCTCCTGTGATCGACGTTGTGCCCACCGACTTAGCGGGCGTTGACCGGCCGACTACCGCCGGCGCCTGATCCGGGGCATGAACGGCTGGACCGTCGCCGGGGCCCCGCCCCGACTTGACGTGGACTTGCTCGCAGCGGTAGACGGCATCGCAGCGGAAGCAACGTGACGCTTCCGACCGTGCCGCCGCCGGCTCGAGGCTCGGTTGAGTGGCCGCGAAGGACCCAGGCTTGTAAGCCGGCAGTTCCATCCCGACTCTCGGCCGCGTGGCGAGATCGAGGGTGAGCACCGGCTCGGGAGCCTTGGGGATTCGAACCGTGGCCATGATTTCGGCTTCGCCATCGCGGCTGCCCGAGAGGTATTCGTGAATCGAACCGGCAGCGCGGCGGCCGGCCCCAACGGCGTGGATGATCGTCTTGGCGCCCGACACAACGTCGCCGCCGGCGAACACGCCCTTGCGCCCCGTAGCCTGGGCCGAGTCGGCCACGATGCCCGAGAAACCGCTGGTCTCGATGCCGGCGCCGGCGGGCAGGATCGACGGGTCGGGCTCTTCGCCGACCGCCACCAGAACGGTGGTGGCGTCGATGCAGCGATCGCTGCCGGGGATCGGTTCGTAGACGGCGCGGCCGCCCTCGAACAAGCCCGTCGGCCGCTGGCTCATGTACGTGACCGACGTCACGCCCTTGTCGCCCTTGCCGCCTTCGACCAGAGTGACCGCGGCCTCGAACAGGATCTTGATGCCTTCGTGCTCGGCCGCTTCGACCTCTTCGGACTGGGCGGGCATCTCGGCCCGGCCGCGCCGGTACAACACGGTCACCGACGACGCGCCGGACCGGAGTGCTGACCTGGCCGCGTCCATGGCCGTGCTGCCGCCGCCGACCACGACGACCGCGCCTTTGATAGCGGGCTTTTCGCCCAGGTTGACTTGCTTGAGGAAGAGCGTGGCCGGAGCCACTCCCGGAAGGGAGTCGCCCGGGACACCCAGCTTGCGGCTGCGGGACGCGCCCGTGGCCAGGAAGACGGCGTTGTACTTGGACTCGAGGTCGGCCAGAGTGAAGTCGCGGCCCATGGCGCTGTCGAGCTTGAGTTCCACGCCGAGACCCACGATGCGATCGAGTTCCTCGCGCAGCACTTCTCGCGGCAGGCGGTACTCGGGGATGCCGATCGCCATCATTCCGCCCGGGACCGGCATCGCCTCGAAAACGGTCACGCCGTATCCGAGCCGGGCCAGGTAGTACGCGGCCGACATGCCGGCCGGCCCACCGCCGACGATCGCGACTTTCTCCTTGCGCCCGGTCTTTGGCGGAGCGACCGGCGGCAGCTTGCCCTGCTCCGCGGCGAAGCGCTTGAGACGCCGGATCGCGATCGGCTCGTCGAGAGTGCCGCGGCGGCAGGCCGACTCGCAAGGCGCGGTGCAGATCCAGCCGCAGACCGACGGGAACGGGTTGACTTCGGCAGCTACCGCGTACGCCTCGTCGTAACGGCCCTGGCCGATCAGGCCAACGTACCGTCCGGCGTCGGTGCCGGCGGGGCAGGCGTCCTGACAGGGAGCGATGGGATCGCGGCGGGAGTCGGTGACCATCGACCGCCAGACCTGCCAGTCCTGCGGCCGTTCGGCCACGTTCCACTGGAAGGCCGGTCCCCAGGGCGAGACACGGGCCGGCCTTAGAGACTCGCGGGTGGTGTCGCTGAGCGGCTGCCAGTTGGGCGCCGGCTCGGTGGGTCGGGTGATCGGGCCCTGGCGGGGAGCGAGCGGAGTGGCTCCATCGACGCTGTCGAGGAGGACGACGTGAGTCGGGCACTCGCGGACGCAGATGCCGCAGCCGATGCACTCACCGACCTGGATCGGGAATTCCATCATCCATTCGAAGGGCCGCCCGAACACTCCGGCGCCCTCCACGCCCGGCCGCTCGGGTCGGGTCATGTCCAGGGCCTGAACCGGGCAGACGTCCATGCAGACGCCGCAGTTCAGACAACCGGAGGTCTCAACCTGAATGCGATAGCCCATGGGGCGCCTCGGCGGTACGAATTTGCTCCACCGAGCATGGTCGCCGCGGCCGCCGCACACAACATGCCGGAAGAAAGCAATCGTGCTACCCGCCAGGGTAGCCCTGCGGTCAACCTGTCAGCGATGCCGGACCGGGGCCTCGCGGTGCCAGCGCTCGTTGGTGACCGGGTCGCGAGGCAACTCCGGCACGAGACCCTCGCGAACGGCGCGAGCTGCCAGTTCGGCACGGTTCTGGGCGTGGAGCTTCTCGACGATGTTCTTCAGGTGGAACTTGACAGTGTTCTCGCTGATGCCCAGCTCGGCCGCGATCTCGCGGTTCCGCTGCCCGGCAGTGACCAGCTGGAGCACCTCCAGTTCGCGCTCGGTCAGACGCTGCGTTTCCTGGCGGGCGGCGCCGGGTGCACGCAGGAACTCATCGATGATCCGAGCGGCTGTGGCTGGTGTGATTGCGGGCTCGCCGCGGGCCACGCCCTCGAGCATCGTCCGCAATTGGGGCGCCTCGAGGTTCTTGAGCAGGTAGCCCTGAGCCCCGGCCTTGATGGCTCGGAATAGATCGGCCTCGTCTTCGCTGACCGTCAACATCACGATCGCGACTTCTGGGTGCTTCTCCTTGATCCGCGCCGTAGCTTCCAGGCCCGAGACGTTCGGCATGCGCACGTCCATCAGGACCACGTCGGGCGAGGTCTCGTCGACGAGATCGATCGCTTCGCCGCCGTCGGCAGCCTGGCCCACGACCTCATGGCCCCAGGCCAGGAGCAATGATGCGACGCCATCGCGGAATAGAGCATGGTCGTCGACGAGCACAGTTCTCATGATCTCAGTCTGCCTCCGAAACTGGTTGAGCGGGCGAATGGACCGCCTGGTGCTGCATCGCGGGACGCCCCAACTCACCAGGTGAAATGCCACCGGCCTGCGGAGGGCTCCAGGAACCCCCGCCCACAGGCACGTGTAGTTCGACTTCGGTTCCGGTCCCGAGCCGGCTATGCCAGGCGATGCCGCCGCCGACCGACTCGGCGCGCTCCCGCATGCCGGCCAGGCCGAAGTGAGGCCATCGCTCCGGGCCCACGGTAAGCACGTCCGCATCGAAACCTACGCCGTCGTCCGTGATGCGGAGAATCAGCTCTTCACCCTGTATGCCCAGTTCTACAGTCACGCGCTGAGCGCGAGCGTGCTTGCGCACGTTGGTCAGAGCCTCGCGGGCGATGCTAAATACCTCGGCCTGCGCCGCCGCCGAGAGCGTGGCGCGAGCGGCCGCCGGGCTGGCAACGAACCTGACCGCGAGCTTTGACGACTCCGCGTATGCGGCCGCGTACTCCTCGAGGGCAGGCGCCACTCCGCGATCCGGCGCAACAGGGGCGCCGAGGCTTAGGATCGCCTCGCGCACATCCACGTAGACCGACCGCGCGGCGGCAGCCAGCTCGGCCAGCAGGCGGCGAGCTTCGGGCACGCGGCCGGCGGCCAGCAGTTCCTCCACGGCCTGGGACTTGGTGTTGACGTAGCCGAGAACCTGAGCCAGGCCGTCGTGCATTTCGCGGGCGATCCGCTCGCGCTCCCCCTGGATCGCCAGGACTCTCAGCTCGCCCTGCAGCCGCGCCGCCTCCAGTGCCAGCCTGGCCTGGGTCGCCAGCGCAGAAAGGGTCTCCTGTTCGGCCGCGCCGGCCTGGCGGTGCAGGCTCCGCGCGTATGCCACACCCAGCACGCCTGTTCGGCTCTCGCCCTGGCCGACGGGCGTCGAAAGCCTGATCTCGTAGCCCGGCCGGAGATAGCAGCCCAGATCCTCCTCAGCCTCGGCCATGACTCCAACTCCTGCCGGCTCGCCGCCGATCAGAACGCCGGGCGCGGCGCGGGCAGCCTTCAGCCGGAGCGAGCCGGAGGGACCGTCGAGAGCCAGTAGCGCCCCGTCCGCGCGCAGCAAAGCTCGGGCGTGGTCGAGGATCGATGCGATTGTCTGATCGGGATCGACCTGGCCGGAGACCGCCAGGCTTATGTCGTAGACGGCACGCAGAACGGCGTTCCTGGTCTCGAGGACCTCGTTCCGTTCGCGCAGGTCGCGAGTCAGCCGGTCGATCTGGCCGAACGCCAGCCAGCCGCCGGCGCCGGCGACGGCAGCCACGACCGCCACCAGCAGCAGGGTGTGGAACGGGAACGGCAGAAAGGCGTCGAAGGCGGTGTCGCTCAAGGCCTCGACCGCGCCGACCAGGAGGACGGCGGCAGCGACGACGAGCCAGCGACGACGGCGATGCATCCGGTGACTCCAGATCTGGCGGGCCTCGAGCCACTCTCGGATCGATCCCACCCTTTCGAGGGGCAATATGCGCCGCCGATGCCCCTACCAACCGGAATCCGCCCAACTGTCCTGCGGCGCGGCACGATCCCGCGGGCGGCGGCCTATCATCGAAGCACTTTCACCGCTCTGACATCTCAGGAGTCGCTATGCCGCACATGGACTTCATCGGCTGGATCGTCGTCGGCTTTCTCGCCGGGGCGCTTTCGGGCGCGGTCGTCGAGAGAGGGCCTCATGGCTGCCTCGCAAATACGGTCGTCGGCGTGCTCGGCGGACTGCTCGGCGGCTGGTTCGCCACTGAAGAGATGCACATGGACAGCACGCGCGGCTTCCTCGGCGCGCTGGTGGTGGCCTTCTTGGGTGCGGTCGTGATCCGTTTGATCCTGGATGCTCTCGACGGCAACAACCATCGCGGCCGTCGCGGCTGACGAGGCCGACTCCCGGAACGGGACCGGTCGCGGGAACTCCAACCCCCAAGGCCTACCCCATCGGGCGGGACAATTTCGGCGCACTCTGCGCCTCTATCGATTCTCGCGGTAGCATGCTGCGTCACTAGTTCGGCCACCCCGAGGCAAGCTGCCACCGTTGGCCCGGGTAAGCCGCTCGTTCACCAGGCCCCAAGGAGGGCGACGATGACGACCAGCAATACCGAGACCACCGCTCCCTCGCAGCCGGAGAAGCCCGCGGCCGCGCCACCGGCGGAGCGCAAACCCGCTTCGGACCGGCCGTACTCGCCCGGTTTGACGGGCGTCATCGCCGCCGAGACGGCGATCGGCTTCGTTGACGGCGAGAAGGGCCAGCTCCTGTACCGCGGTTACCCCATCGGCCAACTCGTCGAGAAGGGCACGTACGGCCAGGTCGCCGAGCTGCTCTGGACCGGTGAGTGGCGCAGAAGCGCGCGACTCGTCCCTGCCGTCATCCCCGAGCCCGTTATATGCGCCATGCACGAGCTGCCGGACCACACCCATCCCATGGACGCGCTGCGCACGGCCGTCTCCGTCTGGGGTGCGTGGCGCCGGCCGCACTGGCCGCCCACGGTCGACCAGGCCCGCGAGCTGACGGCCTTTGCGCCGTCGGCGCTGGCCGCTTTCCATCGCATGCGCCAGGGCCTCGAACCCGTGCCGCCGAATCCGAAGCTCAGCCTCGCCGGCGGGTTCCTGCAGCAGCTGACCGGCAAGGATCCCGATCCGGCCGCGGCTCGCGCTCTCGACGCCTACTTCGTCGTCGGCGCCGAACACGGCCTGAACGCGTCGACGTTCACTTGCCGGGTCATCATCTCGACTCGGTCCGACCTGGCCAGCGCGGTATGCGGCGCCATCGGCGCGCTCAAGGGACCGCTCCACGGCGGCGCCCCGGCAGAGGTGGTCAGCCAGCTCCACGAAATCGGGTCGCCCGAGCGGGCCGAGAAGTGGGTTCGCGAGGCCATCGCCCGCGGCGACAAGATCATGGGCTTCGGTCATCGCGTTTACCGCGCCTACGACCCCCGCGCCGCAGCTCTGCGCAAGGTGGCCGAAGGCATGGCCGACATGGCCGGCTGGCTCGACACGGCGGTCAAGGTCGAGGACGTGGTCCTGCGCATCTTCGGCGAGCTCAAACCCGACCACGTCATCAAGACCAACGTCGAGTACTACGCCGCGGCCGTGCTGCAGGGCGTTGGGCTCCCGCCCGACCTCTTCCCGCCGACATTCGCGCTGGCCCGCATGGCCGGCTGGAGTGCCCACGCCATCGAGCAGGCATCGGCCGACAAGCTGATCCGGCCGGACGCGCGGTACGTAGGCCCGCCGGAAATGGACGTTCCGTCGTTCTCGGCTCGCTAGGGTTCCGTCCGCTCGACCCGCGGTCGGCGGTCGGCGGTCGGCGGCCGTCCGCCGGTCCGCCGCGCGAACACGACCGCCATGACCGTGGCGGCGGCCAGAATCCCCGCCGCCACGAAGAAGACCGCCGGCAAGCCGCGGGTGACAACCCCGGCGCCGATGGCCGGACCCGCTATGCCGCCCATGTATAGCGGCAGGTAGATCAAATTGAGCGTCGCGGAGCGGCGTTCGGGCGGTGTCTCCGTGGCCAGGATCCCGGACACCATCGCTCCCACTACCGCCTGGAACGCGATCGCCAGGCTGTAGACGACGGCGAGCCAGGCCACGGTCCCTCCGATCGGGAGCAAGGCGAAGGCGACGGCCATGCCGGCGATCGAGGCCGTGAGGACGAGCCTGAATCCCAACCGGTCTGCTATCCAGCCTCCCAACGGCGAGAAAGCCGCTCCGACCACCGTCGCCACACCCAGCACCAGACCCACCGATCCCGCGACCTCGAGCGAAGTGTGGTCGACCTGGTGGATGAGCAAGGTCATGTAAGGCGCCGACATCTGGCGGCCGACGAACACCGCGCCGTACACGACGAAGAGCCAGCGCACGATCGGGTCCGACATGACACCGCGAACGGCTCCGAAAGCGAGCCGAATGGTGCTACCGGTCGGAACCTTCTCGGGACGGACCTCCTGCGAACCGAACGCCAGCAGGATCGCCACGCCCACCGAGAGAGCCGCGGCCAGGGCGAAGACGGCGGCGCTGGAGGCATGAAGGCCGTCGATCATGATAGTTCCGAGAGTCGGTCCGGCGCCAAACCCGAGCACGCTGCTGGCGGCGAAGATACCGAGCGCCAGGCCCAGCCGGCGACGCGGCGTGACGTCACGGATGGCGGCCATCATCACGCCGCTGTTGCCGAGCTGGAACCCCACCAGCAACATTCCAACCACGAGTTGCCAGGGCGCCCGGCTGGCCGCGATTACTCCAAACACGACCGCCTCAACAAGAGCGCTACGGATGATCACGGCCTTGCGGCTGTACTTGTCGGCCCACACGCCCCACAACGGGATGATCGGGAGGCCGGTCAGGAAGAAGAGCGACCCCAATAGACCGACGAGGTACTGAACGTCGTGTGTGGGAACGCCGACCTCGGCGAGCCGGTTCGGCAGGAAGGCCCAGATCTGGGAGACGCCCAATCCTTCGATGAAGGACGCGATCCAGTACGCGGCCAGCAACGGGCGCCAGTCCGGCGCGGAACGGAGGTTCATCAGCGCAGCCTATCCGAGCCCGGCTGTTGAGGCACAATGGGTAGCGCAGGCGGGATTGAGCGGGACCGCAAGACCATCGGGAGGCCATCTCGGCCCGCGGCAACGACGCTCTGATTTTCCTCAGAGGCCTGCAGGCAGTATCTTTCGCAGGTCCATCGCCGCCTGCTGATGGATCGGACAGGAGGAGCCCGAGTTGGACGACAGGGTTTGGAAGAACGTATCGATCGCCCTCGGGGTTATCTGCGCGTTGTTGATCGGTGTGGCCGCCGCATTGATGGTGGTGGGCCCCAAGTCGGGCACGTCCGGCGATACACCGCAGCCCAGCGCCTCGCTGGTCGCCTCCGGACCGACTTCGTCGGGCGAGTCGATCACCCCGTCGGACAGCTCGTCGCCCGGCCCAACCGGATCCGCGACGGCTCGTAGCAGCGCCGCATCCCCAGCCTTGATCTCGTTCAGCAACCTGGCCCTCGATGCCGCCAAGGATCCCCTCGGGTCGACCAGGACGTTCACGTTCCAGAGCAACGGGGTCGGCGACATCATCGCCAGCGTTACCAAGATCTCAAAGGGCGGCTACGTCAAGATGTGCCTCAGCGTCGACGGCAGCAAGCCGAACTGCCCGATCAACAGGCCGAACCACCTCCTGATCATAGTCGGGGCCAAGTCCGACGCCACTCCCAACACCTGGACCTTAAGCCTCGTCGGATATGGGACTTCGCACCCGACTGTCGACGTCACGTTCGGATGGACGACCACAACTCCCCAGATCACGCTCACCCACGGCCGGTTCCAGGGTAACAATGGAAAGAGCACGGCTGCCACCGACGCGCTCGGAGGCCTGACTGCCACCTTCAAGCCACGCGGCGTCGGAACGCTCAACTTCCAGGCCACCTGGACGATCGTGAGCACCGACGCTTCGATGAGCCTGAGCGATGTCAGCTCGTCGCCTGCGATATCGCTCGACCAGCGGAAGTTCCAGGGCGTAGATCACATCACCCCCGTGTTCACCGCCAACGTCGACGGCACCAAGTCGTACCAGGTCAAACTCGTCAATACCGGCGCCGCCGGTACCGACCGCCCCGACCTGACCGCGCAGATCTCGTTCCCATAGCCATTCCGACAACTCGGCTCCGTTCCGCAAGATGGCTGAGGCCTGACCGCGCGTAGTCGACTGGGGAGGTTCAGGGTTGGCCGACGCCCCGGAACAGGAAGACCCACGGCCCCAGACGGAGCCGGAGCCGCAGGCGGAGTCCGATCGCGAGGCGGCTGCGACCCTGGCCGAGCTGGCGAGCGCGCTGGCGGGTTCAGCGGAGCAAGGCCCCGACGAGACCGCCGTCGCGGACCCGGCCGCAGTCGCCGAGCCGGCCGCTCGGGAGCCCGGCCGATCGCGGATGCCGTTCGGTCGGTTGCGCCGGATCGATCTTGGGCGCGTCTTCGACCCGCGGCGCCTGGCTCGCACCCGACCCGGCCCGGGCCCGAGCTCGAGTCCCAGCTCGAGTCCGAGGATCCGCCGCCGTCGAGGAGCGGCCCTGTTGCTCGCGGCAGGCCTGATTCTCGGATTGGCAGGCTCCACGATACGTCCCGCCGCCTCGACCGGCGGACCGTCGGCCGGGCAGATCGGGGCCGCGAGTCCGAGCACGGCGCCATCCTCCGTCGCGTCCCCGACGGGTCCCCCGCCGGCGGCGTCGATCTCGTCTGAACCCTCCCCGAGCGCGAGCCCCACGCCGCCCGGTACGGTCGGCCCGCTGCGAAAGTCACCGGCAGCCACGATCCGCTTCATGGGGCTGATCGTCGACCCGATTGTCGACTCTTCCGGCACTGTGGGCTCGGCCCGCGTCTTCTCGTTCACCAGCGACGGGCCGGGCAGCGTCTCTGCGCAGGTCGTAGGAGCCGCGCCGATGGCCTCGACCGTCCTGTGCCTGACGATGGACGGGGCTTCGGTCGGGTGCGACCGGGGAGCGTCACCCGGAATGACGCGACTCGCGGCCACCGCCCATTCTGTCTGGACCGTCAGCTTGATATCCCCGGACCCTACGCCGCCGACTGTCGACGTGGAGTTCACCTGGCCGACGGATCATCCGGCAATAACCCTCAACCACGGCCGATTCCAGGGATTCCCGAATCCGGACTCACTGCGCACGCTCAGCGCCACTTTCAAGACCCGGGCCGCCGGCATTCTGAGTCTCGAGGCGGATTGGTCGCCGACCGTCCTGTCGGCGACTCTCACCCTGAGCAGCCTGTCGGGGACGAGCGCAACACCACTCGACACGGTCGACTACACGGCCCAGACGGCGATATCCCCGGGCTACTCCTACACGCTCAAGGCCGACCACCGGTACGAACTCGACCTGCAGAATCAGAGCCCGGATTCGCTCCGGCCGATCCTCAACACCACGATCTCATTTCCCTAGCCGGGCAGGTCCGCGCGACGGGCTGCGTCGAATGACCGTCAGCGGCCGGTGAGTTCGTCGGCCCGGACGAGCCGGCCGAGGGCGCGGACCCTGAAGCCGGTCCAGACCCCGGAGCGGAAGTAGACGTCGGCCTTGACGATCGCCAGGGCCTCTTCCGCGGTCGGGACGCGGAGCAGGAGCAGCGACCCCGACATGTCCGTGAACCCGCCCAGCTCGACGATCTTGCCGGCGGCCCGCAACTCCGCGGAACGGGTCAGATGTTCCGTCCTCACGGCGACCCGACGTTCGGCTGCGTCGGCGGAGTAGTCCGCCTCCACGACCCAGATCTGTTCGATCGCCAGCCCGTCGGGGATGTCGGCGGCCATTGCCTACGCTCCGTTCTTTCCGGCGTCGAGTGGATCCGGGGCCGCGTCCGGGGCCGCGTCGGGTGAATTCGAGGCCGCGTCCGGGGCCGCGCCCGGGGACGCGTCCGGCGTCGTCAGGTCCTCGACCGCCGGCACCTCGTCGTTGCCACTGTCTTCGGCATCGGCCGCGTCGGCGGCGGCAACGATTTCGGAGGCCGAGGCGCGCGCTTCGTCGAGCAGTGAGGTTGCCAGGCCGCGCGACGGCTTCGTTGCGGACCCGGCCGGCTTGGGCGTGGCATCGGCCGGAACGGCGGCCGACTGGGCGGCGGCGCGGGCAGAGATCGGGCCCGTCAGGGTCGTCTCCGCCTCGGCCGGTCCGGGCAGTTCGATCACGACATCGGCCAGACCGTCGTAACGGTTGGAGCAAGCCAGGTAGATGACCTGGAAGTCAGACGACAACTCGCGCAACAACAGCGCCGCCCTAGCCGCGCGGGCATCGTCGAAGGTGACGAACGGGTCGTCGAGGATCAGCGGCGGCCGGCGCCCCTGCGTCACCAGCCGCACGAGCCCGATCCTTGCCGCCAGGAAGACCTGGTCGATGGTGCCCTTGCTGAGCTGGTAGGCCGGCACCCAATCGCTCCGCTCGGGCACCCAGACCGAGATGTCGAGGGTCTGATCGTCGATGTTCACTCGCTTGTAGCGGCCGCCGGTCAGCCTGGAGATGTCGCGGCCAACCTGAGCTTCGAGGAAGCGCGTGGCCTTGCGCATCGTTCCGCTTTCCGATGATTCGATCGCAGCCAGAGTCAACTCATAGATGCGTACCCGTCGCTTGAGCGCCGCCAGCTGGCCCTGCCAGGTGACGAGCCGCTCGGCCTCGCCGGCAACCTGCTCGGCGTCGACGGGGTTGGCATCGACTCGGGCGATCGAGCCGGCTTCCGCATCCCTCGCGCGCTCCAGTGCGGCATGGCGCTCGCGAACCTCGGCCTCGAGCTTCTCGCGAGCCCGGGCGTCGTTGACGATGGGCCCGAGCGCGGTCAACGCCGCCGTCTTCTGCTCCATCTCCAGGGCGGCGCGGTCGCGCAATTCGCCGACGCTCGTCCCGCTCTGGCCGGCCAGCAGGGCCGAGACCTGAACTTGCAGAGTGGCGATGTCCTGGCGGCGGCCCTGCTCGCTCGTGAGCAGAGCCTCGGCGGCAGCGACATCGGGCACGCCGAGTTCGCGCAGGACGTTCTGAACGCCGGACTGCATCACCCGCAGCCCTTCCTCGGTGCCCACGCGACCCTGGCGGCGAACGGTCCGATCGTGGCCTCGGGTCTCGTTGATGCGGTGGACGTTAGTAGCCACCGCACGGCGCTCCCAGCCCTGCATGAACAGGAAGATCGAAACGCCCAGCACCACGATGCCAGGCACGATCAAGAGCGGCAGCATCTTGATGAGACCGACCGCGGCCAGGACCACGCCGACGCCGATCCCCGCCACAGACCCCAGCGCCAGGGTCGTGTACTCGGGCTCCGGCTCGTCGGGCTCGACCTCCGGCCCCAGGTCCTCGCGCAGCGAGTCCTGCATGACCGAGACGCGGCTCTGCATCATCCGGATGCGGTCGAGCTGATCGCGCAGGCCTGATATGGAGCGCTCCGGCATGGCTTCCAGGTCCTGCAGGCGCTGCTGCGCCTCGGCCGCCTGGCGGTACCGCTCGAACCGCTCGGCGATGACGGCCCGATCGGACTGCAGCCGCTCGGCCTGGCGCGCGCCTTCGAGCATGTTCCGGCTCTCGGTCAGGGCCAGCTCTGCCTTGAGCCGCCCGTCCCGCGCCTGGGCTTGGGCGTCGCGATCCTTCTCGAGCTTCTCGAGTGCGGCCTCACCGCTCTTGAGGGCCTGCTCGGCCCTGGCGACGGCCTCCTCCGCGATCTTGAGCCGGCCGGGATTCTTGTCGCCCTTGGACTTCAACGCGCGGATCGCATCTTCCAGGCGCGACTTGGCGCGCGACGAACCCTTGTCGCCGCCGCCGATGCTGGCTTGCAGCCTGTCGCGGAGCGCGTCCTCGTCACGATCGAGGTCGTCGAGTTCCTCGTGCCGGATGGATGCGGTCGAGCGGAAGAAGGCTTCGGTGGGGATGCCGGTTAGCTCGGCCATGACCTCGTCGACTTTGGCCGGGTCGTTGTAGCTCTTGCCGTCCAGATCGAGCGAGACTCGGCTGCGCTGGCCCCGGAACTCCTTCTCGAGCACGCCCTTGGCGCTGCCGCCGGTCTGCGACGGGTCGTCGTCCACGACAAACTCGATCCGGGTCGCCAGGCGCTCGTCTTCGGTCGCGCCCCAGGACCGCAGAGCCTCCAGTTCGGCCGTGGCCGCGGTCACCTTGCGGAAGAGGGCGAGTTCCAGGCTGCGTTGAATCGTGGACTTGCCGGCTTCGTTGGGGCCGCGAATGATCGTGAAGCCCGGCGCCAGATCCAGGTCGAGGCGGCGGTGCTTGCCGAAGTCGCGAAGCTGCAGACGAGTGATTCTCATCGGCTTGTGTCCCGCGTCACAGCGTCACCTGCCGGCCTTCGAGGAGGTGCCGGCCCAGCCGCAGGACTTCGCGAAGGTCGTCGACTTCCTCGCTCCGCTCCGACGACAGTACGGCGCCGGGTTCGGCCGAAGGGGCCGGCGCGTCCGACACCTCGAGCGCGGCTATCTGATCTTCCACGTTGCGCACGAACGCTCCGAGTACCGTGTCGGGCGGGGGCGGAACCGCGCCCTCGGGCGAGGCCGGGATGGAGTTGTCCCGCAAGCGGAACCTCAGGAAGGACGGCGCCAGGGAACGCTCGACTTCGTCCGGATCGAGGTCCAGGTCGTCTGGGAATAGGCCCGTAAGGCGGACGTCGAAGACCAGGTTCGAGTCGGCGTGGCGGCCCAGGACGTCGACCAGTTCCGGCTGGCTGTGGACTCCGCTCACGTCCAGATCGAGCTTCTCGGAGCGTGTCTGGCCCACTCGCTTCGGCTCGATTGTGACTACGCGGCGTCCGCCCTGGTCGTCGAGGGTGACGATCAACACCTGACCGGCACCGTCCTGGTCGACGGCGACGGGCTCCGGAGCGCCGGAGTAGGCGTACGAAACGGTCCCCGCCCGACCCTCGATGGCGGAGTGCCAGTGGCCGAGGGCCAGATAGTCCAGCCCCGTCTTGGCGATCTCTTCCTCGGTGACGACCACCGCGTCTGACTCCGTGCGGCCGGGTATCGCCAGCGAGCCGTGGACCATGCCGACCTTCCAGCTGGCCCGCGTGTCCGACCTGGCATCGAGTCCCGCCAGCGGACTCCGTGGAGAACGTTTGGTGTCGAAGACGCGCCCGTACACGATTGTGTCCAGGGGCGGGAAGACGATCTCCGGCATGTAGGGCGTGAGGACGACGACCCAGTCGCTGGGGGCTCGAGCCATGTCCGCAAGGTCGTAGGAACGGTAGATCGAGGCGCCGTCGTAGACATCGTGAGTGCCCGGGATGACGACGGTCCGGATCCCCGCGCGGGCGAGGCGACCCAGCTCGGCGGCAACGCGCTCAACTGAACGCCGGGGCTGAGTATTCGAGTCGAAGAGATCGCCGGCGATCAGGAATATGTCGATCTGCTCGGCCAGGGCCAGCTCGACGGACGTCTTGAAGGCTGCGAACTGGCGTTCGCGCAGGACGGCGGCACGCTCGCCGAGATCCGTATGCCTGGCGCCCAGATGGACGTCGGCAGTGTGCAGCAACCGCAGCATCGAACTATCTATTCCTCTTGAGCCGACGCCCCAGGACCTCGCACCCGATCAGCTGTGATCCCCGATTCGCCGCAAGACCGAGGGCCCGGCTTCGACCGCCGCGAGCGACGCGGCGGATACAAGCCAACGTGGCGATTGTGCCAGGTTCCGGGGCCCGTGACGCAACTCAGTTGGAGCGAACCCAAACTCGATCGTTGCGCTGTGTTGGGCCCTCCGGGACGGTCATTGGGTTGTGAAAGTCTTGCTGCTATCCTCCCGGCCTGCCGATGCGGCGCGGAACCCGCGGCCACGGGAGGAGAAACGTGACCTACGTCGATCGGACACTTACATGTGTCGATTGCGGCGCCGAGTTTATACACTCGGCCGAGGATCAGGAGTACTACACCCAGAAGGGGTTCGTGTCTGAACCCAAACGCTGCCCCAGCTGCCGGGCGGCCAGGCGATCGATGAGAGAGAGCGGCGAGGGATCCGGCCGGGACCGTGGCAGCGGGGCGATGCGCGACTACTTTGCGGTCGTTTGCACTCGCTGCGGCAACCAGGCCCAGGTCCCATTCAAGCCGCACATGGACCGACCCGTCTACTGCTCCGATTGCTTCCGAGTCGTCCACGCCCAGGGAGCCGATCCCGGGTCCGCCGAGCAAGCGCCGCAATCGGGGCTTGGCTAGCTGTAGTTCCTCGCCCTGGCCCCCAGTCCCTCGCCAAATAGAAACGGCGGCCGCCCGAAGGCGACCGCCGTTTTGAGTTCGAAGGATCAGGCCGCAGTCTTGCTGGCCAGGAACTCCTGATAGGAGAACCAGGTCATGGCCGCGCCGCCACCGACAACCAGTACGTCGCAGACATACATGAGGATGGGCGGATTGCCGCCGTTGGTGATCTGGATCAGCGTGGCCAGGGCGCCGCAGACCAGCGACACGGCGGCCGCGCCAAGCAGGATCTGGCCGACCGGAAGCGGCCAGGCGATCTTCATATTCGGGGCGACCTTGAGATAAAGCACGACCGCAACAACGATCGCCGCCAGGAGAGCGAGGATCTCCAGAGCGCCCGCGTTACCCCAACCGAAATAGTTGATGGTGTATCCGGGGATGTTGTATCCGCCGACGTTGCCGCCACCGATGGTGCTGGAACCGAGGACCTGGCCCAGGATCCAGCCGACGAGTACGGCGACTGCCCCGTAGGCGACGAACTTCTCGCGGGCCGAAACCTTCGCCCAGAGCTCATTTAGCACGAGTCGAGCCTCCTTCTCAAATTAGCCGGCTCGATCCTATCCCGGACCGTCCGGTTGTAGACGCTCTGTCGGCCTGCATGACGGGTTCCCGAGGCCGATGAGAACAGGCGCAGCCTACACCCCGGTTCTTGGCGTGAACAGATACGTATTGCAGTCATCAACACGGGTCCGCCAGGTGGCTCAAACTGCGGGCCTTGTGTTGGCCAAAGGTGAAAGTCTCGGGGCACGAGTCGTCACTTGCGTTGAGTAAGCACCCTGATTTGGCCGAAAACAGGGGAACACCGCGATTTGAGGTCGAATATTCCATTTGCCCTGCCCGTTTCGGCAGGTGCAACCGGCGGGTTGACCCAACTCGGCCGACAGACCCGGGGAGGCGCCTGAGATCGAGGCCTATTCCAGGGCGATCGTCGATCGTCTGGTAGAATATCGGCTGCTCCCCAATTGGCGCGGCCGTGTCCGATCGCGCACGGATCCGTGTTGCGGTGGTCGACAACCGATCAGTCGCGGCGGCTGCACCAGAGTTGGGATGTGGAGGAGGAACAATGGCTCGGCCAGTCCGCACGTCGGTCGCCCCGAACCCTCTCCGGCCGGTCAAGTCGCACCTGATCGAGGAGTACAACGCACGCACCAACATCGTCCGGTGCGATTGCGGTTGGTCGGGCAATGCCGATGAATTTGCCGTTCACCGTCGCGCGGTAGGCGCCACCAGCCCGTCCTGATCGCCAGGCCGGCGGACCGACCGCCCCGGCAAAGGCCCGATCACGCGAGAGCGTTGGTCGGGCCCTTTCTGTTTCACCGGTACACTGCGCCAAGAAGGAGGCAGGCCCACCGAAACGCACTTCTCGTCGCCAGCGCCCGTAGAGGTCGCCCGAACAACAAAGGCAAGCAGCCCCCGGACGCGCGATGAGCGCCTGCTCCTGCTCAAGCCTCTCCTCCAGAAGCGAATTCTGGTGCTGGACGGTGCCACCGGAACGCTCATCCAGCGCTACGCCCTGACCGAAGCCGACTTCAGGGGCGAGCGGTTCCGAGACCATCCCTGCGATCTGCGCGGCGACTCCGACGTGCTGTGCCTGACTCGGCCGGACATCATCCGGGCCGTTCACGACGCTTATCTGGCGGCCGGCGCCGACATCATCAGCACCGACACGTTCACCGCCACCCGCATCGCCCAGGCGGATTACGGGCTGTCGGACGTGGCCTACGAGATCCACGTCGAGGCGGCTCGGATCGCCCGCGAGGCCGCCGACGCCGCCGAAGCCCGCGAGCCCGGCCGGCCACGTTTCGTCGCCGGATCACTCGGTCCGACGAACAAGACCGCATCGATATCTCCGGACGTTGCCGATCCATCCGCCCGCGCCGTCACGTTCGAGGAACTGGCCGGGGCGTATGCGGAGGCGGCCCGCGGTCTGATCCTCGGCGGCGCCGATCTCCTGATGATCGAGACCGTATTCGACGTCCTCAACGCCAAGGCCGCCATCTATGCCGTCGAGGGCGTCTTCGAGGAGCTGGGCGTCACGCTGCCGCTTTGGATCTCCGGGACGATCACCGACGCGTCCGGCCGGACACTTTCGGGTCATACCGTCGAGGCTTTCTGGAACTCGGTCCGCCATGCCCGGCCGCTGATCGTTGGGCTGAACTGCGCCCTCGGCGCGGCGCAGTTGCGGGCCCACGTCGAGGAGCTCGCCGGTCTGGCCGACACGTTCGTCGCCGCTCACCCCAACGCCGGTCTGCCCAACGAGTTCGGCGGCTACGACGAGACACCCGAGGCGATGGCCGCCCTGGTCGGCGAGTTCGCTCAGGCCGGGATCGTCAACGTCGTCGGCGGCTGCTGTGGATCGGGACCCTCATACGTCGAGGCGCTGGCACGGACGGTACGCAGCCTCCCGCCGCGGGTTCCGCCGACCCGGCCATCGGCGCTGCGCCTGGCCGGCCTCGAAGCCCTCAACATCGGGCCGGACAGCCTCTTCATGAACATCGGCGAGCGGACCAACGTGGCCGGGTCGCGGGCGTTCGCCCGCCGCATCGTGGACGGGAAGTTCGACGAGGCGCTCGAGATCGCCCGGGCCCAGGTGGAGGGCGGCGCGCAGGCCATCGACGTCAACATGGACGAGGCGATGCTGGACTCGGAGGCGGCGATGACCCGCTTCCTCAACCTGGTCGCCACGGAACCCGCGATCGCGCGCGTCCCGATCGTGGTCGACTCGTCGAAGTGGTCGGTCATCGAGGCCGGGCTGCGCTGCATCGGCGGCAAGCCGATCGTGAACTCGATCTCGATGAAGGAAGGCGAGGAGCAGTTCCTGCGCCAGGGCCGGTTGGCGCGCCGTTACGGCGCCACGGTGATCGTCATGGCCTTCGACGAGCGGGGCCAGGCCGACACTGTCGAACGCAAGGTGGACATCTGCCGGCGCGCCTACGAGCTGCTGACCGAACAGGTCGGGCTGGCGCCGGACGAGATCATCTTCGACCCCAACATCTTCGCCATCGGAACCGGCATCGAAGAACACGCCGGTTATGCCGTTGCGTACATCGAGGCCGTCCGGCGCCTCAAGGCCGAGTTTCCCCAGGCTCACGTTTCGGGCGGCGTCAGCAACGTCTCGTTCGCATTCCGCGGCAACGATTCCGTCCGCGAGGCGATCCATGCCGTGTTCCTGTACCACGCCATCGCCGCCGGCATGGACATGGGCATCGTCAATCCCGGCCAGCTGGCCGTGTACTCCGAAATCCCGGCCGAGTTGCTCGAGCGCGTCGAGGACGTGGTCCTGAACCGCAGGGCCGACGCCACGGAGCGGCTCCTGGAGATCGCGCCGCAATACGCCGCGGGCGGCACGGCCCGGCCCGAGGCCGACCTGTCGTGGCGCGAGTGGCCCGTCACCGACCGACTCCGCCACGCACTCGTCGAAGGCATCGACACCTGGGTCGTGGAGGACGCAGAGGAAGCCCGAGCTGCCGCCGCCCACCCGATCGACGTCATCGAAGGGCCGCTGATGGCCGGCATGAACGCGGTCGGCGATCTGTTCGGCGCCGGCAAGATGTTCCTCCCGCAGGTGGTCAAGAGCGCCCGGGTCATGAAGAAAGCCGTGGCGCATCTGGTTCCGTACCTCGAAGCGGAGAAGGCCGCGGCGGGAGACACGCGAGCCCGCGGCAAGATCCTCATGGCCACCGTCAAGGGAGACGTCCACGACATCGGCAAGAACATCGTTGGCGTGGTCCTGCAGTGCAACAACTACGAGGTCATCGACCTCGGAGTCATGGTCCCGACCGCCCGAATCCTGGAGGAGGCCCGCGCCCAGAAGGTGGATGTGATCGGCCTCTCGGGTTTGATCACGCCCTCGCTCGAGGAGATGGCGCACGTCGCCGGCGAGCTCGAACGCGAGGGTTTCGTTCTGCCCTTGCTGATTGGCGGCGCGACCACTTCCCGGGCTCATACCGCGGTCAAGATCGCGCCGCGATATTCGGCGCCGGTCGTGCACGTGGCCGACGCTTCGCGGGCAGTTGGGGTGGTGTCGGAGTTGCTCGGGAGCGGCGCGGCGGCATATGCGGCCGGCGTTGCCGCGGACCAGGAGGCGACCCGTGTCGAGCGGGCGGGCCGGCGCGAACGAATGGCGCGGGTATCGATCGAGGTGGCACGCGCCAATCGGACGGTGGTGGACTTCGCCGTGGCGGCGCCGCGGCCGAGCTTCCTGGGCGCGCGGGCGATCGAGGTGCCGCTGGCAGAATTGGTCGACTGGATCGACTGGACGCCCTTCTTCAGCGCCTGGGAGCTCAAGGGCTCGTACCCGGCGATCCTCGACGATCCCAAGGTTGGCGGATCGGCGCGGCCGCTGTACGAGGAGGGTCGGCAACTACTCGATCGGATCGTAGCCGACGGGTCGCTGCGGGCGCGGGCAGTGGTCGGGTTCTGGCCGGCGAACTCGATCGGCGACGATATCGAGGTCTACGGGAGTGGCGCCGAGGCCGCGGCGAGTGGCGGCAGCGCGGGGAGTGGCGGCGGCGGCGCGGCCCTCGACCGAGCCGACGTTCTGGCGGTCATCCACACCATCCGCCAGCAGATGGAGAAGCCGCC